>CAZIHY010000001.1:0-4548 GCA_964539115.1 uncultured Oscillospiraceae bacterium
AAATCGTTTCTATGAATGACGGCAGTTTTACATGCCGAACATACCAAGCGGGCCTTTTCCGAAGCGCTTGCCCTTTTTGCCTGCTCCGGAGAGCTGTTTTGCCATTTTCTGCATCATCTCGTACTGCTTGAGCAGCCGGTTCACGTCCACTACGGTCGTGCCGGAGCCTGCGGCGATACGTTTTTTGCGGCTGTTTCCGAGAACGTTGGGGTTTTCGCGCTCGTGCGGGGTCATGGAAAGGATGATGGCCTCCGTCCTGGTGAGCGCCTTTTCGTCTATCTGCGCGCCGGCCAGCGCCTTGGAGTCCATGCCCGGGATCATGCCCGCAATGTCCTGCAGGCTGCCCATGCCGCGAAGCTGGACGAGCTGATCATAATAATCGGTGAGAGTGAATTTGTTCTGACGCAGCTTATCAGCCATCTCGGCGGCCTTTTTCTCGTCAAAGCTCTGCTCCGCCTTTTCGATGAGCGTCAACACGTCGCCCATGCCGAGGATGCGGCTTGCCATACGGTCGGGGTGGAAGGGCTCGATCTGGTCGAGCTTTTCGCCCGTGCCGGCGTATTTAATGGGCTTGCCGGTCACGGCCCTGACTGAAAGTGCCGCGCCGCCGCGCGCGTCGCCGTCGAGCTTCGTGAGCATGATGCCGTCGATGCCCAGCGCGCTGTCGAAGGCGGAGGCCGCGTTAACGGCGTCCTGTCCGGTCATCGCGTCGACTACCAGCATGATCTCGGCGGGATTGGCGGCCTCCTTGATGCGCTTGAGCTCGTCCATGAGCTCCTCGTCGATATGCAGGCGGCCGGCCGTGTCGAGAAACACCATGTCGTTGCCGTATTTTTTCGCGTGTGCGATGGCGGCCTTTGCGATGTCGACGGGGTCGGACTGCCCCATCTGGAAAACGGGGATGTCGAGCTGTGCGCCGACAGTCTCAAGCTGTTTTATTGCGGCAGGACGGTAAATATCGCAGGCGGCGAGCAGCGGACGCTTGCCGCTTTTTTTGAGCAGGTTTGCAAGCTTTGCGCCGTTCGTTGTTTTGCCCGCACCCTGAAGTCCGACCAGCATCACAACGCTGGGGGATTTTGAGCTGATGTTTATTTTTGAGTTTTCGCTGCCCATGAGGGCCGTGAGCTCCTCGTTGACGATCTTGATGACCATCTGGGCGGGATTGAGGCTTTCGAGTATTTCAACGCCGACGGCGCGCTCGCTCACGCGCTTTACGAAGTCCTTGACGACTTTGTAGCTGACGTCGGCCTCGAGCAGAGCCAGCCGCACCTCGCGCATTGCCTCTTTTATGTCGCTTTCGGATAGACGGCCCTTTCCGCGGAGCTTTTTGAACACCGAGGAAAGCTTGTCTGATAAACTTTCAAATGCCATAGTTCATTTCCTCAGTCGAGGTTTAAGAGCCTGTCAATGATCTGCCCGCAGAGCTCCTGCGCCTCGCCTGTTGTCATTGCCTTGAGCCGGGCAAGCTCTGAACTGATCCGGCCGAGCTCCTGCCGCCGTTCGTCCGCGCGGCGGATAAGGCCGGTCTTTTCCTCGAATTCGGAGAGCGTCTGTTCGGCGCGGCGGATGATGTCCCACACGGCCTGGCGGCTCGTGCCGTTTTGCTCGGCGATCTCCGCGAGGGAGTAATCCTCGTTGTAGTGCAGGTCGTAATACAAGCGCTGCTTTTCCGTCAGCAGCTCGCCGTAATAGTCGAAAAGCATAGTTTTTCGGAGCGTCTCGTCCGGCATGCGTTCCACCTCCGAAAAAAGACCTGACAATGATAAATGCTTTACAGCAGGTAGGATTATACACCTCTGAGACAGTGCTGTCAAGTATTTTTCTTTGTCAGAGGCACTGACATTGAAAAATGTGCTTGACAACCGTGGTTGGTTGTTATAGACTAAACGTAAGGTTGGTAACTACCGACCAAATTGCAGGAGGTGTATGAAATGCAGGAACTGAAGCTGTGTGAAAGCGATTACCGCTTTATGTGCGTGATCTGGGAAAACGAACCACTGCCGTCACGCCGCCTCGTTGAGCTTTGCGCCGGACGTCTGGGCTGGAAGAAATCCACGACCTATACGACGCTCAAAAAGCTCTGCGACAAGGGCTTTGCCAAAAATGAGGAAACGGTCGTATCCTCGCTCATCCCGCGCGAAAGGGTGCAGGCCTACGAGAGCGAACGATTTGTCGAGCGTGCTTTCGACGGGTCTCTGCCCGGCTTTCTAGCCTCTTTCCTCGGCGGAAAAACGATCTCGGAAAAGGAGGCGCTCGAGCTTAAACGCCTTATCGACGAACACAGGGAGGGCTGAGAGATGGAGAGCATTTTTCTGCGTGTCCTCAACATGAGCCTGACGGCCTCGGTCGTCATTCTCGCCATTATAATAATCCGCCTTGCGCTCAAAAAAGCACCGAAGAAATATTCCTATGCGCTGTGGAGCGTGGCGGCGTTCCGCCTTGTCTGCCCGGTGTCGTTCAGGTCCGTTTTCAGCATATTCAGCATTAAAGCGCTGGCCCCGACCCATACGGAGACGGCAGCCGCGATGGACTATATCCCAAGCAACATCGGGCTGATGGCAAGGCCGGAGGTGAACAACGTTCTCGCCGCGCCGGTCAACTCGTCGCTCCCCGCAGCGGCGCCGCAGACCAGCGCAAATCCCATGCAGATCATAATTTTTATCGCCTGCATAATGTGGTGCGCGGGCATGGCGGGGCTGCTTATCTACAGCCTTGTGAGCTATATCCGCCTGCGCCGCCGTATGTCGAACGCCGTGCTGTCCGAGGGACGCGTCTACGAGTCTGACAGGTTGCGATCACCATTTATCATGGGATTTTTGCACCCCAAAATATACATTCCTTTTGGTCTGAGCGAGGGCGAAAGGGCGTATGTTATCGCGCACGAGAATTATCATCTGAGACGCTTCGATCATATCATAAAGCCCTTTGCGTTTCTGATACTGACGGTGCACTGGTTTAATCCTCTTGTGTGGCTTGCGTTCAGCCTCATGGGCCGCGACATGGAGATGAGCTGTGACGAAAGAGTGCTCGAAACGACGGGCGCGGACAGCTGCTTTTACTCGACAACGCTGCTTTCCTTTGCCGCGGGCCGACGTTTTCCGGCGCCCGGACCGTTGGCTTTCGGCGAGAGCGGCGTCCGGTCGCGGATTAAAAATGCGCTGCGCTGGAAAAAGCCTGCCGTTTGGATAACGGCGCTGTCGCTCGTTGTCTGTGCCGCCGCTGTCATCGGCTGTGCGGCGAATCCTAAGGAGACAGAGGCGGAACCTGTGCAGGAACCGGCGCAGCCTGCGGCGGAAGCGCCGGTCATCGCCAATGATATTGGGATCGGGGTGAGAGCCGGCTTTATCTATTCGGAATCGGTCGCGGAGATGGCGAGGGAGTATATCGCCCGGCAAATCGACTATCACAACGAACTCGGACAAACATTCGGTTACGAGATAACCGCAGCGGAGATAACGAATCTCGAGCATATAAACACCGACACGGCGGTGGAAGGATTTACCGCCGACATGTACCGGCTTGAATACAGCATTACGCCGAGCGAGCCGGATAACGTCCCGCTTGACAGCGGGATACATATGGAGGACGGGCTAATAACGGAGAATGGGACGTATCTTATCGTTGCCTGCACGGAGAGCAGCTATGAGCTTATCTGTATTATGGGCACTGACGAGATACTCGAGAATTACGGAACGCCCGAGATGCTCGAATACTACGGAAACGCATTTAACGCCGCGGCGAGGGAACTCTATGCACAGTATCACGCGGAAAAAACGCGCGCATCGGCGGGCCAGCGGCTGTACGTTAATATACGCAATATGGAGGATGACCAGACTCCGTTTCACTCGATGATAATGGACGCCATATATGACCATTATGAAGGGAAATTTGCTGAAAGCGATTTTGCCTGTGCAAATTACGTCCAGCTTACGGTTTCCAGTACCGAGGATGAGAACGGTCAAACCTGGGAGACCTATTCTCTCATGGTGATGTACACGCAGTTTGAGCTGGAAAACGACAGACTGGCGGTTACCGGCTGCAGCCACGAGCTTGCGAAGCTTTATTTTACTGTAGAAGGGACTTTTGACGACCGCGAGTATACGCTGGTAGATTACTATGAACCGGGCGGCGGCAGCGATTATGAGAGCGGAGTCCAGGAGAATTTCCCATATCTGGACAGCACGCTGCGCGACTCTCAGTTTTACACATGGTATTACGTCATGCCGCAGATGCGGGCCTGCTATTATCAGGCGGTGGAGCATTTCGGACTGGACGACTGCGCTATAGCCGAACAGCTCATCGGCGAACTCGCGGCATCCGGCGGCAGCGCGGAGAAATGCCTTGAAAACCGCGCGGACCTGCTTCAGGAGCTGGAGTATTACGGTAACTTTACGCTGCTTGAGATTTGCAATGAGTTCCTCGCGGGTGGGCAGACCGGCCTGCGCGGAGAGGTTATGCGTTTTGTCCTGGACGATATGATCGGCCCCGAGGCGCTCGACGGGAACTATGCGAACGGTCAGAGGTATTTTGACGCGTGGCTTGAAAAGG
>CAZIHY010000001.1:4648-23189 GCA_964539115.1 uncultured Oscillospiraceae bacterium
AGGAGCTGGGCCGCTCCCGCATGTATGAAGATTATCCGTATATGTGCGCGGTGCTCGAGATGCTCGATCAGGGCGGAGCTGTGTAAAACCCTACGGTCCTTTGATATTCTTCTTTGAATGAGTCCGCTCCTGTGTTATAATCTTCCCGGAACATATAAACGGAGGAAGGCTATGAAGCTTTATATAAAACAAAAGGTGTTTTCATGGCGC
Source organism: uncultured Oscillospiraceae bacterium (assembly GCA_964539115.1). GTDB lineage: Bacteria > Bacillota > Clostridia > Oscillospirales > Oscillospiraceae > CAKSXP01. The sequence goes on from CAZIHY010000001.1 coordinate 4,859, forward strand.
GACCGCTTCAACGTCTGGGACGAGGCGGGCAGGGAGCGCTGGTATGTGGAGGGAGAGCTGTTCTCATGGGGCAAAAAGCTGCATGTGACCGACGCGCAGGGGCGCGAGGCGGCGTTCATCCAGCAGAAGGTCTGGTCGTTCCTGCCGCGGTATCATGTCTTTGTCGGCGGCGTGCAGATAGCGGAGATCGTGAAGGAATTCACCTTTCTGCGCCCGAGATACAGCATAGCGGGGCTGGGCTGGCAGATCGATGGCTCGTTCTGGGAACACGACTATACGATAACTCAGAACGGACAGCCCATAGTCAGCATCCATAAGCAGTGGATGACCTGGGGCGACTGCTATGAGCTCGAGATATTCGACGCGCGAAACGAAATCCCCACGCTCGCGGTGACACTCGCGATAGACTGCGTGCTGGCAAGCCAGGCGGCCGCCGCAAGCTCCTGATATTATCCAAAAAAGCGTATCCCCCGGTCTCAGCAATGTGCGGCCGGGGGATGTTTATCATTTAAAGAGTATTCTGAGCTCTCCGTCGCGGAGGAAGACGCGCTTTTTAGGCGAGACGGGCGCCGTGTCCGTCACGATGCTGTCAGAGCGGAAGGCGGAGAGCATCACGCCGATGAGCGCCATGTTTATGACCGTCGCAGTCCCGCCGTATGACACCAGCGGCAGCGACAGCGGCGACAGCAGCGGCAGACCGAGGTTCGCCGCGATATAGACGAGCGCCTGTATCAGCAGCGTCATCACAGCGGAGAGAGACACGAGCCTTCCTAGCAGGCTTTTCTGCTTCATACAGGATCTGACCGCGCAGAAGAAAAACGCTGCGAACACAGCGATTATGGCGGCAACGGGAAGCCAGCCCGCCCGGTTCAGGAGATATGTCAGCAGATAGTCCGTCCCCCGGCTGCTCTGGCTGAAAAGACAGGCCAGCGCTGCGCTTGCCGTCTGTCCGCTGGGGCCGAGGAGTTTCGCGCCGCTCACAGCCTCTCGTATGGCGATTGTCAGATAGCCGCAGCCCTCCGGGTCCCGGCCCGGAAACAGCGCCGCCGACATGCGCTGCACGATGGAGCTGTCCACCCGCAGCTGGGAAAGCGGAAAGGCGAGCGCTGCGGCGCAGATAAGTCCGAAAATGACGAAGCTGCGCGCCAGCCCGATGCCAAACAGGTTCCTCGACATTGCCGCCGACGCGAGAACGGCGCAGGAAATGAAAACGAGCGCCAGCGCCGTCATGGACGGAACGGCATAGCAGGAAAAACAGGAGAGGAAAAGCCCCGCGAGCGCGCCGGCCAGCCCTAAATACCGCCGCCCGCGCAGCCAGTACAGCAGCGCCGCGTAGCACAGCGGCAGCAGAAGCGTTAGAAACCCGGCAGTAAGCGTCCTTCCGAAAACACGCGGAAACAGAAATGGCGAAAATACCAGATTCAGACCGATGCCGCCGAAGAAAACGAGCAGCGGCAGCTTTGCGATTATTGTGTAATCGAGAAAATACAGCCCGAGCATCACGCCCGCGCCGATAACGGCGGAGGCGATGCATGCCCAAAGCTCAATCGGCGCGTCGCCGTCATAGGTGAAGAACAGCTTCAGCATCACGCCCGTAACGAGCAGCGCGGCCGTTAGCGCGAAAAGGCTCTTCGGCAGACGCGGCCTGTGTATGCGGTCGAGCTGCGCGCCGATCTCAACGGCGTCCCCCATGCGGCGCACGGCCTCCGTCTCCGCCGCCTCCCGGCTGAGCCCGCTGCTGACGAGCGCGTCCGTCTGGTCGCGCAGATGCGCCTCCAGCTCGCGCCCGACGGCAGGCTTTGCGCGGTTCCAGCGTATTTGATCCACAACGAGGTTTACATAATTCTTAAGAATGTCAGGCAAGGACTGCACCTCCCTGAAGCACGCGGTCAACAGCTCCCGAAAACAGCTCCCACTCCGCCTGCTTTTCCGCGAGCTGTGCTCTGCCGCGCTGTGTAAGCTTATAATACCTGCGCGGACGCTGGGTGTTTTCGTCTTTCTCATAGGCGCTTATGAGGCCCTTTTCCTCCAGCGAGTGCAAAAGTGGATAGAGTGTGCCCGCCTTGAGACGGAAGGTGCTGTTCGAGCGGCGCTCAAGCTCCTCTATCATCTGGTATCCGTACATGTCCTGTCCTTCGAGCAGTTTGAGTATCAGCATAGCGGTGCTGCCGGAAAGCAGGGTCCTGTCGATCTTCATGTTATCACCTCTGATATATAGACTATCTACATAATATATCGACGATCTATATATGTCAAGGAAATTTTAGGCGGCTGTGCCCGGACATGCTGACCGGACCGGAGCAACGCGCCGGTTTTACAGGGCGTTGATAAAACCTTTACGCTGTCATATAATTCAGCGTGAAAGACGGTATGGAATTTTCGGAGGCAGAGAATATGGATATTTGGGAACAATTATATATAAAGGCCGGAGAACAATATCATCCGGAGGAGGTCTCGCCTTTTATATATGCGCATCACGTGGTCTGCGCTTTGGAAAGTGAAAACGGCGATATTTATACCGGATTCTGCATTGAAAGCTGCAGCGGAGTTATGGATCTGTGTGCGGAGCGAGTCGCCGCGCTCAATATGTATGTGAACAGCGGCCAGACTGTAATTAAGAGGCTGATAGCCTTCAGGGACAAGGCGCCTTATGGGGAGGGGAGCGGCATTCCCTGCGGCGCCTGTCGTGAATTTCTGATGCAGCTGTCCAAAGAAAACAGGAATATGGAAATAATGGTCGACTATGACAGCCGCAGGACTGTTACATTGGAAGAATTGCTTCCAAAATGGTGGGGCGGGGAGCGTTACGAACAGGAACCCGATAGCGAAGCGGCGAATAGTTTGAATATGAACGGGGTTACGGGCTGAAAGGACAAGGCGTCTCGAAACCGGACTGTCCGGTAAAAGTTATGCTGTCCGGGGAGCTGTACCATGCGTGTCCCGGCGGCAATGCGATGAAAAGGGGCCAAAACAAACCGCTCTTGACAAGGCGTTTTCGGTCTGATAAAATCATCCGGTGAATAAAGGTTTTGGCTGTGAAAGGGAGAAGTACCGCACAGAACACGCACCAGAGAGGGCCCGCCGTTTGGCTGGAAGCGGGGCCGGCATTGTTCCGCGGGAAATGCGCCCCGGAGCCGCCGGGCGAGGAAATGCGCCCGCGTATGACGGCGTTAACGTCCGCGCCGGTGATGTGCCGGCAGAGTTATAAATGAGAGTGGAACCGCGAAATTTTTTCGCCTCTTACGGATGATAGCCGTGAGAGGCTTTTTATTTTATTCGGAGGTGGTCATATTGTTCAATGACCTTCGCGAAACTATAAAAGCATATAAAGCGCGCGACCCCGCCGCACGTTCCAGCTTTGAAATACTGACGCTGTATCCGGGCATAAGGGCGACGCGCTCGCACAGGAAGGCGCACTGGTGCTATGAGCACGGCCTGTTTTTCCTTGCCCGGTTCATATCCCAGCGCTCCCGCAAAAAGACCGGCATTGAGATACATCCCGGCGCCAAGATAGGAAAGCGCCTCGTCATAGACCATGGCATGGGCATAGTCATCGGCGAGACCGCGGAAATAGGCGACGATGTGCTTTTGTACCAGGGCGTGACGCTCGGCGGTACCGGCAAGGACACCGGAAAGCGCCACCCGACGATAGGCAACAACGTGCTGATCGGCTGCGGCGCAAAGATACTCGGGCCCTTCAAGGTCGGCGATAACAGCCGCATCGCAGCCAACGCAGTCGTTTTGTCGGAGATACCGCCGGACAGCACCGCTGTCGGCGTGCCGGCGCGCGTTGTCAAGATCGCCGGAAAGCGCGTGAGCTATGCTGACGAAGTCGATCAGGTCAGCGTCACCGACCCTGTCGAGGTCGAGCTGTCCGCCCTGCGTGAGCAGATACAGATACTTGAGAAATACGTGATAGAAAAACTGGAAAGTCCAAAGGAGATTAATCAATGAAGCTTTTTAACTCTATGACCATGCAGAAGGAGGAGTTTGTCCCCATTGAGGAGGGCAAGGTCCGTATGTATGCCTGCGGCCCGACGGTGTATAACTACATCCACGTCGGTAATGCCCGCCCCATCATCATGTTCGACGTTCTGCGCCGCTACCTTGAGTACCGCGGCTATGACGTCACGTTCGTTCAGAACTTCACTGATGTTGACGACAAGATCATCAAAAAGGCTAATGAGGAGGGCGTCACCTCCGCCGAGATTGCGGAGAAGTATATCGCCGAGTATTTTGTCGACGCGAAAGCCCTCGGCGTACGCGAGGCTACCGTCCATCCCAAGGCGACTGAGAATATCCCGCAGATCATAGAGCTCATTCAGACACTTATAGACAGGGGCTACGCGTACCCGGTCGGCGGCGACGTGTATTACCGTACGCTCGAGTTTGAAGGCTACGGCAAGCTGAGCCACCAGCCTATCGACGACCTGAAGTCCGGCGCGCGCATAGAGGTCGGGGACATAAAAGAGAACCCGCTCGATTTCGCTCTGTGGAAGGCCGCAAAACCGGGCGAACCCGCGTGGGACTCCCCCTGGGGCAAGGGCCGTCCCGGCTGGCACATCGAGTGCTCGGCCATGTCCAACCGCTATCTGGGCAAGACGATAGACATCCACTGCGGCGGCAGCGACCTTTCCTTCCCGCACCACGAGAACGAGATCGCCCAGTCTGAGGCGGCAAACGGCTGCAAATTCGTCAACTACTGGGTGCACAACGGATTTATAAATATCGACAATAAGAAGATGAGCAAGTCCCTCGGCAACTTTTTCACCGTCCGTGAGGCGGCGGAGGCCTATGGCTATGACTGCATCCGCATGTTCATGCTCATGAGTCACTACCGCAGCCCGCTCAACTACTCCGGCGAGATACTCATGCAGGCGAAGGCCGCGCTCGAGCGCCTGCGCACGGCGAAGGCGAACCTCGATTTCTTCGCCGCCAACGGCAGGGAGGGTGAGATGACGGAGGACGAGGCCGCCGTCGCCGCCGGCCTTGACAAATACCGCGTCAAGTTCGACGAGGTAATGGATGACGACTTCAACACTGCGGACGCTATCTCCGTCATATTTGAGATGGTGCGTGAGATAAACTCTGCGGTCTCGCCGGCCGCCGACCCGACAAAGGCGCTGGCGGAGGCCTGCCGCGCGGAATTCCTGGAGCTGTGCGGCGTTCTGGGCATCCCCTTCGGCGAAAGCGGGGACGACGATGGTGAAACCGCCGAGATCGAGGCTCTCATCGAGCAGCGCCAAGCTGCCCGCAAGGCAAAAAACTGGGGAGAGGCTGACCGCATCCGCGACGAGCTCAAGGCCCGCGGCATCATCCTGGAGGACACCCCGCAGGGCGTAAAATGGAAAAAAGCATAAAAAATCAGAATTTACATTCAAAGAGGTATCTGTCACAGGCGGGTACCTCTTTGCTTTGCAGATGACCGAAACGGCTTTGTGCTTTTTCTACAAAAAATATTGCTGATTTAACTAATTATTTGACTTATGAATAATGGCGGGTATATAATCAACTAAGCTATGGACGTATTAACGAGTAATAAATCGAGGAGGAGACACATGAAATACGTAGTATCGAACGAATGCGTTGGGTGCGGTACCTGTTCGGGCATCTGCCCAAAGGATGCGCTGGGCCCTGCCGGTCCGCATTTTGCCATTGATCCGGACAGGTGCATCGGATGCAGTGCATGCTACAGAGTCTGCCCGTTTGAGGCGATAGTTCCCGAGGATGGCGCCGTTCCCGAGGATATCCTGCCCGCGGACGTATCTTTCCCGCGTGAGTTCCCGCTCATCAAAAACGGAATGCCGCACAACCTCGATGGCAGCTCCATCACCATGGAGCAGTGGCTTGGTGATGAGCCCGAGTTTGATCATGTTGACGAGGTAATAGAGGCCGACGTAGCAGTCCTCGGCGCCGGGCTTGCCGGCACGAGCGCCGTTCGCGCGGCGGCGGAGGCTGGAGCGAAGGTCGTTCTCTTTGAGAAGATGAACGGTCCGCGCGGCCGCTCCGGCGATATCGCGGTGATCGGCTCCGAGCTTGAGAAAAAGTGGTGGGGCAAGGATTACACCGCGTATAAGGAAGAGATATTCAAGCAGTTCATGCGCGACCTCGGATGGAGGCCCGACTACAAGGCCTTCAAGTACTGGATCGAACATAACGGCGAATGCTTCGACTGGTTCATGGAGGGCACTCCTGACGTCTATGTCATGGGAAGCACTACCGAGGTATTGCCTGCGGACGTGAAGAACTGGGTCGTGCCGGAGCGCTGGCCGCTTCCCGAGGGATGGGATATGGACAAGGAGTTTGCCAAGGCATATCCCGTAACGCTGCGTCTGGCTCCGAGCCTTGTTCCCGAGATGTGGAACAGTCTCAAGCTCGGTATGCGCACGGGCAACGTCAAATGCTGCTGGAACACCCCGGCGAAGAAGCTCCTGCGCGCGGAGTCTGGAGAGATGACGGGCGTCATCGCGCAGAACACCAAAACCGGAAAGGTCATCCAGTGCAATGCAAAGTCCGTCATCGTTGCGACCGGCGATTTTGTCGGCGACGAGGCGATGACCTATTACTACGCTCCGTGGGCTATCCGCGACACCATGGGCTTCAGCATGCGCAACCCCAAAAATCCGTACCGCATTAATGTCGGCGACGGCCACAAGATGGCAATGCGCATCGGCGCCGTCATGGAGGACGGTCCGATCGGCCTGATAAACCACTGCATGGGCGGCGCTCTCGGCTGCGCCGGCATGCTGAACATCAATGCAAACGGCGTCCGCTTCATGAATGAGGAGCTTGACGGCCAGTCCTGGGAGCATATCCTCGCCCGACAGCGCGAGTGCAGAGGCTATCAGATATTTGACTCGAAGTTCGAGGAGTACCTTCCGAAGCTTAATCCGGGGCATGGAGCCGCCTGCGGCGTTGCGCCCGCTGCGTCCACTGCCGTCAACCCGCAGCAGCAGTGGATGGCCAACGACAGCTATACGAACCTCGAGGACGTTATGGCCATTGCCAACGGGAAGGGCCCGGGAAAGCGAGCCGTCATGGCAGACACCATAGAGGAGCTTGTCGAGAAACTTGATCTCGAGCCCGAAGCGAAGGCGGAGGCCCTCAAGACGATCGCAAGATACAACGAGCTTTGCGAGAAAGGCGTCGATGAGGACTTCGGCAAGAGCAGCGAGCGCATGTTCCCGATCAAGGAGGGCCCGTTCTTTGCCAGCAATATCGGCACTGCAGGCGTTCTGTGCACAGTCGGAGGCCTCGACTGCGACTCCAACTGCAACGTGTTCGACGGCGAGAGACGTCCCATCCCCGGACTGTATGTCTGCGGCAATACCCAGGGCAACCGTTTCCCGGTCGACTACCCTATGATCCTGCCCGGCATCAGCCACTCGAGCTGTATAACCTTTGGCCGCCTTGCCGGAACAAACGCCGCTGAATTTGCAAAGGCGTAATATACATAATAAATAACTTAACGGCTGATCTGTTTTTTTACAGGTCAGCCGTTTTAATAATGGTTTCTGCTTGTTTTGCTTTTTGCCTGTTGCTGTTGATAAACTGCTTTCCCTTTCAGTGGGACATACTTTTCTGGCAGGAGCAAGAAAAGTACCTCTCCGAAGGAAACCAGGTTTAATAATAGAAACAGATAAAAAGTAAACGAAAGCAGAAAATGCCCCCGAAGGGGAATCGGTTTTAAATTAAGATACAGACTAGGGTAAAACAACAAGAGCCCAGCTTGCGCCTAGGCCAGCCCGAACAGCACAAGAATAATACCGTAGATTACGCTTGCGGAAAGGCCGAATACTATTACGGGACCGGAGATCGTGAACATCTTCGCCGCGGTGCCGGTTATGATACCCTCGCTTTTGAACTCCAACGCGGGTGATACGACGGAGTTTGCAAAGCCTGTTATCGGAACAAGCGTTCCCGCGCCGGCAAACTTTGCGATGCTGTCATACAGCCCAAAGCCCGTCAGAAACGCGCCGAGAAAAACAAGAGTTATTGTAGTTGCGGTCGCGGCGTCCTCCTTGGAAAGGCCAAAGGCGCCCCAGAGATCTATAAGCCCCTGACCGATACAGCAGATAATGCCGCCGACCAGAAAGGCCTTGAGCATATCCTTGCCCAGCGGAGATGGAGGGCTCATCTTTTTGAGGTATTCGTTATATTCCTCATTTGTCATTTTCATAAATATCGCCTCCCGATGGCCTTAGTTTGCCACAGAGAGGCGGTTTTCATGTCCGTTATTTTACTATTTCAATATTATCAACGCCATTTTTCTCGAATTCGCTTATATATTCATCCATTCTGCTGGCCAGTTCTGAAACATCGTCAGGGCTGATATGCTCAGAATCCATGTCGCGGCGTGCAAGCTCCTCCGCAAGGATATCGAAGAACACAGCGTCCTCATAATCTGCTATAGCCTCATGTATGCCGCCGTCCTCGTATGCTCGGGAGGGGAAAATATGACCGCGCCATATCTGTATGAGTGATGTCATGTCATTTTTGGCGCATTGTGCAAAAAGCTTTTCCTGAATTTTGTCGTAATCCTCAAAGCGGTCGCTGCCGCGCGTGGAGTTGAGCACCCAGTTGCCGATGTATACCATATCCAGCAGTCTGCGAAATTCTTTTGTCGTAAGCTCGATGTTCATGCTGACCTCCTTGGAGAAATGGTATTAAATGTTCATACCATTATATCAAACGCGAATGTAAAATTCCACACAATTTTTCCCCTTGATTTGCCGGTGGTTTTGTCATATGATATGTAAGTAACACTATGCGCACAGGATTTGTGCATTTTTTTCGGAGGATGCCATGGATAACAGGGCGATCGCCATATTCGATTCCGGTCTCGGCGGGCTTACGGCGCTGCGTGAGCTTCGCGGCCTGCTGCCGGGGGAAAACCTGATATTCTTCGGCGACTCTGCGCATGCTCCATACGGCGGCCGTGCCCGCGCGGAGCTTATTGAATTGTCCCTGCGGGACCTTCGGTTTTTAATGCGCTTTGATATAAAGGCCGTGCTCGTAGCCTGCGGAACAAGCAGTTCAAACGCGATGGATGAGCTGAAAAAAGCCTCTCCCGTTCCGGTCGTCGGGGTCATAGATTCCGCGGCGCGTGCCGCGGCGGAGCTTGCGCCGGCAGGACGCATCGGCGTCATCGCAACAGAGGCGACCATCCGCAGCGGCGCATACCAGCGCGCTATTGAAAAGTTTGCCCCCTCGGCGGCAGTAACGGCGCGCGCCTGTCCAACCTTTGTCCCGTTGGTTGAAAGCGGCGGGTTCGGCAGAAACGACCCCGAAACGGCGCGCGCTGTTTCCGAGGCGCTGGAGCCTTTCCGCGAGGCTGAAAGCGAGGTCATGCTGCTCGGCTGCACGCACTACCCGCTGCTCGCGCCGGAGATACAGGCGTTTTTGCCGGACGTGAAGCTGGTCAGCAACAGCGAGGCCGCCGCGCAGGAGCTCGTGCGGTTCCTGCGGGAGACAGACGCTCTTGCAGATAGACGGCAGGGTACAGCGGAGCTCTATACCAGCGGCGACGCAGACTTTTTTGCGGAGAACGCGGGACTGTTTCTCGGGCGGGAGAACTTCGGTACGGTGCACAGCGTCGATATATAATCTGTCTCCGGGCGCATATGCCCCGGCGTGAGTAATAATGAAAAGAGGAAGCCATGAACGAGAATTTGGATGCCGGCAAAGATGTGATCATATCCATCGTCGGAACACAGATCTTTGCCGACGATGACAAGGACGTAATTGAGCTTGTCACTGACGGAAAGTATCTGCATAAAAACGGAGAAACATACTTCTCATATATGGAAAGCGAGCTGACAGGGCTGGAGGGTACGAAAACGACCTTTTCCGTAAAACCAGATGCGGTTACGATGTCGCGCGTCGGCACGCTGAACACAACGATGATATTTGAACCCGGGAAAAAGCATTATTTCCTCTACGACACGCCCTACGGCGCGGCGACGATGAGCGTATCCACCCGCAGCGTAAGCCACGAGCTGGGAGAGCACGGCGGGGATATGGAGATCGAATATCTGATCGACCTTGAGCATACGACAATAGGACGAAACAACTTCAAGATAAATGTCAGAGAGAGCGGAAGGCAGGAGAGCGTATGAACCTTATTGAAAACGCGAAGAAACAGATAGACGAGCTGCTTGCCGGCGCCTATGAAAAGGCGGCAAAGCAGGGACTTTTTCCGGAGGGCGTGTCCCTCTCGGGCAAGGTCGACATCCCCAAGGACGTCAAAAACGGCGACTATGCGGCAAACCATGCCCTTGTCGGAGCAAAAGCTCTGCATGCGGCGCCGAAAAAGATCGCGGAGACGCTGGCTGAAAATCTGGAGCTTGAAGGCAGCTATTTCGACAGAGTAGAAATAGCGGGACCCGGCTTTATAAACTTCTTCCTCGGGAAGAAATGGTATGGAGACGTTCTGCGAGCCGTTATAAGCGAGGGGAAAGACTATGGCCGCTCCGATGTGGGGCACGGTGAGAAAGTCATGGTAGAGTTTGTCTCCGCAAACCCGACGGGGCCGATGACAATAGGCAACGCCCGCGGCGGCGTCCTCGGCGACGCGCTGGCGTCTGTTCTCGATATGGCCGGTTACAACGTCTGGCGCGAGTTCTATGTCAACGACGCGGGAAATCAGGTCGATTTGTTTGGCAAGAGCATCGAGGCGCGCTACCTCCAGCTCATAAAGGGCGAGGATGCGGTCGAGTTTCCGGACAACGGCTACCACGGCGACGATATAAAGCAGCTTGCAAAGCTGATCTATGAGCGCGACGGCGATAAATACCTTGACGTACCGCAGGAGGAACGCTGCGCCGCCTTTGTGGAGTTTGGCCTGCCGCACAATATTGAGCTTATGAAAAAGCACCTTGAGCGCTACGGCATCCGCTTCGACCAGTGGTTCCTTGAGAGCAGCCTGCACTCCTCCGGATATGTCGCGGAGACGGTCAGGCTGTTGACCGACGCGGGCCTGACCTATGAAAAGGACGGAGCCGTCTGGCTGCGCAATACTGACCTGGGCGCGGACAAGGATGAGGTCCTGCGCCGTTCCAACGGCTTTTATACCTACTACGCGGTCGATATCGCATATCACCGCAACAAGTTCATCGAGCGCGGCTTTGACCGCGTCATAGACGTCTGGGGCGCCGACCACCACGGCCATGCGATACGCTTTGCCGCAACTATGAAAGCGCCGGCTCTCGGTCTTGGCGGCAAAAAGCTTGATTTCCTCATCATGCAGATGGTCCGGCTTGTGCGCGGAAGCGAAGTCGTGAAGGTTTCCAAGCGTACCGGCAAGGCGCTTACGCTCAACGATCTGCTTGACGAAATAGGCGTTGACGCCTGCCGCTTCTTTTTCAATTCCAAGCCTGATACGCACCTCGAGTTCGACCTTGACCTCGCTGTGCGCCAGGACAGCGACAACCCCGTGTACTATGTACAGTATGCCCATGCGCGCATATGCAGCCTTATAGCGGCTCTGGCCGCGGAGGGACATGCCGTACCGTCTACGGAGGAAGCTGACCTGTCCTTGCTGGAAAGCGAGCAGGAGCAGGAACTCATCAAGCAGCTGTCCGCGCTGCCGGATGAGATAGTCGCCGCGGCGCGCGACTATGACCCGAGCCGCGTCAACCGCTATGTGACGGAGCTTGCCGCGCGTTTCCACCGCTTCTATAACAGCTGCCGCATAAAGGATTCCGAACCGGAGCTGCTGCGGGCTCGCCTGCTTCTGGCCGACTGCACCAGAAGCGTTATAGCGCACTGCCTCGCGCTGGTCGGAGTTTCGGCACCGGAAAAAATGTAAGGAGGACTGTCATGAGTTTTTTGGGAAAAGATATTTTTATCCTCGACGGAGCAACGGGTACCGAGCTGCAGAAGTTCGGAATGCCCGCGGGGGCCTGCTCGGAGAAATGGGTCCTTGAGAATCCGGACAGTATTATAGCCATACAGCGCGGCTATGCCGAGGCCGGCTCGGACATGGTCTATGCCCCGACCTTCGGCGCAAACCGCGCGAATTTTGAAAAGCACGGTATTGATACATCCCTTGTGCGGGATTACTGCCTCCGCCTTGTAGAGCTCAGCCGCCGCGCAGTCGCGGGAACGGACGTTCTCGTCGCGGGCGATATCTCGCCCTGCGGCATGATGCCGGAGCCCTACGGTGAGGACACCATCGAGGAGATCGAGGAGGTGTTCACCGAGCAGGCGCAGGCGCTGGAAGAGGCCGGCGTCGACTTATTCGGCGTTGAGACACAGATGAATCTGATCGAGTGCCGTGCCGCTGTAAACAGTGTCCTGCGGGTGACAAAAAAACCTGTTATTGTGACTTTTACCTGCGGGCCGACAGGGCGCACGCTCTGGGGCGATGACCTCTCTGAGGCGATGGACGAGCTGACGGATATGGGCATTTCTGCCTTCGGTATAAACTGCGTCGGCGATCTGGAGCAGCTTGCACAGTTTACCGCAGAGCTGAAAAAGACCGCCCGCGTTCCGCTGATCGTAAAGCCGAACGCCGGGCACCCTGAGTACCGTGACGGCAAAACTGTATACGGCATGACGCCTGAGACTCTGGCTGCATCCGTGCCTGCGCTGAAGCAGGCCGGAGCGGAGATCTTCGGCGGATGCTGCGGCACGACTCCGGAGCATATTGCCGCTCTGAAGCGTGCGCTGCAGGCGTAGATCGCCTCAGCCGAAAAACAGCTTGACCGTCAAACAGGCCATAAGAAAACCTACAAAGTCCGCCGCAAGTGCCGCAGGCACTGTGCGGCGGCTTTTTTTAACTCCCGCCGCGCCGAAATAGACGGCGATCACATAAAAGGTGGTCTCGGTCGAGCCGAGCATAACGGCCGCGATTCGCCCTATCATGCTGTCAGGGCCATAGCGTTCCATAAGCTCGGAGCCTACGGACAACGCTCCGCTGCCGCTGAACGGGCGAAGCAGCATCAGCGCCGTTGTCTCCGGGGGGATGCCGAGCTTTTCCATCATCGGGGACAGGAGCCGCGCCAGCGCGTCCGTAAGGCCGGAAGCGCGCAGCATATACACCGCGGAGAGCAGCGCAATGAGCGAAGGAAGCATCCCTGCGACAGTATGCAGCCCGTTTTTTGCTCCGTCCGACAGCGCGGAAAACACATCCACCCGCCGACACAGTGCATACAGCGCGGCAAAGGCCATTATAAATGGCGCGATCAGTGACGAAAACTGAGTCATTCTGTCCGCCTCTGAAGGACATATGAGACCAGAAGTCCGGTCGTTACGGAGCATAGGGAGCTGATCCAGACGCATGGAAGAATATCATATGGCGCGGCGGAACCCAGCGCGGAACGAACAGCGGCGACTGTCGTGGGTATGAGCTGGACCGAGGCAGTATTCATGACCACGAGCCGCGTAAGCTCATTATCCGCGCCCAGGCGGCGCATTCCTTCCGCCGCGCGGATGCCTGCAGGAGTCGCCGCATTGCCCAGCCCAAGCAGATTTGCAGAGACGTTGGAACACAGCGCTCCGAAGGTATCGCTGTCCGAAGAGGAACGGGGAAAGAGCCTGCCCAGCAGAGGCTGAAGGAGCCGCTTTACCATCTTTGTTATGCCGGCCCTGTCCATGAGCTCCATAACGCCGGACCATAGACATATCATACCCCCTGTTGTTATGCACAGCTCAACAGCGGCTGCGGCCCCCTGCATCGCCGCCGTCCCTATCTCGTCCGTTCTGCCGGAGGCGATTCCGTATATAAACGAAAAAACTGCCGCTATTGTCCAAAATATAGATATTGCGATTAAGAACACCTCCTGTTTTTGGATATATTTACTTAATGTTTGTAAAAATACAAAACTTTTTTATGAAATTGTTGACTTTATCTGTGCATGTGGTATACTGACGTTGTCAAAATGTGACAAACATTTGGTATACCCTGTAAGGGAGAAAACAGGAAAATAAAATACTTGGAGAAGGGAAACGAGAACTATGAAGTCAACCGGAATAGTCAGAAAAGTGGATGAGCTTGGAAGAATCGTCCTGCCTATCGAACTCAGAAGAACCCTTGATATTGCTGAGAGAGATGCACTTGAAATATATGTGGACGAGGACCGCATAATTCTCAAGAAGTACTTGCCGGCTTGCCTGTTCTGTGGAAACGCAAAGGACATAGTGGACTATAAGGGCAAAAACATTTGTCCTGATTGTCTCAAGGCAATCAAAGAGCTTTGATTTTAAGGGAGAGGAAAAATACCGCACCGGCGTTACAGCGCCGGTGCGGTCCATTTTTTATTGCACAAGCCCGCCGGATATTAAGTCCGGGACTCCGCGTTTATGCTTATTTTGATCTCGTACCCGGGTGTTATGCCGCTGTCCTCCAGTGAAGATATTACCGCGGCTCCTGCATTGCATATCATCTCCTGCATTAGGGGCGTCAGCGGTATCTCGTGTCCGTCTACGGAAAGCATTATTTTTCCCGCGTCCCAGGTCCTTCTGTCTCGGGACAAAACGCCCTCTCTCTTTTCGCAGAGCTTTTCAAGAATGAAATCGGCGACTGGAGAGACGTCCTCGAGGCCAAAAACCGGCACGTCGAGCGAAAGCCGCTCGTCCGTTATGACGGCCCAGAGGTTTTCGGGATCCGCACAGCGGAGACTGTCGTGTCCGCGAAAGACCTCGATCCGCGGCAGCGGCTGCGCATACCAACCCTCCGCGAGGATGAGGTCAACGTTTCTGACATGGCTGCAAAGCTCACCGAAGGATATTGGGCGGTTCTCCAGTATGGCCGCATGGCGGCTGTTTGCGATAGCTACGCACTCCGCGCCCGCGGCGCTGAAGCGGAAAGTGTCCTTGCCCTCCCGGTCCATTTGAAACTCATGACCGTCAGACTTGAGCACGGCTACGCGCAGACCGCGTCCGCGAAGGATGGGGATCAGTTTTTCAAGAAACGTCGTCTTGCCGGAACCTGACCAGCCAATGAAAGAAATTATGGGAATATCCATATTTACTCCTCCGGAAAAAAGAAGAAAAGTGATAAAAAGAAAAAACTTGTTTTATATCAGTTTTCTTGTTATTATATCTCATTTTTGTGTTAATGTATATGACAAAGATCTGCTGAAGGCAATGGAGGTGCGGGATAATAAGAGAATATATTACCTCCGGCTGTGAACAGCTGGCAGGGCGTTTTTCTTACAAACTATGTGATGGAATGTTAAATCCGAATTAATAAAATGTTTATACTCAAAATGGACATACTGTGGTAAAATATTATTGAAATATAAGAGCTATTAAGGGGAGGATGAGTCTTGGAAGTTTTTCGCAGGGAGATCATGCCGGCAGTCATGCTGACATGTCTTAAGACCGACAAATTTAAGACAGGATACATCAGCGTAAACCTTTTGACCCAGCTCACGCGCGAAAACGCGCCGATAACGGCTCTTGTGCCGAAGGTGCTTTCTCGCGGCACAAGGAATTATCCGGACATTAAAAGCCTGTCCGCCGCGCTGTGCGGCATGTATGGCGCGAGGATAAACCCGTCCGTCCGTAAATTCGGCGAGATACAGTCCGCCGGGTTCACCGGGAGCTTTATAAACGGCAGCTTTGCCCCCGGCGGAGAGGATCTTCTTGGGAGCATTACTTCGCTTATGGGAGAGATGCTGCTCTCGCCGGAGACGCGCGGCGGGCTTCTTCTGCCCTCATACACGGAAAGCGAGAAGGAAAAGCTGCTCGAGAGCATACGCGGCAGAGTCAACGACAAGCGGAGCTACGCGCTTTTGCGCATGCTGGAGAACATGTGCTGCTATGAGGACTATTCCGTTCCGGCCTACGGCTTCGAGACCGAGTGCGAGAGTGTCAATTATAAAAAGCTTACGAGGCGTTGGAAGGATCTGCTTGCGCAGTCGCCTGTTGAAATATTCTTCTGCGGAAATGCTGAACCGGAGAGCGTTGAGAGCGCCTTGAGAGAGACTCTTCTGAACCTGCCCCGCGCCGAAATAGATTATGAAATTGGAACTGATATACGCATGAACTCGGTAGAAGAGCGCGAGCGTTTTTTTACCGAGGAGTTGGACGTAAACCAGGGCAAACTGTCCGTCGGGTTCCGCCTTGGAGAGTGTATGGAGGAGCCGGATCTCGCGGCGATCCGCGTTTTCAACGCCGTATATGGCGGCTGCCTTACCTCCAAGCTGTTCATGAATGTGCGTGAGCGGCTTAGCCTTGCCTATTATGCGAGTTCTTCGGTCGATATCCACAAGGGGATCATGTGTGTGAATTCCGGGATAGAGTTCGACAAGTATGACGCAGCGCTTACAGAAATATTCGAACAGCTGGACGCAATACGCCGCGGAGAGATAACGGACGAGGAACTGGAAAACGCGAAAAAGTCCCTTGCGACGGATCTGCGCACGACCATGGACAGCCAGCCGGGGCTTGAGTATTTCTGCCTGGCGCACACGCTCGAAGGCGTCGAATGCCTTCCGGACGAGATGGCGGGTCTTGTCGAAATGGTGACGAAGCAGGACGTTGTCGACATAGCAAACAGCGTCGAGTGCGACGCGGTGTATTTTCTGCGCGGGGAGGAATGAGCCATGGAGAAGATAATATACCCGAAGCTCGGTGAGGCCCTGTATGTTGAAAAGCTTCCCAACGGCGCGAGCGTCATGGTCCTGCCCAAGGCGGGCTATAACAAATTCTTTGCATGTTACACTACAAATTACGGCGGAGCGGACCGCCGCTTCAAATACGGCGGGGAGTGGATCGACACCCCCGCGGGCGTCGCGCACTTTCTCGAGCATAAGATGTTTGATACAAAGGACGGAAACGCCCTGAACATCCTCTCTGCCAACGGGGCGTCGCCAAATGCCTGGACAAGCTCCGCTATGACGACCTATTATTTCGAGTGTGCGGAGGGTTTTGAGGAAAACCTCAAAAGTCTGCTCTCCTTTGTCTCCGTGCCGTATTTTACGCAGGAGAGCGTTGATAAGGAGCAGGGCATAATAGGGCAGGAGATACGTATGACGGACGATGAGCCGGACTATGTCGTATACTTCAATCTGCTCAAGGCGCTTTACGCTGCGAACCCGGCACGCGACTCCGTTGCCGGTTCTGTTGAGAGTATAGCGGAGATAAGCGCCGACACGCTGTATGCCTGTCATAAGGTGTTCTATAACCCGTCCAATATGGTCCTGTGCGTCGCAGGAGACGTCGAGCCGGAGCGCGTTGCCGAAATAGCGCGTGAAGTTCTGCCGGCGGAGCCTGGAGAGGTACCGGAACGGGATTACGGCCCCGCTGATACGAAAAAGGTGTATGAGACGGAGACGGAGGTGTACATGTCCGTTTCCGCGCCGCAGTTTTTGTTCGGCTGCAGGGTCGAGCCTGCGCCGGATGGAGAGGGCCGCCTGCGCCAGAGCGTGCTGTCCGGCTTGGCGGTAGAGTACCTGACGGGCCGGGCCAGTCCGTTTTACACGGAGCTGTATTCCGAGGGGCTTATTAAAAACGGTTTCAGTGCGGGTATTTCCCATGCGGGCGGCTCGGCGGCGTTTATTGCCGGCGGAGAGAGCCGCGATCCCAGGGCGGTGCTTGAGCGTTTCAGAGTAGCGCTCGAAAAGCTTCGGGAAGGCGTCGACGAGGAACTGTTTGATAAGGTAAAAAAAGCTGTTTACGGCGATAACGTCCGTGCGTTGGACAGCTTTTACGGGATCTGCACAGCCATGGCGGAGGCCCACTTCGCGGGCTACAACGCATTGGACGAGTTTGAGATCTTTAAGAACGTGACGGCGCAGGATATGCGGCAGTTTGTTCTCGATATCTTCGATACCGGAGATTTTGCCCTTTCGATCGTATCTCCGGCTGAGAAATAAGACAGTAGACAATTCAATATAAAAGTTATATAATACAAAACCACGGAAGCGCTCGGGCTTCCGTACATAGAAAAGTTTATCCACGCATTTATATACACACCTAATAAGGAGGAAAAATTATGGCGAAATTTAACGACATCAAGGGCGCGGTCATTGATACTATCGGTCAGGTTGCCGAAAAGACCCGTGACTTCGCCGGCACTGTTGCAGACAAGGCGAAAGATGTCTCCCGCATTGCGAAGCTCAACCTTGAGATCGGCAGCGAAAAGGAAACCATCAAAAAGGCATATACAGAGATAGGCAAAATCTATTATGAGGCCCACAAGGATGACCCCGACGGTTTCTTTGTCCAGCTCTGCGAAGAGATCACCGTATCTTTCGGAAATATTGCGGCCAAGGAGGCGGAGATCTCCGAGATCAAGGCCCGCGGCAATATATCCGACGATGACATAGTCGTTGAGTTTGAGGAGATCGTTGCTGAGGCTGAGGCGCCCGCGCAGGAGGCT
>CAZIHY010000001.1:23289-26668 GCA_964539115.1 uncultured Oscillospiraceae bacterium
AGGAGGCTGCTCCCGAACAGGACAAGCCTGAGGATCCTGCCGAGTAACAGGGAAAAGAGAAAATTGAAATCCGTCCATCCCGTGAAATCGGGATGGACGGATTTTTTAATATCATGAGATTACGAATCCCGTTCAAGATCGGTCGGGGAATAAACGTCCTCACCGCCGAAGACGTACTTTTCGCCATAAAGCATGTCATATTCTATGGTCTGAAGCGCATACTGGTATGCTTCCAAGTCGCCGGAGCGGGCATATTGCTGGTGTAGCGCAGTGATCGTCCCAAGGCACAGGCCGAGCCGGCTTTGAACATATGCGCCGAGCTGGTATGCCTGGAGGTCAAGATCCTGCTTTACAAGGCCGATGTTGGACCAGATCAGATATTCTGTCGTGAATTGATCTTCATTATTGAGCAGGGATTCGTCGATCTTCAGGCTGGGCAGATGGTCTCCGAAGAAAACTACGACCGTCGGCTCATTCCTGACGCTCAGAGAAGATATCAGGTCTCCGATGAATTTATCCGTGCCGGAAAGCTGCCTGGTATAGTATTCCCATGCTTTCTCCGTGTCCTGGTTCTCATCGGGCGGGATGTTGGTTTCGTCCTCATCGTCGATGTCTGTGTATTTTCCGTGGGCCTGGACAGTTATCGTATATATGAAGTCGGGCCCTTCGCTCGCGTCGAGTGCGGAGAGGATCTCTCCCGTCAGAACCTCGTCTGTCGACCATCCGGTCGGCGTGCGTTCGACCTCGCCCATGTCCTCGACAGAGATAAATTCGTCAAAGCCGAGGTTTTCAAATACCTTGTCGCGTCCATAGAATGTGCGGATGTGGTTATGTATCGCGGTCGAAGTATAGCCGATACTGCTGAAATTATATGCCAGGCTCTCGCAGGTTTCGGAGCTGAGCACCGTTTTGTACGGGTATTCCCCGGCGCCGAAGTGGTCCATGTTCATTCCCGTCAGGACCTCGAACTCAGAGTTTGCGGTGCCTGCGCCTATGGACGGCATGGACAGATAACCGGTCGAGCATTTGCTGCGCAGCATCGTATAGTTCGGGATCGGATTTTCGTCCAGCTCGATCCCTGAGTAACGCGCCGGGTCGAAGAAAGACTCGAGCTGTACGAATATTACATTCGGCCACGCTCCCTTTGCGCTCGTTTCAAGCTCTGCGCATATGGCGTTGACGGATTCCTCGGAATAGTCCTCCGGCTCCTCGACGCCGCGGTCTATGACGCTGGTGGAAAAACAGTAGGCAAAACCGAGATCTTCGTAAGCTACAGCGAGGTTTCCGAAGCTTTCGGACAGAGCGTCCGCACTTGTGACGGAGAAGGAAAAGATCCAGAGGACTGCGGCGACGGACAGCATGCCCGCAAGCGCGCTGGCGGGGCGGATGCGCTCTCTGGGGCTGCGTTTCCACAGAAACACGCCTCCGGAGATTAACGCCGCGATGCCCAGTACAATGAGAACGATCTGCCATGGCTTCAGATATACGTTTATGAGCTTTATCGCACTGCTCGCCAGAAACAGGTCGATCATTCCAAGCGGCGTTGTGCGGTAACTCAGGACCAGAAAGTTGACAAAGCCGAGGATCAACCACAGCGCACAGACCAGGCAGACGGCGAAAATCCGTCTTGGTGCGAACATGCACACCGAGAGCGTCAGGAGCACGATAAACACGTTGTAAACGAACATTAATGGCTCCTCTGCGAGAAACACGGCGGCTTCGCCAAGTCCCCGTCGGCTGAAAACTTCAAGTATAAATGTTATGATTATGGAAAGAGTTGGCAGCGCAATAAGCGGTTTTTTGCAGAACCAGCCGAAGATTGTGCGCAGCTTCTCTCCAGACTTTGCCAGCAATGACATTGCGGGTCAGGCCTCCCTTTCTTAAATGTGCTGATATAATATACCATATGTTCAGAAAAAATAAAGTCTAAAAAACAGGAAATTTTTTATTATTAGACGATATTCAGGCGGCATTTGTTGCATGTTGTTAAATTTTCACAAAATAGATTTTTCACATATATTTGACGTATGTTGTCCGTAACTTTATAATATTTCTGTAGAACCAATTTGTTCATGGCGGGTGATATAGTGACAGATATAAAAATTATTGCGGAATATTTCAAAAATGCGGTCCTCATTATGAAAAATGCACCACAAGAAGCCGGCGTTTTCGCGGCATGCCCGATGCGCCGTGCGGCTCCAGCAGGCATGCTGCAGACGGGACTTCTTTCGGAATATGCCGGCGCCGGTACCGGAGGGATCTTTGCGCTTGTGCGTGACTGCGAATGCGAGATACGCGAGGGCGACTGCGCCCTTCTCCTTCCGCCGGAGACAGGGCTCTCGGAACTCCGCGCTGATCTGGATGAAATATTTTCGCATGAGGCAAAGCTGGCCCGTGAAAAGGAGCAGCTTCATTCGGTCGGGCTGCTCGGTTCGATAAGCGAGGTCGTCGCGGCCTGTACGGCTGCGGTCGGAAGCGCCTGCGCGCTTTATGACTCCCTTGGACGGCTGATCGCGTTTTCGGGATGGGCTTCCGTGCCGGAAAACATACCTCCGGAGGCCCTTGGGGGAGTTAGTCCGCTTTGCCTTCCCGGCGCAGGATACTGCACCGCCGCCGCCCGACAGGATGGTGTATTTACGGATTTTTGCCTGCATATCGAGCTGGATGGGGAGGCTGTCGGATATCTGCTGTTTTTCGGGGAGTTTATGCCCTATGACCGGCCGTTCTGCGAATTTCTACCCGTTATCTCGGATATTATTAAATCCGCGGTGCGCCGGCAGGAAAGCGTGACGCCCGGACAGAAATTTTCGACCGAATTGTTCTTGATGCAGCTTATCGGCGGAGAGAAGATGAGCCGCGCAGCCCTCCGTTCCCGCGCGGAGATGTCCGGGCTGGAGACGAGCGGTTATTTTGCTTTGCTGCTCATTGACCTGAGCCGCAATCCGCTTGAGCGGCCGCGTATGATACCGATCGTAAATACGGTAGAGCGCGTCAGCGGCGCAAGCCCCATCCTTTCAGGCAGCATTATGACGCTTTTTTTCTCGCTGGCCACTCCGGAGGAACTTGAGAAACGTGTCAGGCTTGCGTGGGAGCATGTGCGGAATCTGGGATACCAGGGCGTTTACAGCCGCGTTTTCACAGAGCTGGACGCGACCGGCACGACGTATTCCCGTGTATCTCTGGCGCTGGAAACGCTCTGCCGCGAGGACAGCCCGGGCCGGCTCGCCTCCTTCGATGAGTTGGAGCTTGACTATGTCGTCTCGCTTTGCGGCATGACCAGGCCGGAGGACCTCCATCCCGCGGTGGTGTCCCTGCTCCTGTTGGACGAAAGGGGTAAATTCAACCACACCGGAACACTGTATGAATATCTTATTCACGC
>CAZIHY010000001.1:26768-33727 GCA_964539115.1 uncultured Oscillospiraceae bacterium
ACGAAAGGGGTAAATTCAACCACACCGGAACACTGTATGAATATCTTATTCACGCGCAGAACCTGATAAAGACCTGCGATGCGCTGGGGATACACAGAAATACGCTGGATTACCGGCTGAGGCGTATTGCGGAGGGCACGGGCCTGGATTTCAGCGACGGGAAGCAGATGTTCTCCGTCCTGCTGTCCCTAGCTGCCGCGAGACAAATGAAAAAGCAGAAAAAGAGCACGCAGGTGTGAAGCGGCCTTTTTCTCCCGGGACGCTGCTGAATAAAAAAGAAACACTCCGGCGCTTATGCGTCGGAGTGTTTGATGTTTAAGTAATATTATTCCTCTTCGAGGTCGATCGTCATGATCAGCTCGCCGGCCTTGACGGACTGTCCAGTCTTGACGAGGATCTGGGAGATGACGCCGGGCATACGTGCGACGATGCTCGTCTCCATCTTCATTGCCTCGACAACTGCGAGGACCTGGTTTTCCTCGACCTTGTCGCCGACCTTGACTTCGATCTTGCTGACGGCGCCGGGGATGGAGGAAGATACCTGCCCCTTATCGGAGGGGTCGGCCATTGTGACGTGGGAGACGGACTCCATGGCGTGGTTATCGGGAACGTCAACGTCGCGGCGCGCGCCGTTGAGCTGGAAGTGAACCGTCCTGGTGCCGTCCTCATTGTGGTCGCCGAGTCCGAGGTACTTGATGACGAGAGTCTTGCCGTCCTCGATGTTGACCTGGTTGGTCTCGCCGACGGCGAGGCCGTGGAAGAATACGTGGCTGCCGAGACGGGTGATATAGCCGTTTTCCTTACGGAACTTGAGGTAATCCTCCATGACCTTCGGATACATGCACCATCCGAGAACGTCGCGCATCGTGGGTTCGGGGGTGAACTCCTCGAGGTGCTTGCGGACAGACTCGAAATCGACCGGCTCGAGCAGGTCGCCGGGGCGGCAGGTTATGGGTTCCTCGCCCTTGAGAACGACGCGCTGGAGATCCTTCGGGAAGCCCCAGGCGGGCTGGCCCATCATGCCCTTGAAGTAGCTGACAACGCTGTCGGGGAAGGTGAGCGCCTCGCCGCGTTCGACTATATTCTCTGCGGTCAGGTCGTTCTGAACCATGAATATTGCGAGGTCGCCGACCATTTTTGAGGACGGAGTGACCTTGACGATGTCGCCGAGCATCTGGTTGACGGTTACGAACATCTCGCGGACTTCCTCAAAGCGGTGGCCGAGGCCGAGACTCTCGACCTGCGGACGCAGGTTGGTGTACTGGCCGCCGGGGACCTCGTAGCGGTATATCTCGGTGAGCGGGGTCTTGAGCTCGGACTCGAAATCGACGTAGCGCTTGCGTATGTCGGTCCAGTAGTCGGACAGCTCTTCAAGACGGCGCAGGTCAAGTCCGGTGTCGCGCTCCTGTCCCTCGAGAGCGGCGACGATCGCGTTCATGGAGGGCTGGCTGGTCAGGCCGGACATGCTGGCAATAGCGCAGTCGACGATGTCGACGCCGGCTTCGGCAGCCATCAGATAGGCCGCGACCTGGTTTCCGCTGGTGTCATGGCTGTGGAGGTGGATCGGCAGGCCGACCTCTTCCTTGAGCGTCTTGACCAGCTTCTTGGCGGCATAGGGCTTGAGCAGGCCGGACATATCCTTGATGGCAAGGATGTGGGCGCCGCGCTTTTCAAGCTCCTTGGCCAGGTTTACGTAGTAGTTAAGGGTATACTTGTCGCGCTTGGGGTCGAGAATATCGCCGGTATAGCACATTGTCGCCTCGGCGATCTTGTTGCAGGAGGCGGCCTCCTCAAGGCTTATCTCCATGCCGGGGATCCAGTTCAGGCTGTCGAACACACGGAACACGTCGATGCCGCTCTTTGCGGCCTCGCGCACGAAGGCGCGGATGACGTTGTCGGGGTAGTTGGCATATCCGACGGCGTTCGCGCCGCGGAGAAGCATCTGGAACGGGATGTTGGGGATATTGCGGCGCAGCAGATCGATGCGCTCCCAGGGATCCTCGTAGAGGTAGCGGTATGCGACGTCGAAGGTCGCGCCGCCCCACATCTCAAGGGAGAAGCAGTCGGCGAGCATCTCGGCGGTGGCCTCGCTGCCCTTGACCATATCGCGGGTGCGGACGCGGGTTGCCAGCAGGGACTGGTGGGCGTCGCGCATGGTGGTGTCTGTTATAAGAAGCTTCTTCTGGCCAAGGACCCAGTCGCGCACGGCTTCGGGGCCCTTTTCGTCAAGCAGCTGCTTGAGGCCGGGCCTGGGGCCCTCGCCGGTGACCTTCGGGAAGCGCGGCGTATCGTACATCTTCTTGCCCGCGGAGGGGTCGTTGACGACGATGTTGCCGATGTATTTGAGCATCTTGGTGGCTCTGTCCTTGGGGTCGGGGATATCGAAAAGCTCGGGAGTTTCGTCTATGAAGCGGGTGTGGCACTGGCCGGCCTTGAAGTCGGGATGGTTGAGGATATTGCTGATGAAGGCCATGTTGGTCTTGACGCCGCGGACACGGGTCTCGCCCAGGGAGCGCAGGCACTTGCGGATGGTGCCCTCAAAGGTGTTGTCCGTGCAGGTGATCTTGACGAGCAGACTGTCGTAGTAGGGGCTGATCTCGCTGCCGGGGTAGGCGTTTCCGCCGTCGAGACGGACGCCGAAGCCGCCGCCGGACTCATAAGCGGTGATCTTGCCGGTGTCGGGGGCGAAGTTGTTTTCAGGGTCCTCAGTCGTGACACGGCACTGAATGGCATAGCCGCGGACGGAAACGTCCTCCTGCTTACCTATGCCGATCATCGGATCGGACAGGGGTTTGCCCTCGGCAATAAGGAGCTGGGAGCGGACGATGTCGACTCCGGTGACCATCTCGGTTACGGTGTGCTCGACCTGGATGCGGGGGTTCATCTCGATGAAGTAGTGGTTGCCGTTGCGGTCAACGAGGAACTCGACGGTACCGGCGCTGACATAGCCGACCTCACGGGCGATCTTGACCGCGTCGGCGCAGAGCTCTTCGCGCTTTTCCTTGGGCAGGGAGAACGCGGGGGTGAACTCAACGACCTTCTGGTAGCGGCGCTGCAGCGAGCAGTCGCGCTCGAAGAGATGGACGATGTTGCCGTAGTTGTCGGCGAGTATCTGGACTTCGATGTGCTTGGGCTGAACAAGATATTTTTCGATGAAGATGTCGCTGCTGCCGAAGGCCTTTTCAGCCTCGGAGCGGACAAGCGGGAAGTTGGCGAGGACCTCTGCCTCGGTGTCGCAGCGGCGCATACCGCGTCCGCCGCCGCCGGCAGCGGCTTTAAGGATGACAGGGAAACCGAAATCCTTTGCCATCTGGAGAGCCTCCTCTGCGCTCTTGAGCGGCTCAAGGCAGCCGGGAATAGTGGGAACGCCGCAGCGCTTTGCGATGTCCTTTGCGTTGAGCTTGTCGCCCATCTGGGCCAGAACGCTGGACGGAGGGCCGACAAAGACGATGCCTGCTTCCTCACAGGCGCGGGCAAACTCTGCGTTCTCGGACAGGAAGCCGTAACCGGGATGGATGGCGTCCACATTTTTACGCTTGGCAAGGTCGATTATCTCGTCTATGGCGAGATATGCGCCGAGCGGGCTGAGGTTTTCGCCGATAAGGTAGGACTCGTCTGCCTTGGTGCGGAACTGGGCGTAGATGTCCTCCTTGGAGTAGATCGCAACCGTGCTCAAACCGACGTCATAGCAGGCTCGCAGAACGCGAACGGCTATTTCGCCGCGGTTTGCGACCAAAACTTTTTTAATGGTTTTTTCGGGCATTTGTTTTTCCACCTTATATCAAAAAATTTGCAAGCCGTGATGATGCGAATTGCAAAAATGGCCTTGCGTACAGGTTGTATGATACAATTATAACTTACATATAATAAAATCACAAGAATTTTCATCCGTTTTTGACGCTTTTGGTGAGGCTGCCAAAATGTTGGCGTTCCGGGGGTTATAAAATATCTATTTGTACATTATGATTATTTGGGACGTTATTACCTGTATGATACGTTTCAGCGTAAAATGACGGAAGATGTGCATAGTTAACGGAGGTGATTTTCCATTTGAAGGCGGCTTTGCCCACTCTTGACAGCGGAAAACACCTGTGATATTATATGAGCTGACCCCTGTGAGGGAGTAGTCAGCCGCCTTCGGCGGTTTCCAAGTCAACAATCATGTTCGGCCGGTATGGCCGTCCTGGCTTGCATTAAATGACCAGACTCACGGATAGGCTGATGTCTATCCGTGAGTTTTTTGTTACATGAAAAGGAGAATGCAAATTGAATTTTTACCGATCAACGGCTGAGGAAGCGCTCACTGAGCTTAGCGTCACACAGGAGGGGCTCGACGGCGAAGGGGCGCGGAAGAGGCTGGAACAGAACGGCCCAAACAAGCTGGCTGAGGGAAAAAGTACGCCGCTTATCGTGCGGTTTTTCCGGCAGATGGCGGACCCTATGATACTTATACTTATCGCCGCTGCCATCGTGTCCGGAATAACTTCCGTATATGCCGGCGAGAGCTTTGCCGACGTTGTCATCATCCTTGTCGTCGTCATAATAAACGCCGTTCTCGGCGTCTATCAGGAAAGCAAAGCGGAGAAGGCGATTGAGGCGCTGCAGCAGATGGCGGCCGCGACCAGCAAAGTTATGCGCGGCGGAAAGGTCTGTGTCATCCGCAGCGAGGATATCGTACCCGGCGATGTGGTCCTGCTGGAGGCCGGCGACGCCGTACCCGCGGACGGACGTATCATAGAATGCGCTTCCCTCCAGATCGAGGAGGCGGCGCTGACAGGCGAGAGCGTCCCCGTCAACAAAACGGTCGATCCGATCGACGGCGGTAATGGCGAGGTCCCGCTCGGCGACCGCAAAAACATGGCGTATATGGGCAGCACCGTTGTCTATGGCCGGGGCGCAATGGTCGTGACCGGGACCGGCATGAACACTGAGATGGGCAAGATCGCCGACGCTCTGGCGAAGGCGGAGGACGGCCAGACGCCGCTTCAGATAAAGCTCTCTCAACTGTCCAGAGTGCTGACCTTCCTTGTTCTTGGCATATGCGTTGTTATCTTCGCCGTCGGCGTCCTGCGCGCCGGCGCTCTGAACGGCGGCGTTCTCCTTGACACCTTTATGGTCGCAGTCTCGCTCGCCGTCGCCGCGATACCAGAGGGGCTTGCCGCCGTCGTGACTATAGTCCTGTCCATCGGCGTTACAAATATGTCGAAGCGCAATGCCATAATCCGCCGCCTGACGGCCGTTGAAACTCTGGGCTGTGCGCAGATAATCTGCTCCGACAAGACAGGAACACTGACACAGAACAAGATGACTGTTGTGGAAAACAGTTCTGCGGACGAAAAGCTGCTTGCAACGGCAATGGCGCTGTGCTCCGACGCAGAGCTTGACGAAAACGGCGGCGTTACAGGCGAGCCGACGGAGGCCGCACTCGTCGCATGGGCGAACACGCTGGGACTGCCTAAGACGGAGCTTAAGCAGAGTTATCCGCGCACTGGCGAAGCCCCGTTCGACAGTCTTCGCAAGATGATGAGCACTGTGCACCGCTCTGAACAGGGAATTATCCAGTTCACCAAAGGCGCTCCGGACGAGGTCCTGAAGGTCTGTACAAAGTACCTTGAAAACGGCGAGGAAAAGCCCATGACAGAGGAAAAGCGCGCCGATATACTTGCACAGAACAAGGCCATGGCCGACAAGGCGCTGCGCGTGCTCGCGGGCGCGTTCCGCAGATGGGACTCCGAACCCGACGGTTACAGCGCGGAAAATCTTGAAAAGGAGCTGTGCTACATCGGCATCGAGGGCATGATAGATCCCGTGCGCCCTGAGGTCAAGGATGCCATAGCCAAGTGCCGCTCCGCGGGCATACGCCCCATAATGATAACCGGCGACCACATCGACACTGCCACAGCGATAGCGTTGGAGCTCGGCATACTCGAGCCCGGAGCGAGGGCGGTCACGGGAGCTGAGGTCGGGCGGATGAGCGACGAGGAATTTGAGCGCGTTTTCCGCGATATATCCGTTTATGCCCGCGTACAGCCGGAGCATAAGACGCGAATTGTAAACGCCTGGCGCAATGCGGGCTTCGTAACGGCGATGACAGGGGACGGAGTAAACGACGCGCCCAGCATCAAATCGGCCGACATAGGCATAGGTATGGGCGTCACCGGCACGGACGTCACAAAGAATGTGGCCGACATGGTGCTTGCCGACGACAACTTTGCAACGATAGTCGGAGCTGTAGAAGAGGGTCGCAGGATATATGACAATATCCGCAAGGCGATACAGTTTCTGCTCAGCTCCAACATGAGCGAGGTGCTGAGCATCTTCGCAGCGACGCTGCTGGGCTTTACGATACTCGAGCCTGTGCACCTGCTTTGGATAAACCTGATAACCGACTGCTTCCCCGCGCTGGCTCTCGGGGTTGAGAAGGCGGAGGGCGACGTTATGAAACGCGCCCCGCGCGACGCAAAGGCGGGCATTTTTGCCGGCGGTATGGGCGCTGACGTGGCATACCAGGGCATAATCGTGGCTATGCTCACGCTCGCAGCATATTTCATCGGCCACTTTATGGAGTCCGGCGTCTGGGAGATCACAAACAGCCACGACGGTACGACCATGGCGTTTCTGACCATGAGCTTTGCCGAGATATTCCACAGCTTCAATATGCGCTCGCAGCGCAGCAGCCTGTTTAAGCTCAAGACGATGAACAGGATGCTCAACTGCGCGGCCATAGGATCGTTTGTCTGCACGCTGGGCGTTATCGAGGTGCCCTTCCTTGCAAACGCGTTCGGTTTTGCGCAGATCAGCGCGGTCGAATGCCTGACTGCGATCGGTCTGGGCATCTGCATCGTTCCGATCGTCGAGCTGGTGAAGTTTTTCCAGAGAAAAATGAAGAAATAAAGCGGCAATAAAAAACAGTGTGATACGCTATTGCATATCACACTGTTTTTTATTTGTTTTATATG
>CAZIHY010000001.1:33827-36838 GCA_964539115.1 uncultured Oscillospiraceae bacterium
AAAAACAGTGTGATACGCTATTGCATATCACACTGTTTTTTATTTGTTTTATATGCGTTCGGCCGGCAGATTATTTGCTGATGAATCTGTCGTAAGCAGCCTGCTTGACCTCAAGGCACTCCTTGTAGCCAAGAGCCTCGCAGGTGGCGACAAACTCATCCCAAGTGCTGTCGAGATCGGTGTCACCGATTATGACGGCAGGGATATACTGCATGATATAGGTCGCGATGTCTGCGAAGTGAGCGCTGTAAATGTCAGCCTCTTCGGTGCTCAGCAGAGCATTCGTGGGATAGAGGTAATCGTCCTGAGCCTCGCCCCAGATCTCAAAGGCCTCGAGCTGGGTGTCGTTGAAAGCATAGCTCTGGCGCTTGATGTAATCTATCAGGAACGGGCCGTCCTGCTTGCTGATGAGCATCATGCACTGGTCGGTCGTGAGGGAATCATCTGCAAAGACGACGTCGGTGATGTAGACGGGCTCGCCGTTCTCGAGCTCGTAGGTCTCGCCCTCGACGCCCCAGTTGAGGATGTAGTAGCCTTCCTCGCTGTACCAGTAGTCGATATATCTGGCGGCAAGCTCCGGATTATCGCATTCGCTGGTGATGCACAGGCCGGTGATCATTTCGTCGTTGTTGTAGTAAGTGATGTGTACGGTATCTCCCTCGTTGAGAACGGGGTCATATGCCGCGGAGACGGCGAAGTCCTCATTATCGGAGTACAGGGAAAGCTGGTTGAAGATGCCGACGGGGACGGTGTAAGCGCCGAGATCCTGAATGAGGGAGAAATCGGGGAAGAAGTTGCTCTGCTCGGTCATGAAATCGTCATAGAGCAGGCCCTCGGAATACCACTGTGCCATAAGGGCAAGATATTCCTTCGCGCCGTCCTGAACAGGTCCGAAGCGGACTTCATCGTCTACGACAAAGAAGGGAGCGGCAAGGTTGGTGGTGGTGAAGATATAGGTGTCAAATGCAGAGGCGAAGTCGTTGTTCTGATAAGCACCGTACATGTTCATCCACAGGGGATATTTAACTCCCAGCTCGACCTTGAAAGCGGTGAATACGTCATGGTAATCTTCGATGGTGCGCGGGAGATCCATGTTCAGCTCGTCAAGGTAGTCGGTTCTTATGGCCATACCATAGGTAATGGGGTAGCCGCCGTTGTAAATGGTGCCGAAGGAGGGCATCGTTCCATCATCCAGATAGACGATCCTGTTGAGACCCTCGTTCTCTTCGAGCAGCGCAGTGTAGTTGGGCATATACTGCAGATAATCGTTGAGGGGGATGATGAAATCATCGGACAGTGCCTGGGCATATCCGCCGGCATAGAAGTTGCCGACAGAGTCGACCATATCGCACCAGTCGCCGCCGGCGACCATTACGGGATACAGCTCGAGCGCGTTGGTAACGCTGCAAGGCTGTATATTAAGGTGTACGTTGGTTTTCTCCTCCAGAGTGCGGAAGTATAGAAGATCTTCAGGGTCATCCATTATGTCGCTGAGGGCCTGTGACCACATGAAGAAATAGCTGAGTTCCTCGGTTTCTGCAAGAGGGAAGTAAGATTCTACGGAGGGCTCGTCGTCATCGTCGGCGGGCTCGTCCGCGGGGTCCTGCGCGGGTGCATTGGTTGCATCGCTGACGGGCTCGTCGGTGGCGGGCTCATCAGACGGCTGTCCGCATCCGGCGAAGAATGCAAGCACCATGACGAGGACAAGAATCATGCTGAGTATCCTGAGTTTCATTTTTGCTCCTTTTCTCTTGGTTAAAATATCGTGACTATTCGCTGATTCTGGGAATAGTGTCACCGAGTTTATAGCCGGAATCTCCGGGGATGGCGCAGTGGTAGACGGGATCGTCGTGGTCGGAGCAGAAAATGCTCTTGGCCTTCTTTGCGTAGTTGTTGACGGCTACCCACTGCAGGGGATAATGGGAGAGGGAATGCAGGCAGAGTATTTTGTTATCCGGCAGCTCCGGAAGAGTCAAATTACTCACTGCGTCCTTGACGAGGAAGCCCCAGTCGAGGTCATTATCAATGCCGTAGTCCATGTAGATGATATCGCCGTCTTCCCTGATGCTGTATGTAAACTTCAGAGATTCGTCAGGTTCGCCATACTTGACAGGGTAGACAGGGATGTCTGTGAAGGTGTTATCAGGATCGTGGTTCGGAACCTTGAAGAAACACTCGCATTCGGGCTGCAGGGCATCGGCAAAAGCGATGCAGATCCATGAATCAACGTGTCCGAGTATGGATACCTTTCCACCCTTAGCCGTATAGTTTTCCTTGATATATTCAACGGCTTTGGCTACATCATCGACCTCCCATGTTTGCTGAAGCATGGGTTTAGCGCCGGGGAAGGGCGGCGTGACTTCCTTTTCCGCTACGCCAACAATACGTCCCAGCTCTGTAAGTTCGAGTTCTACGATTTGTTCCATAACAAACCTCCTTTATGGTAGTAAATTATATTATAAAGGATATATCTTGTTTTTTTTAGATCTTTATGGAGTGTTTGATTTCAAAATCATGACGAAAAAGTAAAATATATTGCACGCTTTTTTCAAAAAAGCGAAATTAATTTCAAAATATGAAATTCGGCGCGTATATCCGAAATTGTTGCCGGGCATGAGAAAAGCAGGGGGAGATTAAGGCTGTTGACATTTATATCTATTTTAACGTACAATTTTTTTGGATTATTGTCTAATAAAATCAATAAATTTAACAGGAGGAAACGCTATGCCTAAGCGTGGAGTGTATAACAAATACGAACAGGAAATGCTGGATGACTTTAAAACAGTCGCCGGCAGCCTTGTGGGAGAAATGGAACATCCGAGCCGTTCAGAGGCTACGCTTGAGTCCGTGATCCGCCATAGCCAGTGGGGCGACCCCTGGAACCCGCTGTGGTCAAACGAGGAGTACGCAAAGAATACAAAGTGGGGCGGTATCATTGCCATGCCTTTGTACACGGACGAAGCGGATATTTTCTCCTATTTTCCGCATATCGATCCTGCTGGCGGCTTTGT
>CAZIHY010000001.1:36938-39556 GCA_964539115.1 uncultured Oscillospiraceae bacterium
TGGCGGCGACTGGACATGCCTGAAGCCTGTCCGTCCCGGCGACAAATTCCGTGTCGTGCAGCATATGCCGGAGCTTATAGATATTTCCAAGGAAGGCGATGACGAGCTCCGCGCCTTTGGCTTCATCGAGCGAAACGCGGATGTCTATAATCAGGACGGAGTCCTGCTTTCGAACCATAAGCATATCCTGGACATCATCATCCGTCCGGAGCCGCAGATCCAGCTTGCGGACACCCTGCCCTTCGAGGATCACAAGTACAGTGACGCCGAGTGGGACTTTATCAATAATATAATCGACAACGAGACTATCCGCGGAGCGGAGACCCGCTATTGGGAGGACGTGGTCATAGGCGAGGAGCTTGGACCGACGACCATCGGCCCGTCCACGGTCATGGATATGGCTGCCTACTATGCCGCCCATGAGGAGATCCCCATAGCTCCCACCCGTGTTTTCCGCGACATGGCCCGCAAGGACGGCGGCGGCTCGCTGTTTGTCGACCCCGAGACCAACGTCACCCATTTCGGCGCCTCCTGGCATTTTGTGCGTGACATCGCCCGCCTGATGGGCAACCCGAGGCCTTTCCACTTCGGCGACTCCGCCCGTACCCAGATGGTGCGCGTGGCTACCAACTGGATGGGCGATGACGGCGACGTGCGCGAGGTCAAGTTCCGCCATATAACCCGTACGCCGATCGGCGACTGCCAGGTCGGACATGGCCGCGTTATCGATAAGTTCATCGAAAACGGCGAATATTGCGTACTTCTGGACATCTGGCTCGACAACCTGTGCCGCGGCAACGTCACCGAGGCTGCAAAGATCGTTGTTACTCTTCCGACCCGCACCGGGAAGCCGGAGGCTCACGAGCGCGGAAAGTACGGCAAGAGAGCTTTCCAGGTCGGCGAATCCGTCCAGATCGGCGAGCATCCCTGCTGGTGGGAAGGCGGCAACCCGCTCGCCGGCGCTACCGGCAAGGTGGTTCAGCTGTACTACTGGGATGAGGCTTATGCCGAGTTCCCCGAGTACATAGGCGTACAGATAGACCCCGCCTCCACAGAGACCAAGCTGGGCATCGGCGACAAGCTCATGTTCCGCGCAGAGCGTCTGCAGCGCCTGTAAGATCCGACCGGCGCGAAGACCCGTCATAAGAATAAAAATTCAGGAAGGGGCGCGAGAACATGCCGAGAAGAAATGTCTATACACCGGAAGAACAGAAAATACTCGACCACATTTCCCAAATCGGGGACGAGATCTATGGCTGGCAGAAGGATCAGCCGAAGAAGATAGCTAACATAGAGAGCATCATCAAATACAACACATGGTCGGACCCCTGGAATCCGATCTGGACAGACGCGTCCTATGCGGCCGATTCCCGCTGGGGCAGCATCGTCGCCTATCCTCTTTATGTGGACCGCTTCGATATGATGAACTACAACCTCCTTCTGGAGGGCGAGCAGTCCCAGAATTCAATGCTGAATAACCATTATGGCGGTCAGTTCACCCAGTATAAACAGATCTATGCAAACGACGAGCTCCGCGTGTTCCAGAACCGTCCGCAGCTTATCGAGACGCTCAAGGACGACGAGGAGCACAACGGTCCGCGCGCATGGGGATATATCCAGCGTGACTGCGACATCTATAACCAGCGCGGAGAGCTGGTCGCAAACCACAAGCACTGTCTTGACGCAGTGCTGTACGACAAGCCCAGGGGACAGCGCTATTCGATCCCGCCCTTCGAAGACCACTGGTACACCGAGGGGCAGAACAAGTGGATGCTGAATATAAGTGACAATGAGTTCCGCCGCGGCGCCGATACCCTGTATTGGGAGGACGTAAAGGTCGGAGAGGAGCTTTGCCACACTACTCTCGGAGCCATGCGGCTCTGGGACATGGTGACCTGGTTCGCGGTGAAGGAGGAGGAGCCGATGTGGCCCACGCGCCTGTACCGCGAGCGCGGAAGGCTCACGTTCCCCGACCCGTATACCAATGCCCCACGCATGGGCATCGAGTGGCATTTTGCGACTGATATGTCCCAGCTGATGAGCAATCCGAGGGCCGTGTGCTTCTCAGACTCCTGCCGCAATCAGCTTTGCCGCGTGGCTACCAACTGGATGGGCGACGACGGCATGGTCGTGTACCACCGCAACCTCCACTTCATGCAGACGCCTCACGGCGACTGCCTTGTCGGATGCGGCCGCGTCATCGGAAAGCGCCTTGAAAAGGGCAGGTATCTGGTCGACCTTGAGACATGGCTTTACGACATGTGCTGCGGCAATGTCTCCGACGCCGCCCGCTGCACCGTCGAGCTGCCGTCCAACGGCACGGCAAACGTTAGCGAGGGCTATAATGAAGCTGTCGAGCTGCCCGTTCTGGACGGATTGCCCGTAGGAACCCGCGTCCGCCTGCACGCACCCAAGAGCCTTGAGTGGTGGCCTGATGAGGATTATCCTCTCGAGGGCGTCGAGGGCACGATCTTCCACAAGTACCTGTGGCGTGACGCCCTGTCCGAGTTCACAAGCTTTGTCGACGTTATGCTGGACGCTGACACGTCCGCAAAGCCCCTGCGCATCGGCAACGAGCTCACATTCCGTCTGGATCAGCTGGAGATCCTTTGATCCTC
>CAZIHY010000001.1:39656-47238 GCA_964539115.1 uncultured Oscillospiraceae bacterium
CAGCGACATACATACACCGGCTGCTGATCAGGCAGCCGGTGCTTTTTTGTTGCCATGACCCCGTTTGCGGAGTATAATCCAAAGCAAATCCAGGAAATACAGAGGTTTTTGTGATGATAAGATTTGAATGTGACTATTGCGAGGGCGCACATGAAAATATCATGAGGCGGCTTTTTGAAACTAATATGGAGCAGACTCCGGGGTACGGCGAGGACGCGCACTGTGAGAGAGCGCGAGAGCTTATAAAGGCGGCCTGCCGGGCTCCGGAGGCCGAGGTGCATTTTCTCGTCGGCGGAACGCAGGCCAACACGACGGTCATAACCTCTGTCCTGCGCCCGCACCAGGGAGTTATATCCGCTGTCTCGGGGCATATAAACGCGCATGAGACCGGGGCAATCGAAGCTCGCGGACACAAGGTGCTGGCGCTGCCGTCCGGCGACGGAAAAATAACCGCCGCACAGGTGCGCGCGTGCTGTGAAGAGCACTGGAACGACGTAAATCACGAGCATCTCGTCCAGCCGGGCATGGTGTATATCTCCCACCCGACGGAGAGCGGCACGATATATACAAAAGCGGAGCTGACGGCACTTTACGAGGTCTGCCGCGAGCGCTTGCTGCCCCTGTTTATCGACGGCGCGCGCCTCGGTTACGGGCTGGCGGCAGAGGGCGGCGATCTGACGCTGCCGGATATAGCGGAGCTTTGCGACGTTTTCTATATCGGCGGCACAAAGGTCGGTGCGCTGTTCGGGGAGGCCGTCGTAATAACGAACAAAGCGCTGGCGCGGGATTTCCGCTATATGATTAAACAGTGCGGAGGCATGCTTGCGAAGGGCCGGCTGCTCGGCGTGCAGTTCGAGACCTTGTTCGAGGACGGGCTGTATTTTGAGATATCCCGCCGGGCTGTGGAGCTGGCCCGCCGCCTGCGCCGTGCGTTTGAGGATGCGGGCTTTCAAATGCTGTTCGATTCCTCGACGAACCAGCAGTATCCGGTCCTGCCCGATGAGCTGATCGAAAGGCTCGGGGAAAAATACAGCTTCTCCTACTGGCAGCGTGTGGACGAGGGGCACAGCGCCGTGCGCTTCTGCACGAGCTGGGCGACGAAGGAGGAGAATGTGAACGACCTCATCGCGGATATAGGCGCATGATAAATGGGATATACATTTTAAATACGTTGCCTCCCTTGGGGAAACTGTGGCGGGTCAGCAAAGATTCAGATAAAAAATGGGAACAGTTTTCCATACGATTTCGTCATATACAGTATCGCCGTTCGCCCCAATTCGACGCAACGCGGGGAAATTGTTATTGACAAAGTCGCCTCCCGATAATACAATGACTGTATTAGAATGATTAATACGCAATACCGGGAGAGTGATAGTGTGATAAGCATAAATTACAGAGACCCCCGGCCGATTTATGAGCAGATAATGGACAGCGTCCGCCGTCTTGTTATCTCGGGAGCGATGGTTCCGGAGGAGAAGCTGCCCTCAGTGCGTGAGCTGGCGAGCCGTCTCGCGATCAACCCGAACACGATACAGCGCGCATACCGGGAACTGGAGAGCGAGGGCTATATTTACTCCGTATCCGGCAAGGGGAGCTTTATCGCTCGCCGTGATGAGGTCGACGAGGGCCGAAAGCGCGAGCTGTTAAAGCAGTTTGACGCCGCTGCAAGCGAGCTTGAGTTTCTGGGAGTGACGAGGGAGCAGCTTTGCAACCGGCTGGCAGAAGGAGGAAATCAGGATGGTTGACGTTATCGGCGTTAAGAAGAGCTTTGATGGGTTCTGCGCGCTGGACGGGCTGAATATGTATGTCCCGCGCGGCTCCATTTACGGGCTCGTCGGACCCAACGGAGCGGGAAAGAGCACGATACTGCGCCATATAACCGGCATTTACCGTCAGGATGAGGGGGATATACTCATAAACGGCGAGCCGGTTTTTGAAAACGAAACGGTCAAAAAGAGCATCGCATATATTCCGGACGATATTTTCTGGTTCACGCAGGCGACGCTGCGCGATATGATGAAATACTACGCCGGCCTGTATCCGGGATTCGACAGGGACAGGTTCGGCAAGCTTGGCGAGGACTTCGATTTTGACGACAGGCGCCATATGCGCCGTTTGTCGAAGGGTATGCAGAAGCAGGCGGCGTTTCGCCTTTGCCTGTCGATGCGTCCCGAGCTCCTTGTGCTGGACGAGCC
Source organism: uncultured Oscillospiraceae bacterium (assembly GCA_964539115.1). Taxonomy (GTDB): domain Bacteria; phylum Bacillota; class Clostridia; order Oscillospirales; family Oscillospiraceae; genus CAKSXP01. Next base: position 41,852 of record CAZIHY010000001.1, read on the forward strand.
GGTGGATGGGCTCGACCCCGTGATGCGCCGCAAAATGTGGGGTCTTGTCATGGAGGACGTCGCGGAGAACGGCACGACAGTGATCGTCTCGTCTCACAATCTGCGCGAGCTGGAGGATGTCTGCGACCAGGTCGGCATCATGAAGGACGGGAAAATGCTCCTTCAGAGAAGCCTTGAGGAGCTTCAGGAGAATATCGTCAAGGTTCAGATCGCAATGCCGGACGGGGGGAAGCTGCCGGAGGATATAAACGTCGTGCATGAGAGCATGACAGGGCGGCTGCATACCCTTATCCTGCGCGGCGACGCCGGCGAGGTCGAGCGGAAACTCGCGGACTCGCGGCCGCTGTTCATGGATCTGCTTCCGCTGACGCTGGAGGAGATATTCATTTACGAGTTGGGAGGTGCCGACAGTGAAGTCAAAGACATCGTGCTTTAAGACGCTGTTTTTGAGCGCGGTCAAGCGTTCCTGGCCTGTTTGGACGGCGTATCTCGCCGTGTGGCTTGTGTATCTCTGCGGCAGCATCGCTTCCGGACTGACCAGAAACTGGGATGTTCTGTATTACGGGATCACGGAGTATATAACCTTCCAGCTTGTGCTGGAAATGGCCGTCCACACAGGGGTGTTTATCAGCTTTTTCGCGGCAATAGCCTCGGCGATGTGCGTTTTCTCGTTTATGTATAATTCCCGTTCCGCGGGAGCCATGGCGTCCCTGCCCATAAAGCGCGAAAAGCTCTATTTTGCCCAGGCTATGGCGGGGCTGGTTCCGCTGCTTATCGCGAATGTGATCATTTTTGCCGCGGGTCTATGCGTTGAGTTGAACTTCGGCGCGGTCGATATAGTGCCGATGCTTTCATGGCTCGCGATCGTGAGCATGCAGCTGGTCATATTCTTCGGCATCGCAGCGTTCAGTGCACAGCTTACGGGACACATAGTCGTGCTCCCGGCGGCATATGTCGTTTTCAACTTCACGGCGGCGGTGCTGGAATACGCCGTCAAGCGCGCTTCCTGCGTTTTTGTCTATGGCGCGAGCATGGGAAAGGGAGTCCTTACGGCTCTTTCGCCGCTGGTCTATATGGTCGGCAACATGTATATCAGTGTGCCGAGCGTGGCTGACGCTAACGGGGCATGGACGATGCAGTACGCGCAGGCATATTTTGTCGGCTGGACCGGCATGCTCGTGTATCTCGCCGTCGGCGTCGTGCTTCTTTTCCTTGGCATGCTGCTGTATAAGTACCGCCGCATAGAGGCCGTCGGAGACGTCGTCTCCGTCAAGATCCTCAAGCCGGTGTTCAAATACTGCTTTGCGCTCGGCGGAGCGCTGGTCCTCGGCGTGTATGCCCACAGTATACTGAAGGATTTGTATTACACGGACGGCAGCGTTTGGGAGCTGCTGCTTCTGATGCTGCTGGGCGGCTTTATATGCTATTTCGTTGCCGAGATGATGATAAAAAAGTCCTTCCATATCTGGAAGGCCAAGGCGTTTGTGGGCTTTGCCGTGTTCGCCGTAGTGCTCGCCGCGTTTGCCTGCGCCGGAGAGTTCGACCTGTTCGGGTATGAGGCCAGGGTACCTTCGGCGGATGATGTAGTGTCCGTGACTGTCGGCGGTTCGAGCGAGCGTGTCGAGCTCACGGATATCGCCAATATCGAAAGAGTCATTTCGCTGCACCGGCAGGTGCTCTCCAACAAGGAGGAGAACGAGGCATATATAAAAAGCGGAGGATATATAAACAGCTATTACGGCGTTATAATGCTCGAATTGGAATACGAGCTCAAAAACGGCGGAACGATCAGGCGCGTGTATAACATCACTGCTCCCTACGGGGATATAGAGGCTTTCGAGACGCTGATCAACTGCCAGGAGGCTATTGATTACCGCAAACAGACGCTGATACCGGTAACGCCGGATACTATCGGCTATGCCGTCGTCAACTATCGTGAAGAAGGCGCCGTAGTGAGCGATTATTATTACGATATGGAAACTCTGTATCTCACGGCCGCGGAGGCCTATGAGCTGTATACCGAGTGCATCCTGCCCGACATAGCTGACGGGACTCTCGGCCGTATCTGGCTGGTTTTGGACAAGGACTACTACGACACGGTTTATAACTGCTCGATAAGTCTAGAGCTGCGTCAAAAGCGCGGCAGCGGCGAGCTTGAGTATGATTATTTCTATACTGTTCCGACTGTTGACTCGCTTCGGACAAACGCCTGGCTGACAGAACACGGTGTCGAGCTGACATTCTATGACTATGGGGAACAGCTGGACCCCGTCACAGGAGAGGTAATAAGTTATGCCAGCGCGTCGGATATCGTCATTGACTGAGTCCGCTCAGAAATGAGCGGAGCTCGCCCCAGAGCTCGAGCATACGGAACTTGATTTCGTAGCCCTCGTCCTCACAGGTTATGAGGGCTGTGTCATCATCGGAGAGCACGGTCTGGGCCTGCTCCGAGCCGATGCCCGCCGCCTCTACGCAGAGCGGAGGGAACACAACGCACCACCAGTTATGGCCCCCGCCGTCGCCCAATGTAACTCGCAGGGATTCGTATTCGCCCGCGGGCAGGGAGAAGCTTTCATAGTGACGGGTCGGGAATTCCTCGGTACCGAGGGAGACCGAGACCTGCCGGCCCTGCGAGCGGGACAGTGCGGCCAGTTCAACGCCGGAGAGATTTTCTTCTATTATCTCTCCGGCGGTTTTTGTGTCCGGCACGTCCGAGAGGAGCGGGGTCAGATATTCCAGCACGGCGTCGCGCACATCGAGCTTTATCTCCTGCTCCAGCTCGTCGTCGGAGACGGCGACGACATGCAGCCGTATGAGCTTTTCCGCGAGCTGGGACTGTCTTGCGCCCGCCCACGCGCCCACAAAAAGCGTTATGCAGAGGCTCAAAAGCAGAGCAGTCTCCCATGTTTTTAATTTGTTATTCATAAAAAATCACCGCCGGTATGTAGCATTTGATGCTATTATCGACGGTGATTTTTTGATTTATACGGGTTTATTCCAAACTCTTTTGCTTTACCAAAGTGGATCTGCTCCGCAGAGGTGGGTTTTTGCTCCTCTTATCTTTGCTTTCTTGCTCAGTTTCAAAAGTTGTTTCAGACTGAAAAAGAATTTCAAAGTAAGCCCTATTCAAAATTTCTCCCTGTCGGGCGGCAGAGAAAACAGTCGCGGTATCGGCCTTTAAGCTCCGCCTGAGCGAGGGAGGCCTTTTCCGTGCTGTCGAAAATGCCAAACACGGCGGAACCGGTCCCGCTCATCGTGCAGCCGAGCGCGCCGAAGCCGAGCAGCGTGTTCTTGATCGTAAAAACTTCCCCGCAGCGCCGCGGGAGCACGTCCTCGAACACGTTGTACATCCGTCGCGAAATTTTTGCAAGGTCGCCGCTTTGCAGCATAGATATGAGTGCGCCCGTATCCGGATGGATACGGATATCGTGTTCGTCCAGAGTTTTGAACAGCATGGGCGTGGAGATCGAAAACGAAGGCTTGCATATAACGATGCCGCAGTCGGGCAGCGCTGTCAGATCGGTCATTATCTCGCCCCGGCCCTCCGCCAATACAGTGCCGCCGCGCACGCAGAATGGAACGTCGGAGCCGAGCTGTTCGCTCAGCTTCTCAAGCTCCGTGCGTGGCGGACGAAGCCCTGTCAGCTCGCCAAGGCCAAACAGCACCGCGGCCCCGTCCGACGAGCCTCCACCGAGACCCGCGCAGACCGGGATGCGCTTTTTGAGCGTAATGTCAACGCCCGTGTCCGTTATGCCGTAGGTCTCGAAAAATAGCTTAGCGGCCTTGACGGCGATGTTGCGCCCGTCGTTCGGTATGTAGCGGACTCCGGAGCGCGTCGTTATCTTCCCGTCGGAACGCAGGTCCATTTCAAGCTCGTCGCAGAGTGAGACAGACTGCATTACCATGCGCATGTCGTGGTAGCCGTCCGGGCGCCTGCCGGTGACGTCAAGGGAGAGATTGAGCTTCGCCCTGGCGCGAAACAGCTCTCTCATAGCATGAACAGGGCGGGCATAAGCTCGATCCCCTCGTCAAGATAGAGGCCCTTTTCGCCGTTTTTCTCGCTGTAAGCAAGGCCGAGACCGGAGTCTGTGCGGCTGTCATATATAAAGTACGGCACGGGGTCGCCGTCGTGCGCGCCGTTTGCCATCAAGGTCTTGTGGTCGGAGAGCACGAGCATGCGGAAATCCTCGCCCTTTTCGGTCAGCGCATCCACGACCGGCCTTATGACGCGGCTGTCGAGAGCCTCGATTGAATAAATTTTGTGTTCGAGACTGCCGTCGTGGGTGCTCTCGTCCGGACCCTCAAGATGGACGCCGACGAAGTCGTATTTTTCCAGAGCGCCTACAGCAGCGGCGGTTTTCGCCTCGTAATCGGTGTCCCAGTCGGCGTTGGCCGTCGGGACCTCAATAACGTCGAGCCCCGTCATTTTTGCGATGCCGCGCACGAGGGGGACTGCGCTTATGACCGCACCGCTATGGCCGAACTGTTCCTTGAAATCAGGCATTTTGCCGCCGGTGCCCTCGGCCCAGAACCAAATGCCGTTCGCGGGGAGCTTGCCCTCTGCCCGGCGCTGCTCGTTGAGCGGGTGGTGATCCAATATCTCGTTTGCCTTCTTCATGAGGGCGCGCAGCGTCTCCGCATCCTCACAGCCGGAGGGCAGGTTGTCGCGCACGCTCTCGCCGAGATGGTCGTGCGGCGGGGAGAGGACCAGACCCTTTATGTCTGTCTGCCGCTGTATCATGACATGGCGGTAGCTGTCCGCAGGCAGGAGGCTTGCGCGCGCCTTCTCCGCCAGAGGGACGAAGTCCGGATGAGAGAAGAGATATTCCATCAGCATGCGGGAGTCGGCTCCGCCGATGCCGCCCGCGGAATGGGAGACGATCGTGCGCTCTTCAAACTCCGCGCCGTCCGAAATACAGACGTTGTTGCAGCGGAAGGCCGCCGCACCCTCGGGCAGAGTGACGCCCTGGTCGGCAAGCTCGATCGGCGCTCGGCCGGTGTAACAGGTTTGCGGAGCGCAGCCGAAGATGGACATGATTGCCGTGTCGCTGCCGGGAGCGAAGCCGTCAGGCACGTTTTTGACGCTGCCTATGGTGCCGTGTGCGCAGAGAACGTCCATACAGGGCGTGTTTGACGCCTCGATGGGTGTTTTTCCGTCGAGCTCCGGTACGGGGTTATCGGCCATACCGTCGCCTATGACGAGTATATATTTCATTCTTTGATCACTCCAAATCAGGTGTTTTCTTAATAGTACAGGCTGAACGCTCTCAATTCAAGAGGTTTTTCACGCTGAAAAAATGTCTTTTTATTTATCAACAATTGTGCTAGTATACCAATATTATAAAAATATGTATTATCACGGAGGCTACAAGATGCTTGAGGTCCTG
>CAZIHY010000001.1:47338-75147 GCA_964539115.1 uncultured Oscillospiraceae bacterium
GTGCTTGTAAGCGATCTTATAATGGTCATCGGCGCGAACCTGACAACGGTCATAATCGGTCATGTCGGCGCGGAGTTTACTGCGGCCAACAGTATTGCAACCGTTGTAAACGGCGTCATAATGAACCTGTTCTTCGGGATCTCCAGCAGCTCGAGCGTTATAACCGGTAATGTCGTAGGCGAAGGGAATTATGAGAAAGCATATCAGTATGGCCTTGGGTATATCATTATCGGCGTCCTGCTCGGCATAGTCGGCGGCGTGCTGCTGTTTTTAATAAAGACGCCTATTATCGGTATCTACAAGGTGTCTGAGGAGACAAAGCTCTATTCAAGCCAGATGATAAATGTGATGGCCTTTATGATAGTGTTCCAGATGCTGGAACATATTCTGACAAAGGGCGTGCTTCGCGGCGGCGGGGATACCCGCTTCCTGATCGTGGGCGACACTGTCTTTGCCTATGTAGTCGCAGCGCCGCTCGGCGCTCTGGCCGCTTTCATCTGGGGCTGGCCCTGCTGGGCCATCTTCATGATGCTCAGAATGGACCAGGTTTGCAAGTGCATTCTGTGTGGATGGAGATTCTTGTCCAAACGCTGGATAAAGGTTGTTACGATAAAGGGCGCAGACGTCGCCGGAGTGGAACTGTAAATTGATATAAGCGCTTGTTGGATATTGTTGTAAACGCTCTTTTTCATCTTGAAAAGGAGCGTTTTTTTCTGCCATTTTGCATGTCAAATGGTTTGTTGATATTTTTAATTAAAAGTGATAGTATAATAAGCTGAAAAAGGAAGTGATGACAGTGACTTCAAAGGAGATACTGCACGCGATAGTCGAGCGGGAGCAGCAGGCGCGGCAAAGTTATGACGCGGCATGTGAAAAGGTCCGCGGCTACGACGACTATATTGCCCGAAAGCGGGAGGAGCTCAGGCAGGCGGCCTTTGCTGAAGCTGACGAAAAGCTGGCTGCCCTGGAGGCGGAGGAAACAGCCGCTGCGAGCGCGAAGATCTCGGAGATGGAGCTCAAACAGGAGCAGGATTATGCAGGGGCTAACCGATGGTACCAGGACAATCGCGAGGAATTCATTTCACGTGTGTTTGACATGGTGGTGAACTCGGATGTATAGTAACCTTACGCGCTACGGCGCGGTAGCGGCGAAGGTGCGCGCGATGTACGGGCGCATGCTGAGCCCTTCCGACTGGGAGAACATCGGCGGGATGCAAAACCTGGCGGACGTGTCATCCTTTATACGCAGCCACCCGGGCTGGCGTGAGGCGGGGGAGCTTATCCCGCAGGGCTGCCGGGGCGAGCGGCTTATCGAAAAGGCGCTGCATGCGCAGCTTGAAAACGAATATGAGCGCATATATAAATTTGCAACGCGAGAGGATAAACGCTTCCTTATTTTTACGGTATACCGTACGGAATACCGCCGGATCCTCGCTGCGCTGCGCCGTATCATAACTGGGCGCGACATGGCTCCAGACGAGGGACCGACGGGCTTTATGGCCAGCAAGGCGAAGGCGCGCGCGGAGGATCTTGCCTCGGCGGAAACATTTGAGGACATTCTGCGGGCGACGGAAGACACGATATATGCGGAAGTGATCAAAACCATTCCGATAAATGAGGTCAGTGGAAAGCGGGACTATGCCTCGGCGCATATTCTGCTTGAAAACTGCTTTTATGCCGCTGTATGGCGGTATTTGCAAAAGGATTATAAGGGCTCCGCGAAGGAGCCGCTGCGTGAGATATACGGAAAAGAAGCGGATTTTCTTAACCTGACGCATATAATGCGTCTGCGGCGGAATTTCCCGGGCTCGCTTGCAAACCTTGATAGGCTTCTTATTCCGATACGCTGGAAGCTGACGGACTCTTTCATAGCGCAGCTTGCCGGCGCGCCGACGGACGCGGATGCAATGGCGCTTCTGCGAGCGTCGCGGTGGTCGGCCCTGTTTGCAGACGACAGCCTTGCCTCGAGCGACCACAGTTATGAGCGCGGGATGGAGGCTTTCTGCCGCCGCCGGATACACGCGCAGACGCCGTCTGTCGCGGTGCCGCAGGCATATCTTACGCTCAAAGGCATCGAGTGCGATAAGCTCACACGAGCTGTTGAAGCCGCGCGCTACGGCATATTGCCAAGCCGCGTTATATAGGAAAAGGGGGGTATACGGTTGGCAGCAGAAAAAATGACGATGATAACGCTTTCCGGACCCATGGAGCTGGTGGACGAAGCTATAAGGCATTTCGTCATAAACCGCAATTTTCATCCCGAAAATGCGGTGGATGCGATGAAAAATATCATGCGCCTGACTTCGTTCGATGCGATAAATGAGTACGCCGACCTGCTGTCGGAGGCGTATTCGCTTGCCGACGAGCTCGGGATCACGCTCGAGTATCGGGAATTCTCCGAAAAAAGCTATACGAGGCAGGGAGTTGCCGAGTGGTTTTCGGACCTCCGCCGCCGCCTTGCACAGATAAAAAGCGAGATCGAGGAGACCGAGAAGAGCAATGCGGAAAAGACAAAGGTGATAGAGCGCCTGCTCCACATCGGGGACGTTGAGGAGAAGCTCTCCGACCTGCTGAACATGAAATATTCTAAGTTCAGGTTCGGGCGCATACCGGCGGATTACTACGAGGGCTGCATGAAGCTTGTCAAAAAGCGGGACGACGTTTTCTTTATCCGGACCGGTGAGGATGACGAGGATGACGGCATGGTTTACGGAATGTATTTCGTGCTGCCCAGGTCCGCTGAGCATGTGGACAGCATCTTCACGACGCAGCAGTTTGAGAGGATATATCTCGATAAAAACCTCGGCGGAACCGCGAACGAGACAAAAACCATCCTTGCAAATGAGGTCGAAAACGGAAAGCGGCGCATCGAAAGCCTTGAACACAAGCTGCAAGATATGTCGCAGGAGATCCGTGATGAATTCCTGTGCCGCTATTGCTATGTAAGATTCATGAGCGAATGCTATTCCCTGCGCTCCATGGCCGGCTACCGCAGCGACAGCTTCTATATAGTCGGCTGGATACCGCAGGACGAGGAGAAGGAATTCGTGAGCGACCTTGAGGATGTGACGATAAGCTACGGAGAGGGCCAGGAGGGCGCGGGAACGATGGTGTTCTGGGCGCCGAGCGGAAAGCTCGAGGGTGTCGTTTGGGAGAAGGAGAGCAAAAGCAACTTTTCCTGCATCCTGTCCGATGGGACAAAGACCGAAGTCAAACCGCCCGTTAAACTCAAAAACGGATTCCTGTCAAGGATATATTCCCCGTTCGTGGAGATGTACGGCCTGCCCGGCTATGGCGAGATTGACCCGCGCGTATTTATGGCGATAACCTATACGCTGCTTTTTGGTATCATGTACGGCGACATTGGACAGGGTGTTGTGCTCTGCCTGTTCGGTTTCCTGCTTTGGAAGCTAAAAAAGCTCTGGCTCGGACGCATACTCTCGCTGTGCGGCATCGCGTCGACTGTATTCGGCTTTGTTTACGGCAGTGTTTTCGGCTATGAGGATCTGCTTCCCGGATATAAGGTCCTTGAGGGCGAAAACACGATGAAGATACTCATTGTTGCCGTCGGCATCGGCGTTGTTCTGCTTTTGACCTGCATGGTCCTGAACATCATAAACGGACTGCGCCAGCGCGATTACGGTAAGGTGCTGTTCTCGCCGAATGGGCTTGCGGGCTTCATCATGTACCTTTCGCTGGCTGCGGGAGTTGTTGTGATGTTCGCTTTTGGAAAGAATATATTCTCCGCGGCATACATAATCTGCCTGATAATCCTGCCGCTGTTCTGCATTTTCGCACAGGGTCCGCTGTCGAAGCTCATCATGGGCGAGAAGAACTGGCTGCCCTCGAGCATAGGAATGTTTATTGTCGAGGGTTTCTTCGAGCTGTTCGAGACTATACTCAGCTATGCCTCCAACACTATTTCATTCCTGCGTGTCGGAGCTTTCGCCATCAGCCACGCGGGCATGATGATGGTCGTTATGCTGCTGTCAAGCGACGGCAAGAGCATATTCGGAGTCATACTCGGAAACATCGTCGTTATGGGCATCGAGGGCATGCTAGTCTGCATACAGGTGCTGCGACTCGAGTTTTATGAGATGTTCGGAAGATTTTATACCAGCGGAGGGGAAAGATTTACGCCCCGCATAATCGACTATAAGAAAAAAGCCTGATTCCGCAATAAAAATATTGGAGGGTACTTGAAATGATATTTATCTATGCTTTTGTGATCCTGTTCGTCGTGGCGGCTCCTTTGTGCGCCATCTATTTCCGCGTTAAAAAGGGAAACCGCAGTAAGGCCCCGCTCATCATAAACTTCTGCGCGTTTTTCGGCATGCTGGCGATCGCTTCGATCTGCCTGTTCAGCCAGTCTGCCTCCGCTGCGGATGCGGCCGCGTCCGGCGCCGCTGCCGGCAGCGGCTTTGCCACCGGCATGGGCTATCTGAGCGCTGCCCTGGCTGTCGGACTTTCCGGTATCGGCGGCGGCATCGCCGTCTCTGCCTCGGCCTCCGCCGCGCTCGGCGCGCTGAGCGAGAATGAGAGCATATTCGGCAAGGCGCTGATCTTCGTCGGCCTGGCAGAGGGTGTCGCGCTTTACGGACTGCTGATCGCCTTCATGATAATCTCCAGCCTCTGATACGATGAAATTTTATCTCATTTGCGATGACCCTGATACGCTGACGGGTTTCCGTCTGGCGGGAGTCGAGGGCGAAGTCGTGCATGACAGGGATTCGGCGGAAAAGGCCATGAACAACGCTCTTCTCATGGAGGACGTCGCGGTCCTGCTTATAAGTGAGAATGTGGCGGATATGGACCGGCAGCGTGTCGACGAGATGCGCGTGGACGTTCTGCGCCCGATCATATCCGTCATACCCGGGCCGGATTCAAAGGGCGGCTTGCATGATTCTGTAAAGCGCCTGATAACAGAGACGATCGGAGTTAAGCTCTGAGCCTCGGAGGAGGGAAAACGGATGACAGAAATAAAGGATGCGAAGCTGAAGGGCTTTGTAGATTCGATAATGGCGGAGAGCGAACGGGAATCCGCGGGCATACTCTCGGATCTGAAGCGCCGCCGCGACGCGGAGCTGGCCGTCATAAAACGCGAGCTGGAGTCTGAGGTCGCGGGCTACTATGAGCGCCGCAGCCTGGAGATCAAAACACGCGAGAGTACGAGGGTGTCCGCCCGTGCGGCGGAAAACAAGCGGCAGCTTCTGCAATTTCGAGAGGACTGCGCGAAAAACGTGTTTGCGGAGGTCCAAAAGAAGATCAAAAGCTTCACGGAGAGCGAGGAATATCCCGAACATCTGGGAAAGCTTCTCAGAAAGGCCGTCGGACAGCTTGGCTACGGCTTTGCAGCGGAGGTGCATCTCCGCCGCGAGGACATGAAATATTCCGGCTTCCTGCTGACGCAGGTGTCGGGCGTCAGCCTCGGTTTCAGGGAGGATGCCTTTGAACTGGGCGGCCTTCGCCTCGTCTGCCCTGCGAGGGGCCGCCGCATCGATCTGAGTTTCGATTCGGCGCTGAGCGATCTTGTCGGCCATTTCTCCGAGCTGACCGGGATGCTGGTGGAGGAATAAGACGATGGACAGCAGAAGCAATTACTATATCTATGGAATAAACGGTCCTGTCGTGACTGTGCGCGGCGGGCGGGGCCTGCCGATGATGAGCGTTGTCTATGTCGGCGATATGAGGCTGCCGGGAGAGGTCGTCTCCGCCGCCGGCGATACGACGACCGTTCAGGTATATGAAGATACGGCGGGTCTCGGCTTTGGGCAGCCGGTCGAGCCGACCGGAAAGCCCCTGTCCGTGCTGCTCGGCCCCGGCATGCTGAAGAATATTTATGACGGGATAGCGCGGCCCCTTCGCGCCATCGAGGCGCAGGCGGGCCCGTTCATAACCCGCGGCATAGGACTTTCCGCGCTCGACGAAGAAAGGCTCTGGGACGTAGAGCTACGTATAAGCGAAGGTGATAAGCTCTCCGCCGGCCAGGTTTTCGCGGTAACGGCGGAGACTCCGGTCATCGAGCACCGCAGCATGGTGCCGCCCAACGTCCATGGCACGGCCGTCAATGTAAAGCCGAGCGGTCAGTACAGGGTGACGGACGTCATAGCGGAGGTGGAGAATTCCCGCGGGGACAGAACGCCGCTTTCCCTTGCCCAGGTCTGGCCGATCAGAAAGGTGCGCCCGGCGGCGGAGCGCCTTTCCATAACCCGCCCGCTGGTCACGGGTCAGCGCGTGATCGACACGCTTTTCCCGATCGGAAAGGGCGGCTGCGCGGCGATCCCCGGCCCGTTCGGCGCGGGCAAAACCATGGTGCAGCACCAGCTGGCCAAGTGGTCGGACGCGGACATAATCGTCTATCTTGGCTGCGGCGAGCGCGGCAACGAGATGACCCAGGTGCTCGACGAGTTTTCCGAGCTGAACGACCCGAAGACCGGCCGGCCGCTGATGGAGCGGACGATACTTATTGCGAACACCTCAAATATGCCCGTAGCGGCCCGCGAGGCGTCGATATACACGGGCATGACTATAGCAGAATATTACCGCGACATGGGTTACCACGTCGCGCTGATGGCGGATTCCACCTCCCGCTGGGCGGAAGCGTTGCGTGAGATCTCCGGACGTCTCGAGGAGATGCCCGCTGAGGAGAGCTTCCCTGCATATCTGCCGAGCCGTCTGGCAAGCTTCTATGAGCGCGCGGGATATATGAAGACCCTGGGCGGGAGTGAAGGCAGCGTCACGGTCATCGGGGCCGTATCGCCGCAGGGCGGCGATTTCTCCGAGCCGGTGACGCAGAACACAAAGCGTTTTATCCGCTGCTTTTGGGCGCTCGACCGCAGTCTTGCCTACGCAAGGCACTTCCCATCCATAAACTGGACCAATTCGTATTCCGAGTATTTCACGGACCTTGCGGAATGGTATGAACAGAACTTCGGCGCGGGATTTACGGAAAAGCGCCGGAGGATGATGAACCTGCTTCAGGAGGAATCCTCGCTCCAGGAGATCGTAAAGCTCATCGGCTCGGACGTTCTGCCTGATGACCAGAAGCTTATAATTGAGATAGCACGGGTCATCCGCGAGGGCTATCTTCAGCAGAACGCCTTCCACAAGGCGGATACCTTCATGACGCCTGAAAACCAGATGGCGATGATGAGCCTTATCCTCAAACTGTACGACGAGGGCAGGAAGCTCTGTGACAGGCGCATCCCTGTCAGTCAGCTGATCGCCTCCGGCATATTCGGAGAGTTGTCGAGAATGAAGTTTGACATTGGCGGCGGCGTGCCGGCGCAGCAATTTTCGGACAGGATAGACGCGGTCGTTGCGGGTATCCTGGAAAATAACGAGACGAGGTGACGGGCAGATGAGAATCGAATACACCGGCCTTTCCGAGATGCAGGGCTCGCTCGTCGCGCTCGAGGGCGTCAGGGACGTTACATATGACGAATTGGCGGAGTTTACGCTCGGCGACGGTGAGCGCCGCTATGGTCGTATAATCCGCATTGAGGGCGAAAAAGCCGTACTCCAGGTTTTTGAGGGCACTGACGGTATAGACATGGAAAATGTCAACACCCGCTTTACCGGCAAGCCCGTGACGCTCCCGTTGTCGAAGGAGATACTTGGCCGTATATTTGACGGCGCGGGCAAGCCCCTGGACGGCTTGCAGGAGATTTTTCCGGATGAGCGCCGCGATATCAATGGCTCTGCGATAAACCCGGTCTCACGCCAGTATCCGCGAAGCTGCATTTTGACAGGCGTCAGCTCTATCGACGCTGTGGCGACGCTGATACGCGGGCAGAAGCTGCCGATATTCTCCGGCGCGGGCATGAGCCACAATGAGCTTGCTGCGCAGATAGTGCGTCAGGCCCGCATCGGCGATTCGAGCGAGGAATTTGCGATAGTTTTCTGCGCTATGGGCGTCAAGAACGATACTGCGGAGTTTTTCAAAAAGGACTTTGAGCAGTCCGGAGCCTTGGGCAGGGTCGTTATGTATCTGAACATGGCCTCCGATCCGATAATCGAGAGGATACTTGCGCCGCGCTGTGCGCTGACAGCGGCGGAATACCTCGCCTTTACGCATGGATATCATGTACTGGTCATCATGACGGACATGACTTCCTATTGCGAGGCGCTGCGAGAATTCTCGTCCTCCAAAGGCGAGATACCCTCCCGCAAGGGATTCCCGAGCTATATGTATTCCGACCTCGCCACGCTTTACGAGCGCGCAGGCATGATACGCGGCAAGAAAGGCAGCGTCACGCAGGTTCCGATACTCACAATGCCGAATGATGATATCTCCCACCCGATACCCGACCTTACGGGTTATATAACCGAGGGGCAGATCGTTCTGTCCCGCGAGCTGGAGCAGAAGGGCATATACCCGCCGGTTTCCATCCTGCCCAGCCTGTCGAGACTTATGAAGGACGGCGTTGGAGAAGGTTACACGCGCGAGGACCACTCTGACCTTTCAAACCAGCTGTTCGCGGCATATTCCCGCGTGCAGGAGGCGCGAAGCCTTGCCTCCGTCATTGGAGAGGATGAGCTAAGCGAGATCGACCATAAGTATGTGGAGTTCGGGCGCAGGTTTGAAAACGAGTTCCTTGTCCAGGGCATGCGCGAGGACAGGACCCTGTCCGAGACGTTGGATCTGGGCTGGAAACTGCTGTCTCTGCTGCCGCGCAGCGAGCTCAGCCGCGTTTCGGATGAACTGCTCGATAAATACTACACAGGAAAATAAATTGAAAAATAACTAAGGGGGAAAAACAATGAAGAAACGCATAATCTGCATTATCCTGGCACTGATTCTCACCACGGCTCTCGCGCTGCCCGCAATGGCCAGCGCCGACCGCAGTTGGGAGAGCGCGTATAAGACCGCTATCAGCCAGAACACGGACAAATACGGCAGCTATCTCCAGCTTGTCGACCTCAACCTTGACGGAACGCCCGAGCTTCTTATCGGCGGCGCCATCGGAAGCGGCCTGTTCTCGCTTGCCAAACATGTGTTCACTTATAAAAACGGCGAGCTTCAGGAAGTGAGCTTTGACGATTTCATGCTCAGTGACAACTATACCCTTTACCGCAACAACACGACCGGGGCCTACCGCATCGAGGGCGGATATACCTTCAGAGAGGGCGCGGGATACTACGCCAATATTACAGGGCTGTATTCATACGGCAGCAAGGTGAGCTTTACAAGCACCTTCACCGAGCAGACCGCCGGCAGCAGCAAGAATTACTACAACGGCAATACGAAGGTCAGCCAGAGCAGCTATAACAGCGCATATAGTTCCAGAAACTATGGCTGGACAAAAGTCGAATCCTTTGCCTGCGCAAAGGTCTATTGCGGCGCCAGACCGTCCAGCAGCCAGATAAGCACCCTGTTCAGCGATTACAAGGACGGCCCCGTTCTGTCCCTTGTCAGCACCCATAAGGTATCGGTCGACGGAGTGCAGCAGCCCGCAGCGGCATATAATATCGGCGGCAACAACTACTTCAAGCTTCGCGATATAGCGTCTATCCTCAGCGGAACGAATTACAGCTTCGAGGTCGAGTGGAACGAGGCGCTCAAGAGCATAAATCTCACGACCGGCAAGACCTACACGCCTGTCGGCGGCGAGCTGAGCGGCGTTGGGAGCGTATCACAGTTCGGCACGCCGACTACGGCGACGCTCTATATAAACGGAGTCCAGGTCGACCCGGCTGCCTACAACATAAACGGCAACAACTATTACAAGATCCGTGACATCGCGGATATCATCGGCTTCGGAATAGATTGGGATCAGGCGGCAAGCACCGTTATCATCTCAACGAAATAATCCGGCGGACGATCAGATCGGAGGAAGTGAATCCATATGTCCACAATGGCGCCGACAAAGGGAAATCTTATGGCTGTAAAGCGCTCGCGGGAGCTGGCGGAGAACGGCTTCGAGCTCATGGACAGAAAGCGCAACATCCTTGTGCGGGAGTTGATGGCGCTTATTGACCAGGCTGAGGATATACAAAAGCGCATTGACGACGCGTTTCAGTCCGCGTATTATTCGATGCGGCTGGCAAATATCTCGCTCGGCGGCGTCGGACAGATCGCCGAGGCGATACCCATTGACAACAGCATAAAGGTAGTTTTCCGCTCCGTCATGGGTGTTGAGCTTCCGATACTTTCCTCAGAGCGAGAGGGCGATAAAATGCCCTATGGCTTCACGGACACGAGCTCCGCTCTCGACAACGCTTATTCCGAGTTTAACCGGGTCAAGCGCCTGTCGCTTGAGCTGGCGGAGACGGAAAATTCGATCTACCGCCTCGCATATTACATCAAAAAGACCCGCAAGCGTGCAAACGCGCTGAAAAACATCGTCATCCCGGGCCTCGATGCGGACATAGCCCGCATAACCGATGAGCTGGAGGAGAAGGAGCGCGAGGAGTTTGTGCGTATGAAGGTCATAAAGTCCCGCAAGACGGGCTGAAAAACAAGGCATAACCTGTATGGTTATGCCTTGTTTTTTATATTGCTCACATATGTACTTTTACGTGTACGCAGAAGTACCTGTGTAAAGTTACAGATGGTTTCCTAAATAGAAAGTCAAATATGAAAAACCTGAACCGCATTTACGGTTCAGGTTTTTCATATTTCAAAGATATAAGATCCTCAGGCGGAGACCTTGCCAGCGGTCACGCGCTTGATCACAAAAAGTGTTGCTACTATCAAAACGAAGGAGACAGCGAGCGTTATCCATACGTTCTGGACGAAGCCGGCGATGATGTATCCGACAAAGCTGACCGCGGCGACGGTTACAGCATAGGGCAGCTGAGTGGAGACGTGGTTGACGTGGTCGCACTGTGCGCCGGCAGAGGCCATGATCGTCGTATCCGAGATGGGGGAGCAGTGGTCGCCGCAGACGGCGCCTGCGCAGCAGGCCGAGATGCCGATTATGAGCAGCGGGCTGTCGACGGGGAAAATGGCGGTAACGATGGGGATCAGGATGCCGAAGGTACCCCAGCTGGTGCCGGAGGCAAAGGCCAGGACACAGGCGACAATGAAGATAACGGCAGGCAGCATGCTGTAAAGGCTGCTTGCAGCGCCTTCCATAAGGTCGTGGACAAAGACGTCCGCGCCGAGGGTGCTGGTCATGGTCTTGAGGCTGACGGCGAGGGTCAGGATAATGATGGGCGGGACCATGGCGATGAAGCCCTTGGGGATGCACTCCATGGCCTGCTTGAAGGTGACGACGCGGCGGGCAACGAGATAGATGACAGTGAGCACCAGTGCGATGAGAGCGCCCCAGGGAAGACCGATGAAGGCGTCTGTATTGCCGAAGGAGCCGATGAAGTCGCCAACGTAATCCGTTCCGCCCCAGGCGTCTACGCCGAAGAAGCCGCCGACATAGATCATGCCGATCGTGCAGACGATTATGAGAACGACGACAGGGAGGATGAGGTCGATCACGCGGCCCTTGGGATTGCCGCTTTCGTTTGCGGATTCAGCAAGGCCGGAGAGATCACCCTCATCACGGGCCTTGATTTCAAAACGCTTCATCGGGCCGTAGTCGAATTTCATGGCGACCAAGGCGATGATGAAAACGAAGGTCAGCAGTGAATAGAGGTTATAGGGGATAGCCTTTATGAAGAGCTGGATGCCGGACATGCCGGTGTTAAGGTCCTCGGCCGTGCTTGAGACGGCGGCGGCCCAGGAGGAGATCGGGGCGATCATGCAGACGGGAGCTGCGGTAGCGTCAATGAGATATGCCAGCTTCGGACGGGAGATCTTGTGTCCGTCCGTAACGGGGCGCATGACGCTGCCGACCGTAAGGCAGTTGAAATAGTCGTCGATGAAGATGAGGATGCCAAGGACAAAGGTGGCGATCTGTGCACCGACGCGGGTCTTGATGTTCTTCTCCGCCCAGCGTCCGAAGGCGGCGGAACCGCCGGCGGCGTTGACCAAAGCGACGATTATGCCGAGCAGGACAAGGAACAGGAAGATGCCGGCGTTGTCCGCGATGGCGGTCACAAGGCCGTCGTTGATGATGGTGTCAAGCGTTGCAACGGGTTTGAAGCTGCACGCAAAGAGCGCGCCGACCAGTACGCCGATGAACAGCGAGCTGTAAGCTTCCTTGGTTATGAGTGCCAGAACGATTGCAATGATGGGCGGAACAAGTGCCCAGAATGTGCCGTACATGCCGTTCACTGCGCCGTCTTCACCCGCGGCGAAAACGGACATCGTGAGCAGAACGACGATGACGACAAGGACGGCGGCGAGCGCCAGAATCCTGCGTGTGCGCGTTTTCACGAAAATCCCTCCATAAAAAATGTCATGAACAATACACAATACTGTCCATGACACACAAAACGCAAAAGAAGACGCTCCGGAAGAAAAGCGCCCGGTCACTGACAGCTCTCCACCTGCTTTGCAGCAAAGTGACAGTCCGGCGAATATTCTTCGACGGCCCGGATACCGTCCGATCAGGCAGACCGCACGGCTCCTCGGCGGCGATCCCTTTCTCTCCGGATGGCTGCCTGCCGATCGTTCCGAAGTACTGATGATAACCGCACCTCTATCATGCCCTGTTCAATTTACTCTAATTATATTATTTAGAAGCGGAAAGTCAATAATAATTAATTTTACGACATTCTTTTTTTCAGATTAGACGTATTTTGTAGAAATGATATCTTAAAAATATCCTATATTTTTAGATCATGGAGAGTATTTGTAAGAGAAAACTCGCATCTGCAGCGGCTTGACAATGCATAGGCGATGTTCTATAATATTGCCGGATAACAAATCGGTCAAACAGTGAAGAAAGCTGCGCTGGCGTGGGGCGCTGCCGGCAGCTTTTTTTTAGTCTGAAACAGGCCGCTCGGTGAGCGGTATATTTTAAGGATGTAAGTTAGCTAAGACTAACTTTGCGCGCGGTACTTACTGTCAGGCTGCGGTTTATGCCGTTGTGCTGCCTGACCGGGGAAAAGGGATCAAAAGGAGAAATTGATATTATGTTTATCGAGCTGAAAAATGCCGTCAAGAAATATGCTGACGGCGAGACCGAGGTCTATGCCCTCGATTATGCATCGCTGGAGCTTGAGGAGGGGAAGATATGTGTCATCCTCGGGCCCTCCGGTTCCGGAAAAAGCACGCTTCTCAATATGCTGGGAGGGCTGGACACGCTGGACAGCGGGGAACTGACAGTTGCCGGCAGGAAGGTGACAGGGCTTTCCGGGGAGGAACGTACGGACTACCGCAAAGAGGATGTGGGCTTTGTGTTCCAGTTCTATAACCTTATCCCGGACCTTACGGTGGAGGAAAATATCGAGGTGGTCGCAGACATTGCCGAACACCCTCTGGATATGAACGAGGTCCTGGAAGCGCTGGATATTGAGAAATACCGCCGGCGCTTTCCGAAGGAGCTATCGGGCGGACAGCAGCAGCGTGTGGCTATCGCCAGGGCAATGATCAAAAATCCGAAACTGCTGCTCTGCGACGAGCTGACCGGCGCGCTGGACACAAAATCCTCCCGCAGCGTGTTGGAGTTCGTGGAGAAGATGAACAGCCAGTTCGGCACTACGGTCGTCATCATAACTCACAACGAGGCCATCGCCGGAATGGCGGACAGCGTGATCCGGTTGAAGGACGGACAGATAGTCGAAAGCCTCAGCAATGACTCAAAGCTCTCCGCCTCGGAGCTGGTGCTTTAAGGGGGCGGCGTGATGAAACTGAACAGGCGGTATGTCCGCAATATCAGGGAGAACCTCTCTTTTTACATATCGGCCACCGTGCTGACGATAGTTACTTTGCTGCTGTACTTTATGTTCAATATTGCGGGAAACGCGATCCTGAACTTTGGGGAGGAGTTTTTTGCCCGCAACCGGCTGGAGGATGCGCACTTTTCCACCTATCTGCCCATCACCGACGAGGATATTGCGGAATTGGAAGACGAATACGGCCTTACTTTGGAGGCGCAGCATTATATCAATATAGAAACGGACGATGTGACGGCGCGGGTCTTTGAGCGCACCGAAAAAGTGGATCTCTATGAAGTCACTGAAGGCAGGGATGTGGAGGACGATGATGAGATCGTCATATCCGAGGGCTATGCCGCGGCAAACAGTGTTAGTGTCGGCGACAGGATGAAGATCGGCGAAAATGAGTACGAGGTTGTCGGCTTTATGCAGCGGCCGGACTACCTGTATATGCTGGAAAACGAGGACGACTCCTATAAAAACATCTCAACCTTTTATCTCTGCTATATGAGCGACGCCGCCTTCGAGAAGCTGGATGCGTCCGGAGTGCAGTATCTTGTGCGTTACGGGGAAAATTCCGATGTGACGGAATTCCGCAAGGCCGTGCATGAAAAGCACTATATGCGGACTTACAGTGCCGCAGGCGAAAATGAGCGTATCGTAATGGTGAATCAGCAGGCGCAGTTGTTCATCGTCATGGCGTATGTCCTTTTGTGTATCCTGCCTCTGATCGCCGTTGCACTGGTCAGTATCATAATCAGCCGAAAGGTGAAAAGCGAGCAGCGCATGATCGGTACACTCTCGGCGCTTGGGTACAAAAAGGGACAGCTTATGCGCCACTATGCCGGATTTGCCGTCCTGCCTGGGCTTGCGGGAGGTATTCTTACCGCGGTGATCTCCGCGGCCGCCGCACAGCCCTTAAGCGAGATAGGACTGCAGGACTATGAACCCATGCGTGTGGTCGGGCATTTGAGTCTGCTGGACGCCGCGCTGGGCGTGGTAATCCCCACGGCGATGTACGCCCTGGCCGCCCTGCTGTCTGTGCGGAGGCTTTTGAAAAAGGATACTGTCCTGCTGCTGAACGGCAATGCTGACGGCGGAAAGAAAAAGCTGAAACGGGTTTTCGCCGGCAGAAGGATGTCCTTCCGCACGAAGTTTGCGGTCCGCTCCCTGTTGGGAAACCCCGCCAGGAGCTTTGTTGTGCTGCTGGGAGTGTTCCTCGGCTGCTTCATCATGCTGCTGGGCCAGGCGTTTTTTGATTCCATCAACCATATGGGCGAAGTCGCGGCGGACGCGGTGGGCAGCTTTGAACATGAGTATATCCTCGGCGAATTGCTGGAAGAAAACCCTTACGGCGGCGAGACCATGCTGATTTCTACTGTGGAAAACGCGGACGGAAACTTGATTTCCGTGATAGGCACATCGGACAGCAACCCATACCTGCATCCGGAGGATAAGAACGGCAATTCCGTTTCTATCGAGGACGGGTATTATATCACCAGCCTTGCCGAACTCGTGTTCGGCTGGCATGAGGGCGACCTTGTGACTGTCTGCAACCCCCTGTCGCTTGAAAAGGACGAGATCGCCATTTCCGGCGTTATACAGAACAACGTGCAGAAAAGCATTATCACCTCCAAAACGCTTGCGGCGGAGCTTACGGGGCTGGACGAAAACAGCTTCAACTGTATTGTAAGCGGCGAAGCGCTTGCGATCCCCGAGGCAAAGATCGCGCAGGAGGTCAGGGCGTCCGACATCAACGATCAGGTGAAGACCATGATGGAGCAGATGGACTTTATGCTGTGTAGCATCATAGTGCTGGGCGTTATAATCTGCATAGCCGCTGTGTACGTGGCGGTTAATATGATGGTAACCGAGAGCCGGAGCAATATTTCCATGTTGAAGGTTCTGGGATACAGGGACAGACAAATCAACCAAATCGTGCTTCAGGCCCACCATATTTTGCTTCCTGTCGGTATCCTGATCTCGATTCCTGTGACCTATGCCGCATGCGGCGCTTTCTTCAAAATGATGTTGGATTACGGAGTGATGCTTATTGATACCTATGTCTCTCCCGTCAGCTATGTGATCGCGATCGGGCTTACAGTCCTGTGCTATTTCGGGTCATTATGGCTGCTTCGCCGCAAGGTAAAGCGTGTCGACATGATCGAGAGCTTGAAGGATAACAGGGAATAAAAAAGGTGAGGGGAACGCCATGTTGACAGAATACCTTGACAGTATTTGCCGGCTGAATGGGCGGGAGAATGAAGTATACCGCTGCGCTGTAATGCCCGGCGTAACGGCCTTTATCTGCCGGATGCATGCGGAGGATGTGAAGCTGCGGGACTTAGACCCTGGGCATTTTGAAGCGATGCTGTGCCAGAGCGGCCGCATCCAGATACGGTTGGCCGGCGGGCGCATCGAGACAGCCGGGCCGGGGGACCTTCTGCTACTGAGTAGATCGGCCCAACCGGAAGAGCTGTCATTTTCTCTCGAGCCGGTCAGTTTTCTGACGGTCGCGGCAGATAAACAGGTGCCGTACCCCAGCTCCCAAAAGCTTCTGCCATTTGACTTCGCTGCAGATATGGGGCTGCTGCGGGAACAGATGGAGGCATGCGGCGGCTGTCTGGCGCTCCACGATCCGGAGTGGAGCAATTCTGCCCTCGCCGCCCTGAAACGGCTCCCGATTCAGCGGCACGGCGCTTATTTCACCCTGAGGCTGATGGAGCGCCTGTTTGTGCTGTGCTCTGAGCAGCCGCCGTTACAGGCCGACGGAAAACAGCAGTATTATGACACATATCAAAAAGAGCTGATGGGAAGGATACACGACTATATACTCGAGAATTTTGAGCAGCCCATAACCATCCAGCAGCTGGCCCGGGAGTTCCAGATATCGCCTACCCGGCTGAAGGAGGGGTTCCGGCAAATTTATGGCAAGCCAGTCCATGCCTATTTGCAGCAATACCGTCTGCAAAAGTCGGCGCAGCTTCTGTGCACCACCACGGAGAGCGTCCTGTCGGTTGCCAACCGTGTGGGCTATGCGGGGACGAGCAGGTTCAATGCCGCCTTCAGGGAGATGTATGGCATGACGCCAACGGAGTACCGGTATCTGAATCAGGAATAAATGTCCGAAAGAGGAATGTTTTGTCCGTTTCAGGTGGCGTGATGTTGATGATTGTGATATTTTTATCTGTACAATGAATTGCCGGGAGGCGGTCTGATTGAAGAAACATAGATTTTGGGCTTGGTGTGCCGTCATTTCAATGGTGATGGTAATGATCACTGGCTACCGTCATAAATAAAACAGGAGGAATGCGCCATGAATATTTACAAGAATCTGGCTCTGTTTGCCGGAGGCGTTCTGTTCGGCTCCGCCGGCATCAAGCTGCTCACCAGTAGAGACGCAAAGAAACTCTATACCCATACAACTGCCGCCGTCCTGCGTATGAAGGACAGCGTCATGGAGACGGTTACCACCGTCCAGGAAAACGCTTCCGACATCTTGGCTGACGCCAAGGACATCAATGGAAAGCGTGAGGTTCAGGAGATCGTGGAGGACGCCTCCGGCGAATGAGACCCTGAGGCCGCGAAAGCGTGATCTAGCAGTCAATGAGGGAGGGCGCCTGTGGGCGGCCCTCCCTTTCCATTGGAGGTCAATATGAAATTTAGAATATTACATGAGAGCAGCGGACGCATGCGTGTCCAGATGCTGCCCAAACGGATGACGCTGGACCAGGCAGACCGTCTGGAGCTGTACCTTCAGGGGTTGGACGGCGTGAAGCGGGCTGTGGTACACGAGCGCACCGGTTGCGCAATCATTATATATACGGGTGACCGTGGGGGGCTGCTGAGCAGTCTCAGCCGGTTTTCCAATGTTGCCGGCGCCAGCGGTGATCTGGAGCCTGTTCACAGCAGCAGGGCGCTGAACCGTACCTATCAGGAGAAACTTGTGGGGATGGTGGCTTTTAAGGCTGTGCGCACACTCTTTTTCCCTGCGCCCCTGCGGGCGGCGTACACCATATGGAAGTCTGTGCCATACCTTTTACGGGGCCTGCGCTGCCTTCTCCGGGGCCGGCTGCATGTAGAGCTGCTGGATGGTTTGTCCATCGGAGTCTCCATGATACGAAGGGATTTCAGCACGGCGGGATCGGTGATGTTCCTGCTGGGGCTGGGCGAGCTGCTGGAGGAGTGGACCCACAAGAAGTCGGTGGACGATCTGGCCCGCTGTATGTCCCTGAATATCGACCGCGTGTGGTTGAAAACGCAGGAGGGAGAGGTGCTCACCCCGATCTCCCAGATCCGGAGCGGAGACTGTATCGCGGTGCGCATGGGAGGCGTGATCCCTCTGGACGGCGTAGTGGAGGATGGAGAGGTGATGGTGAACCAGGCCTCTCTCACCGGAGAGTCGATCCCTGTCCTCAAGCGGCCCGGCACCACAGTTTACGCCGGCACCGTGGTAGAGGAAGGGGAGTGCCTCCTAAGGGTGGAGCGGCAGCCTGGCGACAGCCGATATGACAAGATCGTGACCATGATCGAACAGTCGGAGAGACTGAAATCCGCCGCCGAGGACCGGGCTTCCTATCTGGCCGACAAGCTGGTGCCATATACGCTGGCTGTCAGCGGCGCAACTTATCTGCTGACCCGAAATATGACTCGTGCGCTGTCCGTACTTATGGTTGACTTCTCCTGCGCACTGAAGCTCTCCATGCCATTGGCCGTGCTCTCTGCCATGAGGGAGGCCAGCGTTTACCATGCAACGGTCAAAGGCGGCAAGTTCCTGGAGACTGTGGCGAAAGCCGATACCATCGTCTTTGACAAGACCGGCACACTGACGCATGCCTGTCCAGTGGTAGCGGATGTCGTGTCATTCGGAGGACGCGACAGGCTGGAAATGCTGCGGCTGGCCGCCTGCCTGGAGGAACATTTCCCCCACTCGATGGCCAATGCCGTGGTTCAGGCTGCCAGAGAGCGGGGCTTGGACCATGAGGAGATGCACTCTCATGTGGAGTATATCGTCGCCCACGGCATATCCAGTACCGTAGATGGAGAGAAGGTAGTGATCGGCAGCGCCCACTTTGTATTTGACGACGAGGGATGTACCGTTCCGGCGGAAGAGCAGGGACGTTTTGAAACTTTGCCGGAGCACTGCTCCCACCTGTATCTGGCTATAGGAAGGGAACTGGCGGCAGTCATCTGCATCGCAGACCCTCTCCGCGAAGAGGCGCGGGATGTTATCAGCGAGCTGCGGCGGTTGGGCATTCGGAAAACGGTCATGCTCACCGGAGACAGCGAGCGCACCGCCGCTGCCATTGCCGCGGAGGTGGGGGTGGATGAATACCACGCAGAGGTGCTGCCCGAGGACAAAGCCCGGTTTGTTGAGCAGGCGCGTAGCGAGGGACACACGGTTATCATGATCGGAGATGGCATAAACGATTCTCCTGCGCTTTCAGCGGCGGATGTGGGCATCGCCATCAGTGACGGTGCGGCTATCGCCCGGGAGATCGCCGACATAACCATTTCGGCGGATGATCTTTTTGAACTTGTCAGCCTGCGCAGGATCGCTGAGGGCCTGATGAACCGTATCAACGCAAACTACCGCTTTGTCATTGGTTTCAATGGCGGTCTCATCGCATTGGGCGCTACGGGTATCCTGTCTCCGGCTACATCTGCTATGCTTCACAATTTGTCCACGCTGGCGATCAGCCTGCGGAGCATGACAGATCTGCTGTAAGTCCGCATCCATTATCCGTATCTTTTACAGAAATTGAAAAGGCCGCTGCAGATTTTCTTTCTGCGGCGGCTTTTTTCAAATATTTAGTTTACATAACAACTATTAATTCAGCTGCCAGACGCCGAAATTCAGATATGCTGCAAAAATGCACCACAACAGATATGAGACCTGCATAAGCGCGGCGGCATGGTCGATCCTGTAAAAGGCATATATCATGATCAAAATCGCGATAATGAGCAGCAGCAGCCATATGAAGGCAAAGAGATATGTTTGAAGACCGAAGAACCAGACGCTCCAGAAAAAGTTTATTATGAGCTGTACGATAAAAATAAGGAGGGCGTCGCTGCGTTCGCGAGAGCCTGTGATCCATACGCGCGCCATACCGATGCCCAAAAGGATATACAATACCGTCCAGACGATCGGAAATACCGGCTTGGCCGGCGTTAGCGCAGGTTTGGCAGCGGCGTCAAAAGCCGGCATGCCCCTATAGGTAAATATGGCCGACAGCCCTCCGAACGCGAGAGCTATAAGGATAAAAATGATATACGTAAGAAATTTTCTGTGCTTCAAAAAACATCACCAGGAGATATTATGCCGCGTACGTGGACAAATATTCCCCAAATGAGCCGGTTTGCCCAGCATTTTCTGAGACCGATAGGACAGAGAAAGCTATGAACTGAAAAAAGCCTGAGCAAAAGCTCAGGCTTTTTCTATGTGGATAAAAGGTCATTTGACCTCAAGGACGATTTTTCCTGCGTAGCTTCCTGCGGCGGGAGCGGCGGGAACGCCGTCGACACTCATTATGAGCTCGTGTCCCTCGGGCGCGCCTATAAAGGCTCCCTCAGCAAGCTCCAGCTTGGTCAGATAGCTTGTGCCGGTCACGATCCACTCGGAAGCGTCGTCCAGTGTTACGATAACGCCGTTGTTGACCGCGGGCGCCGGGGTCTGGGTCACATTTCCGAGCTCTTCGCGCAGGCTGGAGTCGATGACCGTGAGGCCCTCCCTGTAAGCCTGAGTCGCCGAGCTTATGCGGCCCGTGACTTTCGCGGCGGAGAGGGAAACAAGCAGGTTCTTCGGGCCGCGCAGGTCGTCCGTATCTGCACGGGAGACCTCGCCGTTTATTTTTCCGGGTCCGCGCCCGTCGGAATCGCCGAGCTTATAGGCGCAGAGGTTCGTGCTGGAGTTGAGGAAGTCGCCCTCGGTCTCCATGTCTTTGAGATTGATGATAACGTCGTCAAATTCGTTGACGGAAGCCAGATCGCGCCCCTCGATGTATACGTCCGGCTCGAAGGGGATCTTGTAATTGAGCTTGCCCATTCCTGGATCGTCATTGTCGATAACGGCGGCGATGACGCCCTTGTCGGAGTGCAGCCAGCTGTTTTCAATATCATATTTCGTCGCCGAACCCTTGAGCAGGAAGACCTCTTTCTCAACGTCAAAAGAGGAGTCCGCGATGCGGACGATGCCGCAGTCGTCGCCGAAAACGAGCATGCCGTGCAGGTTGCCGGTGACTTCGGTGCCGTTGACATATTCAACATATCCGCGGCGGCCGTCGTCGTCGCGCTCGGTGTGCATCAGGATGCTGTAACCGTTGACAGGGCAGTCACAGTGGTCGAGGCTGACGTAGGCGACGCCAATGGCGAAGGCGCCATATCCGCGCGCACGTGCGCCTGAGAGTTCCATGCGGCAGTTTTTGAGGTACATCTTGTTGTCGATGTTGCCGTCTATGGACATAACGCCCCAGCCGTTGGATTTGATCGAACAGTCGTTGTAATGCACCGTTGCGTATTCGCAGAGTTGGGTCGCACGGTTGGTGCCGCGCAGTCCGATACACCAGTTGGGATCCATCCTCGTAGTTGCCGGGCTCTCGTTATACAGCTCGCAGTTGTTAACGGTTACGTCGCTGTGGCCGCCGGCATGGATGGTGCAGCGCGTGACGCTGTTCATGCGGATGCGGCTGTCGTTTATCGTGACTTTGGCGTAGTCGTAAGCCGCAACGCCTGCGCCAACGCCGATAAAGTCGTTTATCATGGCCCCGCAGTTGTCGCCCTCGAACATGATGTCGAGCCCGTTGATAACGACCTCGCTGTCGCCTGCGACGATTATGCCGGTGAGCTCTTCGTCCGTGCCGTAGATCCCGACGCTGTCGATGCGGCGGGGTGTGACCTTCCCGCCCCTGACGAGCGCAGGTATGCCCTTTTCCTCGATGACTGCGCCGTTTTCAATGCAGATCGTCGGCCGGAAGGCGTGCTCCTTGCCGTGCATGAAGGGGTTTTCCGGAGGAAGTATGAACTGATCGGAGACGGAGAGGACGACCTCGCCCTTATACGTTCCGGGGGCGATCTCACAGGAAAGGCCGTTCACCGAGAGCGTAAGATTTTTTCCTGCGGCTGCGGAAAGCGATGCGCCCTCCTCTATAGTGAGCTCTTCAAAACAGCAGGTTTCTTCAATGACCAGAGGCTCAGAGATGGTTTTGGTTCTGTACATTGAATTCCTCCTTGTCATTCGGGCTGCCTGGTATATGTGTTGTCGTTGTCCATCGTCTTATAGGGGACGGGCCAGGGCACCGTATCCTGTACGGTCTGGAACAGGGTATACTCGTGGTGCAGCGGGCCGGGGTCGGTCAGATGCAGCATACCGCGGATGTTGGGCAGATCGTCGTCATCGCGTTTGGCCTCGTCCTTCTTGCCGCCCTCAGCGTCGTCATCTGCAGAAGGCGGGCCCATCTGCGGGCGCAGCTCGGGATTTTTCGCATATTTATATTCATCCATGCCGATATTGGAGCAGTCAAAATCGCCGCCAAGGTCAGGGCAGACCTGTTCATGGATATAACGCCATTCGCCTTCCTCAAAGCGGAAGTCGGAGCCATAGCGCTCCCAGAGGGAGCTGCCCCAGTATTTTCCATCAGCGTTGGGCGCGCAGAACAGAACGCCGGGCGTCAGGAAGAAGCCGCGGGCGGTCTGTCCATCCTCCGCGACCTCGATTATATCGGTCGCGAGTGTATGGAACGCGACCTCGCTCAGTGAGCGGAAGTCCGTCAGGTATGAGGCCTCGGGTACGAGGTTAAAGATGTTGCCGTAGTTTGCTATGCCGCGCCAGTTATAGGTAGTGACGCTGTTGTACCAGACCTCTTCAAAACCGCGCATGCGTCCGAAGCTGTGGGCCCAGGATATATCGTCGGCACGGGACCATATCTCGTCCCACTCCTCCTTGCAGCGGGTGCCGCCGTGGAGATAGGAGTGACGGGCGTGGAGAGATTCCGCGGCCAGCCCGCCCTCTGCGCGCTGGACACGCTCTTCAAGAGTCAGATGCTTCATATTCATAGTATTTACTCCCCCTTAGTCTTCGTAGTCCGGGTGGCCCTCGGGACCATAGCTTATCTCGTCGGTGAAGCGGAAGTATTCCTGCGGCAGGAACGGATAATCGTCGCTCCAGTTGAGCATGCCGTTGTGTGTCAGCATCTCGATGTCGCCCTTGCCGAACTCGATCGCAGCCGCGTTATCCTCCGGAGCGAGACGGGTCGGTATGTTGTTAACGCTGCCGCCGGGGGCAACGGAGAAGTCGTTTGAGTCAACCAGGTGCCATATCTTCCACTCGCCGTTTTCCTTGACGAAGTCGGCGGCTATCTTGCCGTTGAACCAGCGGCAGTCGGCCTCTCTGCCGCCGCGGGCGATCGATTCCTGTCCGATGCTGTACCAGATGCCCTTTGCAGTTTGTCCGTCGCCGGAGAGAACGACAAGCGGCGTGTTCAGCGGGCGGGAGATCATGCAGCCGTAGCCGAGGTTCTGTTCGTTGTTTTCAACCCCGGGGTTCGCCCTGCAGTATTCCTCAAGCGCGGCCTTCATGCGTTCACCGTGACGCACGACATAGTAGTTGCTGATGGAGTCCATGCCGACGTAATAGCCCCAGTTGGAGCCGAGGGACGCGGTGGTGCGGTGTTCGGGTTCTGCCACCCAGAAATCGTTCAGCTCTCCGCGGCGGTCGTCGTTAGCTATGTAGAAGCTGCGGCGGCTCATCAGGTCCTTGATGCGCTCTACCTCCCAAACGCGCTGTATACGCTCTTCAGGGGTGTAGACGGGTTTGGATATATTCTTCTTTTTTGCCATGCTCGTGCCCTCCTCTCACATTCCGTAGCTGAAGGTGTCCGCAAAGCTCACATAGGGCTCGGGCAACCTCGGC
Organism: uncultured Oscillospiraceae bacterium; assembly: GCA_964539115.1. Taxonomy (GTDB): domain Bacteria; phylum Bacillota; class Clostridia; order Oscillospirales; family Oscillospiraceae; genus CAKSXP01. The sequence continues at coordinate 70,968 of CAZIHY010000001.1, forward strand.
ATTTTGGTAAACGGGCGGTTGACGCTGTATCTCTCGCGCAGGACGCAGGGGACGTTGGGTTCCGTGACCTTTACCGATTTGAGCGATTCGAACTCCGGAAGCTCAGGGTAGGGATATTCACCGCTGGACCAGTTGGTTCCGGAGGGGTTGTTGATATCCTCAAGATAGGTCAGGTGCCAGAGCTTCCAATCCTCGCCCTCGCGAATGAAGTCGGCACAGAAGGTTGCGAAAATCCAGTTTGAGACGGGGCCGTGCTCGTCAATGTCAGTGACATAGCCGAAGCAGTGCCAGATACCCTTCGCCGTTTCTCCATCCGCGGCGATCTCGATGACGGAGTTTGTGATACTGCGGGCGTCAAACAGACCTATGCCGTAAAGTTCCTCAGGGGATTTGCCCTCGGCCTTGTCGGGGAAGAGCTCAATGAGCTTGTCGCGCACAGCGATAGTTTTCGCGTCCAGCGAGTCGTAGTAACCGCGAATGGCGTCCCGGCCGGAGTACCAGCCCTCATTTATGCCATAACAGATGTCCTCGCGGGTGCTCCAGAAGCTGGAGAAAATTTCCGGTTCCTTTTTGATGAGAAAGCTGACAACGTATTTGCCCATGAGGTTTTTGATGTCGCGTCTGTCCTCCCAGCGCGTCACCAATTCCTCGGCAGTGTAGTTTTTGACCTCCATAGGCGCTCCTTTCCGCAAAATGCATAAAGTTTTCACGATTTTGTATACAAACAATGGATATAATTACTTATATCATATTTTGCGTCTGATTGCAATCAGTTTTTTATTCGCTGAAGATGCGCGATGCTGACATGTTTGGGTCAGTGTTTATGCTGAAACAGTCAACAAGTCCGCGAGGTAAAAGATATGAAGTACGAGTGAGGAAATATACTGCCTGGCTGTGTATATTTTTCCTGACGCCGGTATCCGTATTCGCGGACTGGGAAGCGTGGGCCCCGGTGGGGCAAGAAGAAGGGGCCTGCATTAAAAATCAGTGGTTTGAAACGGAAACAGGCCGCAAAAAACCTCCCCTTACATAGGGGAGGTTTGAGGCAGGCATCTTTGCCTTATTATGTTTTGGCTTTGCCGTGCCTTTTGCTTAGAATGACCTGGATCGCAATGATTCCTCCGACGACAACAAGGCCGATAACGTCGGTGAGTACGCCCGGATAGATGAGTGCAAGTCCGCCTGCGATAACGATGACCCGCAGCGGCCAGATCAGCTTGCCGCTGAAATAGCCTTCCAGCCCCATCGAAACACCGAACATGCCGACAGCAGAGGTTATGACTATAAGTATAAACTCGAAAGCGTTTGTGTCGACAAACAGCATTGCGGGATTGAGCGCGAAGATATATGGGATAATGAAAGCCGCTATAGCAAGCTTCGTGGCGTTGAGGGCGGTTTTCATCGGCTTGGAGCCCGCTATCGCGCTGCCGGCATAGGCGGCGAGGGCGACAGGCGGAGTTATATCGGCAACGATGCCGAAGTAGAAAACAAACATGTGCGCCGCTATCATGGGTATGCCCATCTCAACGAGGATGGGAGCGCAGGTGGAGGCCATGATGCAGTAGTTTGCGGTCGTGGGAACGCCCATACCGAGGACGATACAGCAAAGCATGGTCATAAACAGCGCTAGAATGGTGGAGCCGCCGGAGGCCGCGATGACGGCCGCTTTCAGGACGGATGCAAGGCCGGTCATCGTTATGCAGCCGGCGATGATGCCAGCCATGCCGCAGGCCGCTGCGACGGATATGGTGCTCTGGGCGCCGGAGGAGAGCGCGTCGAAGATCTTCCTGATGCTGATGCGGTTGTCCTTGTTAAGAAGGCTGACGATAATGGCAAGCGCGATGGCGAGGATAGCGGCCTTCTGTATAGTCATACGGTTCGTGGAAATGAACACGACAAGAACGATAAGAGGCAGGAGCAGGAAGCATTTCTTCATGAGAATGCGGAATTTGGGCAGCAGCTCCTTGGGAATTCCCTGAAGCCCGAGCTTTTTTGCCTCGAGGTGGACGGACATGAAGATGCCGGCAAAATACAGTATTGCGGGGAGAATGGCTCGTACGACGATGTTGGAGTAAGGCACGCCGACGAATTCCGCCATAAGGAAAGCGGCGGCGCCCATGATCGGGGGCATGATCTGCCCTCCTGTGGAGGCGGAGGCCTCTACCGCGCCGGCAAACTCGCCCTTGTAGCCGGCCTTTTTCATCATCGGGATAGTGACGGAACCGGTCGTGACGGTATTACCGACGGAGGAGCCTGATACCATGCCGCACAGTGCGCTGGAGATGACGGCGACCTTTGCGGGACCGCCGGAGTATTTGCCGACGGCGCAGTTGGCAAGGTCGATGAAGAAATCCGAAATACCCGTACGCTCAAGAAAGGCGCCGAAGATGATGAAAACTGCGATAAACTTGGCGCAGACGTTAATTGGCGTTGAGAGAATGCCCTCAGTGCTGTAAAACAGAGTTTTGAGAAGGTTCTGGAACCGTTTGAGGAACTCAAGCTGACCGGACTGATAGAAAAACAGGGCATAGATGATAAATACGGCCGCAACGCAGATAATAGGGAGACCGACGCAGCGGCGGGTCAGCTCCACGACGGAGAGAATTGCGATGACGGCAATGGCAATATGGTACCACTGATATTTGCTGATGCGCATCTCGACAAGGGATTTGGCGTTTATGACGAAATATGCAAAGGCGAAAGCCGTCAGCAGGATGATGATAATGTCATACCAAGGGATATGGTTCACGCGCTGGACGCCCTTTTTAACAGGGTACACCACAAAGCCGAGGATGACCAGAAGCCCGACAAACAGGCCAAGCCTCGCCTGTTGGACAAGACCGGTCGAGAACAGCGCGTCATAAATGCAGAACAGGGCCAACAGGGCCAAAAGTATGTTTACGATGATTTTGGGCGTGCCCTCCCAGACGCGGGTGTTGCTTTCGCGGTCAAATTTTTTCATGACTGCGTCAAGATCGGCGTTTACATCGCGCTCGACGGAGTCTGTCTCCGGGGTAGGTATTATTTCCTTTTTCTTTTTACCAAATGCCAAAAAAGGCACCTCCAATCGTAATGTAACGGCCCGGACACCGCGGACTGCGGAGCGAGGATCCGAATCCGTTGGACGGATGTAACAACGGCTCCGGAAGGGCTAAAGCCCGGATTCGGCTCATCATTCACTTGGATGATAAAGCGGCAATAAAGCGGAAACAGCTGCCGGAATCAGATGATTCCGGTAGCCTTTCCGTTAAAGGTTATTAAAGCTGCGTGAAGGTTCTCAGCCGGCGTCGACCTCGATGCCGTGCTCGGAGAAGTACTTCGCGGCGCCCTCATGGAAGGGGACAGGCATGCCGGAGGTAGCGTTCTCAAGGCTGAGTTCAGCGCCCTTGGCGTGAGCGGAGGTGATGGCTTCGATATTGTCGAAGATACCGGCGGTGAGGTTGTAGACGTCCTCCTCAGAGGCGTCGGAGGAGACGATCATGGTCGCCTTGATGGAGACGGTGTAGGTGTCCTCATCAAGTCCGGCATAGGTGCCGGCGGGGATGACGTACTTGTTGTAATAGGGGCAGGAGGCGATGAGCTCGTCGGCGACGGAATCCTCAATGTTGACAAGATAAACGCCGTTAGTGGTGGCAAGCTCGGTTATAGCGGTCGTCGGGGGTCCGGCAACGATGAAAGCGGCGTCGATCTTGCCGTCCTTCATAGCGTCGGTGGAATCTCCGAAGGAGAGGTACTCGGCCTTGATATCCTCTTCGGTGAGGCCGTAGGCGCCGAGGACATCGATGGCGTTGAAGTAAACGCCGGAGCCGGGAGCGCCGATGGAGACGGTCTTGCCGGCGAGGTCTGCGACAGTTTTGATGCTGGAGTCCATGGTGACGATCTGGACGGCTTCCTCATACAGGCCGCCGATGACCTTGAAGGAATGGATCTCTCCGTCCTCCTCAAAGGACTTGCTGCCCTCCCAGGCGTAAGCCATAACGTCGGACTGGACGGTGGCGAGCTGGTACAGGCCGTCGTCGATACCGTAGATGTTGGCGGCGGAGCCGTCAGTGGAAACGACTTTCAGGGAGATGCCGGAAGCCTCGGTCATGTATCCGGAAAGGACGTTGCCGAAGGCGTAATAGGTGCCGGTGGTGCCGCCGGTGCCCATGGTCATGGAGCCGGCGGAAGAGGCGGGCTC
>CAZIHY010000001.1:75247-92875 GCA_964539115.1 uncultured Oscillospiraceae bacterium
TGCAGGCTCGTCGTTAGTGGTACCACAGGCGGCGAAGCTCATAACGAACAAAGCCGCGAGCAGAAGTGCTAGAAGTCTCTTTTTCATTTGTGTATCCTCCAGAATGTTTTTATTCAGACTTTTGAAGGTTCAAAAGTTCTAAAATTCAGGTAAGTGTTATTATACAGCATTAAACGGAGCTTTTCAATCATTAGATTGCATAATTACTGAAAAAACTTGCAAATAATTCTTGGAGTGATGCAATAAAGTGTGAATGTTTCCGCAGAATATGCATCGGCATCTTAAAAAAGTTATTACAAAAGTGTAAGATTTATAAAGGAAATTGTAAGGTGATTCGATGTACATAAGCTCTGCTGTTTTGATAAAATAAGTCCGTCAAGGAGGTAATACGAAATGAGTATTCTTGAAGTCAGCGGACTGAAAAAAGTATATACAACGCGCTTCGGCGGTTCTCAGGTCGAGGCGCTCCGCAGCGTCAGCTTCAGCGTTGAGGAGGGCGAGTATGTTGCGATAATGGGCGAGTCCGGCTCCGGCAAGACGACTCTGCTCAATATGATAGCCGCGCTGGACAAGCCGACGTCAGGCAGTATTCTGCTGGACGGCGTCGGGCTTGCGTCCATAAAGGACAGCGCGATGGCGGCCTTCCGCCGCGACAATCTTGGCTTTGTTTTTCAGGAGTTCAACCTGTTGGACACCTTCTCTGTCGAGGACAATATCTTTCTTCCGCTTGTGCTCGCCGGCAGGCCATACAACGAGATGCGCGCAAGGCTCGACTTTCTCGCGCCGCAGCTGGGACTTTCCGAGCTGTTGAAAAAATATCCGTATGAGATCTCAGGCGGACAGAAGCAGCGCGCGGCGGTCGCCCGTGCGCTGATAACGGAGCCGAAGCTGATCCTTGCAGACGAGCCGACCGGCGCGCTCGACTCGCGTGCGACAGACGAACTGCTGCGGCTGTTCGGCTGGGTCAACCGCAGCGGACAGACTATACTGATGGTGACGCACTCTGTAAAGGCGGCGTCCCATGCGGGCAGGATCCTCTTCATCAAGGACGGAGAGGTGTTCCACCAGCTGTATCGCGGCGAAAGCACGGACGAACAGCTGTATCAGAAGATCTCTGATACGCTGACTATGGTCCAGGCGGGCGGTGATTCGAAATGAAGGCGGGATTTTATCCAAAGCTCGCGTGGAGCGGGATCCGAAAGAACAGCCGGCTGTATACGCCGTATATCCTGACCTGCACCGGCATGGTCATGATGTTCTATATCATAAGCTTCGTTGCCGGCTCGGATACCATCCTGGAGCTCAGGGGCGGCGATACAATCGCCCTGACGATGAGGTTCGGACAGGCGGTCATGGGCGTGTTCGCGCTTATCTTCCTGTTCTATACCAATTCATTCCTTATCCGCCGCAGGAAAAAGGAATTCGGGCTTTACAATGTGCTCGGAATGGGAAAGGGAAACATCGCGCGTATCCTCGCCTGGGAGGCCCTGATAACCGCGGCCATCTCTCTCGCTGCCGGCCTGATTTTCGGCGTCGCGCTGTCCAAGCTTGCCGAACTGTGTCTTATAAACATCATGCTTGGGGACGTCAGCTTCAGCTTTTCGGTTTCAATAAATTCTATCGTCGTTTCAATCGTATTATTTGCAGCGATATTTTTCCTTATATTTCTCAACGATCTGCGGCAGATACGCTTTTCAAATCCTGCGGAGCTGCTCCGCGGCGAGAGTGTGGGAGAAAAGCCGCCGAAGGCGAACTGGTTTTTCGGAGTCCTCGGCGCTGTGATCCTCGCGGCGGCGTATTACATAGCCGTCACCATCAAGGAGCCGCTTTCCGCAATGCTGTGGTTCTTCGTAGCCGTTATAATGGTCATCGTTGCGACATATATGCTCTTCATAGCAGGCTCCGTTGTGATGTGCCGGATGCTGCAAAAGAAAAAGAACTATTACTATAAGGCGAACCACTTTGTCTCCGTGTCCTCAATGGTGTTCCGCATGAAGCGAAACGGAGCGGGCCTTGCTTCGATATGCATACTCGCGACTATGGTGCTGGTCATGATCTCGTCAACGGCCTGCCTGTACTTCGGCGCGGAGGACAGCCTGTCCGAGCGATATCCAAACGATCTGGGCGTGCGTATCGGCCTGCGGGACATGGAAGGTTACTCCGACGGGACGATCGACCTCATACGGAATGGGCTTCTGGAGACGGCGGAGGAGTATGACGGCGGGATAACAAATATAGTCGAATACAGCGAATGCGCTATCTCCGGCGTCATCGTGGACGGCGAACTGTACTATGACTCGAGCGAATTCAATGTTATGGCGATCGACGACGTTCTGACTGTGTACTTTGTTCCGCTGGCGGACTATAACAGGGCCTCGGGCAAAAATGAAACGCTGGACAGCGGCGAGGTGCTCATTTATCCGATGCGAACGGATTATCCCTATGATACTTTTGCCGTAAAAGGGGAACAGACATTCCGCGTCAAGAAGCTTCTCAACGAGTTCCCATCAAAATCCCGGGCGACCATGGATATATCCGCGTCCATCTTTGTCGTTACCGACGATATAAAAAGCGTGATCGGGCAATTGGCGGAAGTCGATATAGCGGAGGGCATCCGTCTGGTATCGATAAACTGGAATTTCAGCTTCGATTCAAGCCTGGATGACGACGGACAGATAGAGCTGAACGAAGTCATGTGGGAAAAGATGAATGAGATAATGGACTCAAAACAGATCGATACAAAGTTCATATATTCCTATTCGTTTGAGAGCCGTGCGCAGGAGAGCGGGGAATTTTACGGCACCTACGGCGGTCTGTTCTTCCTTGGCATAATGCTGAGCATAGTTTTTCTATTCGCGGCCGTTCTCATCATATATTATAAACAGGTGTCCGAGGGCTATGAGGACAGCGCCAGGTTTGACATCATGCAGAAGGTCGGCATGACCAAAAAGAACATCAGAAAGAGCATAAATTCCCAACTGCTGACAGTGTTCTTCCTGCCGCTTATCGCCGCGGGCATGCATCTGGCTTTCGCATTCCCGATGCTGTATAAGATACTGATGCTCTTTAATCTCAGAAATACCAACATATTGATCGTGACGACGCTTCTGAGCTTTTTGGTGTTTGCTCTGTTTTATATGGTCGTTTACCGCATAACCTCCGGAGCATACTTTGCCATTGTCAGCGGAGCTAAAGAGGAGCGGGTATGACTGTCTATGAAAAATAGCGTTGGCAAGGCGCTGTCGGACGCTGTGCTGTGGGTGGGGCTTGCGCTTATCGTGACGCTGGCGGTACCGACCGCCGTGCTGATCGGCGTGATCTCGGCCATATGGTCGGGCGCGGACAGATTGGCAAAGGTTTTTGACAAGGACTCCCTTTAAATAAAAACTGCTTCCCTTCTTTTGGAGGGAAGCGGTTTTTTCTATTGATTCACAAACCGGTTTTGTAAATGGAAAAATAAAAAGAGAATAAATTATCACTCGACCTCAAGTTTATCCCTGTACAGCCCAATGCGGATCATCGTCCCCTTGCCCGGCTCAGATTCAGCGCTTATGCTGTGTCCGAGATTACGGCAGATCCTGCGGCAGAGGTACAGGCCGATCCCGCTGGCCTTCATATCGCCGCGGCCGTTATAGCCCGTGAAGCCCTTTTCGAATATCCTCGGCATATCCTCCGGCGCGATGCCGATGCCGGTGTCGCTGATGCAAAGCGTTTTGGGGCTCTCCAAAGTTATTGAAATACTGCCCTCACGCGTGTATTTTAGAGCGTTGGACAGTACCTGCTCAATTACGAAGGAGAGCCATTTTTCGTCTGTAAGCACTCTTGTTTCCGGCATGCTATAGTTCAGGCTGAGCCTGCGGTTTATGAACTCGCCTGCAAATTTCCGTACAGCGGACCGGACGATGCTGTCCAGCTCGCACTCACGGATGACATAGTCCGTTGAGCCGGAGTCCAGACGCAGGAACATCAGAACCATTTCAACATATTGCTCAATGCGGAAAAGATCGCCCGACAGCGTTCTGGACAGGGCGGAATCCTCGCCGGAGAGAGTAAGCCGCATCGAGGCTATCGGGGTCTTGATCTGGTGCGCCCACACGGTGTAATAGTCCACCATGTCGGAAAAACGGGCGTTGAATGCGGCCTCCCGCTGTTTTTCCTCCTCGCAGAGAAGGCGAATGATCTCCTGGTAATCCTCGTCGAGGACGTCGTCCGTTGCCGGCAGTGGACCGAAGGTTTCGGCGGGCAGGCCTTTGACGTCGGAAAGAAAGACATGAGTCATGTAAACGCGGCGGAAGTCCGCGGCAAGCAGGATGACGCTCAGCCCCAGACAGAGCGCGGCGGGATAGAGCACAGCGCCGAGCGGCAACCGGTAAAGCGAAAAGGAGGCGAGGAATATCGCGCAGTAGAGCAGAAAAACATAAACCACCCACCTGCGCTGTTTCAGATATTTTGCAAAAAACCTCATACGCTTACTCCAGAATGTAGCCGACGCCGAATTTGGTCGTGATGAAGCCCTCGAGGCCCAGCGAATCGAGCTTTCGGCGCAGACGGTTGATGTTGACGGTCAGCGTGTTCTCGTCTACGAAGGAGTCTGTCTCCCAGAGCTTCTGCATGAGCTTTTCGCGGGAGACTACCTTTCCCCGGCTCTCCATCAGAGTCAGCAGGATTAGATATTCGTTCTTGCTCGGCGTCAGCTTGTTTCCGTTGTATGACAGCGTATGGTCGCCGGTGTTGAGTATAGCGCCGCCGTGTTCCAAAACGGGCATGGCCCCGCCAAAGTCATAGGTGCGCCGCAGGAGGGCCTGGATCTTTGCCATCAGTACGCTTAGATCAAAGGGCTTTGCGATGAAGTCATCTGCACCCATGTTCATAGCCATAACGATGTTCATATTGTCAGAGGCAGAGGAGATGAATATTATAGGGACTTTGGAAACCCGGCGTATCTCGCTGCACCAGTGGTAACCGTTGAAAAATGGCAGGACGATATCCATCAGCACGAGCTGGGGGTCAAATTGCGCAAATTCCGGCATAATGTCGCGGAGATACTGAGCGCATTCGGCCTGGAGTCCCCATTTTTCGGCGTGTTGTTTTATAACGCCGGCGATGCCGGCGTCGTCCTCAACAATGAAAATTCTATACATTTTATCACCTGGATAAGAGTATACAGCAAAATCAGGACCAAATAAAGCACAAAATGTACTATTGACCGCAGCGGCTCGGAGAGGTAAAATCTGTTATAATAACAATAAAACTTAGAATGGTAGTGATGCTGTGAAAAAGTTTCTGGTAGTAGTAGATATGCAGAGGGATTTTGTTGACGGAGCGCTCGGAACGCAGGAGGCCGCGGCCATCGTACCGAACGCCGCGGAAAAGATAAGGAGCTTCAGTGGCGAGGTATTCGTGACCTTCGATACACATTTTGAAAACTACATGGAAACCGCTGAGGGAAGGAAGCTCCCGGTGCGGCACTGCATCAAGGGAACAGAAGGCTGGCGGTTGAACGATGATATCGCGTCGGCGCTCAGCGGAAAGCGCGTGACAGAGGTCGAAAAGACGACCTTCGGGTCGACGGAACTGCCGCGGCTTTTGGAAAAAGCGGCGGACGGAAAAGAATTCTCCGTGGAGCTTATAGGCCTGTGTACGGATATATGCGTGGTTTCAAATGCGTTGCTGCTCAAGGCAAACTTTCCTGAGTACGAAATATCGGTCGACGCATCCTGCTGCGCGGGCGTAACGCCGGGGACGCACAAAGCGGCGCTGGACACGATGCGCATGTGCCAGATAACGATAACCGGCGAGTGAATATTAAAGGAGGCATAAAAATGTTTGATGCTGTTAAATTCAAAGACGGCTGTGTTGAGTGGATAAGGGACTTTTTTGAAAAGAACGGAAAGGGCTGCAGCGCGATCGTCGGTATCTCGGGCGGCAAGGACAGCTCTACTGTCGCGGCGCTGTGTGTTGAGGCTCTGGGACGCGACCGCGTTATCGGCGTGTTGATGCCCTGCGGCGAGCAGCACGACATCGACTGCGCGCAGCAGCTTGTTGCGCACCTCGGAATAAAGAACTACACGATCAACATCAAGGACGCGGTGGACGGCGTTTTAAACAGCCTTCCTGAGGACATGGAGATCTCCGCGCAGACGCGCATTAACCTGCCCGCAAGGATACGTATGGCGACGCTCTATGCTGTCGGGCAATCCTGCAACGGGCGCGTTGCCAATACCTGCAACCTGTCCGAAGACTGGGTGGGCTATGCCACGCGCTACGGCGACGGCGCCGGCGATTTCAGCCCCTGTGCGCATGTCACCGTTGCGGAAATGCGCGAGCTGGGAAAGGTCCTGGGTTTGCCGCGGAACCTCATTGAGAAAACGCCGATCGACGGCCTGAGCGGCAAGACGGACGAGGACAACCTGGGCTTCACCTATGAAGTGCTGGACAAATACATCCGGACCGGAGTGTGCGTGGACCCCGCCGTTAAAGACCGCATCGACAGGCTGCACGAGGCAAATAAGTTCAAACTTGAAGTTATTCCCAGCTACAAGCCGGAAATGTGACATAAAAAAGCATGGCTGTTCTCTCAAAATAGCCATGCTCAATTTATTGACAGAATATGGAGGTATACCATGAGCTATAATGACTTGACGGCGGAAGAAATGGCGAGACGCTCCCTCGATTATGCAGAGATCCAAAATCTCTGGGCGGCGCACGCATATTGTTACAGGGCCTGCGCGCAGCGGTATGAGCTGGACACTTTCTGGGCTAAGGAGCACGACGACATTGTGTATGCGCACGAGAGCACGGCCTACGCCGGAAGAGAGCTCGTCTACCGTTATTACGCGATGTCCAACGAGATGATGGACGCGGAGAAGCTGAAAATAATGAGCGAGCTGTTTCCGGACAAGGTGGAGAACAAACCGGAAAACCGTGGCGTTGGCGAGCTTGTCATCAGGTGCCTGACGTCGCCCTACATAGAGATCGCCAGGGATGGGAAAACGGCCAAGGGGATATGGCAGACTATCGGCATGTCGACGGAGATAAACCGCGAGGGCGTGCCTGTACCGTTTTTACAGATGGGCAAGGAGTGTGTTGACTTTGTCCGCGAAAGCGACGGCTGGAAGATATGGCATTTCCGCACGGCGAGCGACTTTGACTATCTGATAGACCCGAAGGTGTTGACTACTAACCCGTTTGAGGGCCTCGCGAGCAGGACCGTGCTGGGCACCTTCCCCGAGGCCAACCGGACGATATATCCGTTTGCGGAAAGCGGATATTCGCCGACGCGGCCGGCGACCTTCTCTCCGCCTCTGCCGGAGCCGTATGAGACCTGGGACGATTCCATGTCCTATGCTCGGCCCGCGGACGAATAAGCCGCGCCGTAAAGAATAGAAACCAAAAACCGGCCACGGATAGATCCGTGGCCGGTTTTTATTCTTTGCAGCAGGACCAGTTTATGCAAAAGTTCCTTTGTTTTGCTATGGCGCTATTCCACCAGGCCGTATTTGACTTTTATTCGGTCCAGCTTTTCCAGCATGGGCTCAGCGGCAAACCAGAGAAAGATCCATGTTGCCGCGGCGTGGATGCAGTCCATGGGGAAGCCTGTAACATAATAGGCGGCGAGCGTCTGCCAATTCAGCGTGTGGGCCCACATGAGGGCAGAAGCGGGATTCATAATGCCGCCATATATAATGATGGCAGACAGCGCGCCGAACACGCAGAGACTCGTGCGGCTGCGCCGGAGCCAGCCCTTTCGGAAAAGAAGTCCCGCCAGAAAGCCGATGATGCCCATACAGAACATCTGCCACGGCGTCCACGGCCCCTGCGAAAACATAATGTTGGAGGCGAGCATGGTCACCGCGCCGACGAGGAAGCCGGTTTCTCCTCCGAAAGCGACGCCCGCGATTATAGTCAGCGCCATGACCGGCTTGAACTGAGGCAGCATGAAAAACACTGCCCTGCCCGCGACTCCGATAGCGCAGAGGACTGCGATTATGACAAGTTCCCGCGCCTGGGGCTTCCTGCCCTCAAAGATGAGAAAAAATGGGAGCATGACCTCCAGCAGTATCAACAGGGAGATGAAGTAATATTTTCTGTCCCCCAGATAGTATGAGCCGATAAAAAGCGTAAAAGGAATGAGCAGCAGGATGAGGAATAGAGAGAGCAGCGTGCGTTTTGTCAGCTTTCGCTTTTCCTTTGGGTTTTGGACAATATAGTCCGGACGGCGGCTCCTGCGTGTGATGCAGAGGGAGAAGATAAACAGAAGGGCGCAGAAAACAGCATACAGCGTGAGCTCGTTTGAGGCAAGCTCAGTCATACCGTCGGCTGTCACAAGGGCGGAAAGGTCCGCGCCGGAAAGGGCTTTAAAAAGGATGGCAAGCGCCGCAATTCCAGATACGGCCGCGCCCAGCTTTCGCCACCACGGTAGTCTCTGAGCCGCTTGCCCGGCGCTCTCTTCCCGCGGCGCGGGAAGAGGAGGGATCTCCTGCGCCGGCCCGGGCTTTTCCGGAAGAGTGCCGCCGCAGGCGGCGATGACGTCCTCCGCTACGATGGCGTTTGGAATAAAAACACGGGCCATGCGGTTGGCCGAAGTAGTGTAAAAGCTGTTGCCGGAGAAAAATTCTCTAGGTGGCGCTTCGGTCACGATACCGCCGTCGAATAACAGGGCGCAGCGGTGGGCAAAGCTGGCGCAGAATTCGACGTCATGGCTTACCATGACTATGCTTACCCCGCGGCAGAGAAGCGATCGCAGGATTTCAGCAAAGCTTTGTTTGAATTCTGCGTCCAACCCCTTTGTAGGTTCGTCCAGAAAGAGAATATCCGGTTCGAGCAACAGGACCTTTGCCAGCGCCGCTCGCTGTTGTTCTCCGCCCGAAAGGTCATATGGATGGCGGTCGAGCAGTCCTTCCAAATGGCACAGGGCGGATACACGGGCCACACGTGACTCTGCTTCGGCTTTTTCAGCCTTCTGACCGCTGAGTATCTCAAACAGGTCCTCCCGAACGTTTTTTTTCACGAACAGGGTCTGTGGATCCTGCGGCAGAACGCCGACTTTGCCGCGGCGGCGTATCTCACCCCGATATGGTTTTAGCAGTCCGGACAACAGCTTGAGGCTCGTTGTCTTGCCCGTGCCGTTTCCTCCGAGCAGGGCGAGAAATTCGCCCTTTTTAACAGAGAGGCTAAGGCCCTTGACAACATCCGGAAGCTCCTTTTCATATCTGAACCAGAGGCCGTCGGCTTCTATCGCGCTTTCACCGGGATAGGATTGGGCCTGTTCCGCCGGCAAAGGCCTAAGCTCGTTGTCCTGTACGAAATTTGCCAGCCAGTCCCGGCCTTCCCGCACTGTGACCGGACATGGGGCGTCGTTTTCGACCGCCGCCCACACTCGTACCGCCGTCGGCATGGCCAGAAACATGGGATGTCCCGCGTCCCTGAGAAGTTCGCAGACCTTGTGCGGCGTGCCCGTGCAGATGAGCCTGCCCCGGTCCATGACTGCAGCACGGCTTGCAAGAGGGAAGGCCTCCTCCAGGCGATGCTCCGTCAGTATGACGGCGGTGCCCAGCTCGCGGTTTATTTTGCCGAGGACCGAAAGGAAGTCGGAGGCTGCAATGGGATCCAGTTGGCTTGTCGGCTCGTCGAGGATAAGGACATCAGGCTGCATCACCATGACGGAGGCGAGATTCAAAAGCTGCTTCTGCCCCCCCGAAAGCTCAGATACATTTTTATAAAACCAGGCCTGTATTCCGAAAAAGGAGGCCATCTCCGCGACCCTGCGTCGGATGACTGGAGTACTGTATCCCAGACTCTCAAGGCCAAAGGCCAGCTCGTGCCAGACCTTATCCGTTACGATCTGGTTATCCGGGCTTTGAAGTACAAACCCGATCTTCTGACTCTGCGTGCGCGGTTTCAGATCATATAGCGGTGTGCCTTCAAAGAGGATCTCGCCGCTGCGGACGCCGTGCGGCGCAAGTGCGGGCTTGAGCTGGCGCAGCAGAGTTGACTTTCCGCAGCCGGACGGCCCGCATATGACCAGAAACTCGCCCTGTCCGACGGATAGCGTAATGCCGTCCACCGCCTTTTCCTGCTGCTCCGGATAAGAGAAGGTCAGATCCCGGATCTCAAATGTTTCCATTTTCTGTCCTCTCTTTCGTTCAGGATCACCGGCGTCAGACAAAGCGCCAGGTATACTAGCATGAAGCTTATTGGAAACGCCCCGATGGGTGAACATTTTACCGTTGGGTAATAGCGGAAATAAAAACCGCCGGAGGCCCAGCCGCAGACAATGTAAAAGCCGCAGAATATGAGCCATGCCAGCGCTGCCCTGTCTCTGTCGTCGAAACGGTAGATGGAGAAGGCAGTCCGCCCAGGCAGGCCATATCCCCGGCTTTTCATGCTGTCCGCCGTTTCAATGGCGTTTTCCAGAGACCATGTGACCATAATGGACAGGATAGAGACCGCAATTTTTAGGCGGCGGAAAAGCCTCCCGGTCGAAACGTCCCTTCCAACGCACCGCTGTGCCTCAGTCACCGTGTGCAGCTGAGCCCTGAATTTGGGGACAAAGCGCAGCGTCATGCTCAGCACCAGGGAAAGCGCCGGTATTAAGCGGCCGAACAGGTAAATGAATTTGTCTGAGGTCATAACGGCGCTGTAGCAGGAGAACCATATCATGACTGACGCGAGCATAACTGCCGCCGCGGCTCCGTAGGCGATGCTCTCGAACGTGAGCGGGTTGCCGGAGGGAAGATAGGCCAGTATGGTGCCGCCCTCGTGGTTGAAGGCGGGGTTTATGACCATCGCCGCGAGCATCATGGGCAGCATAAGGCCCAGAAGGAGCCTGAGAGCCTTCCTGCCGCTCAGATTTATGCTGTATGCAGCGGCGCAGCCCAGCGAGATCGCAAGGCAGACCGGGTGCATAAAGAACATGGAGAATATCAGCACCAGCGCAAAATACAGAAAATTTATGACTGGATGATAACTGGAAAAAGCGTCCCGATTCAGAATAAAGCATCACTTCCGCGCATATATTTCAGGTCAGGTTCCTGTGCCTTAGCCGACCGAATGCCCTCCGCCGACGTCATAGCCCAGGTTGCAGGTGTATACCCAGCTGATAACGTCGCCGTTTTTCAGCGAGTAGCGGCTGCAGCCGTAATTTGGAAACCAGTCGTTGACCTTGTACATCCAGCCGCTGAGATCCCCGACGTCGAATTCATACAGGTTGTTTATCGCCTCGATATAGACGCTGTTATACATAGGCGTGTTTTCAAATTCCAGATGGATCTTGTACTGCTTGCAGACCCGCTGAAGCACGTTGAACACGCTCTCTCCCTCGTAGAAGGTGACGGTCATGGGTTTGAGTATCCAGCCGTCCTCCGGCACAAGCTCCACCTTGTCGGGGTCACAGGAGTCCAGGTTGTTCAGTATGGTCGCGCAGGAGATGGATATGGTGCAGGTGTATGACACCGAGCTGATAACAGCGTCATCCGGTTCGACGGGCAGCGGCATCCCGTCCGGCACAGGGTCGGTCAGGTACTGATCTTTGCCGGTATCTGTGCTGATCATCATGCCGTTTTTCCACTCATAACCGTCCGGCGCGGGCGGCAGCGTTATCTCGACTGCAGGTTCGGCCGTTGGTTCGGGTGCGGGAGCCGTGGCCGGTTCCGGCGACGGGGTTTCCACAGGGGCGGTTTCCTCGGGCTCCGTGTCAGGTTCCTGCGTATTTTCATCCGGAGAGGAAGTTTGCGCAGGGGGAGAGTCCTGTTCCGGTTCATCCGTCGGGGAAGAGGTAAAGACCGGTGCAGCCGTATCCGGGCGGCTGTCTGATGGGGACTGCTGGGCCCCAAGGCCGGAGATGCTCCAGCCTTGGGAGCCGGGGGCGTTGCCGCCGAAGTAGAACGCGCACGCGAGTATCGCGATTGCGAGCACCGGAATTATGACCTTCCATTTATTCTTTTTCCACCACATATTATGCTCCTTGTCAGATGAGGTTGGCACAGCTGAGCATGTTGAAAAGCATCTGTGCGATCTCGCAGCGCAGGATGGGCTTTGTGGGTTCGATGTTTAAATCAGACTGGGAAAGTATGCCATCTCTGTAACAAAAGGCGAGGGACTCCTGGGCCCAGCTGGCGGCGGAGACATAGTCACCGAACTGCGCGAGCATGTCGCGGATCTCCGAAGCGCTCATCCCGACGTCCATGCCGCAGAGTTTTGCGGCTCTGGCGACCATGGTGGCTGCCTCCTGACGGGTGATCGTGCCCTCGGGATCAAACATATTGTTGCCAACGCCGTTTACAATGCCGTATTTTGCGGCGGTTCCGACGTATCCAGCATACCATTTTGTGGATGGAACGTCCTTGAAAACGCCGGTGGTCTCTTCCTTAAGGCCGAGGCCGCGCGTTATGATGGTGGCAAACTCGGCGCGGGTCACGTTGGCGTCAGGGTCGAACAGGCCCCCGCCCTTGCCGTTGATGATACCTCTTGCGGCCAGGGCCTCGATTGCGGTTATGTTTTCTGAATAGACGATGTCGTCAAAGGTCGTTCCCGGCGCTGTGATGGGCATGGATCTCACATCCTCGTGCTTTCCGGGCAGGCCTTCGCCCTTTCCGGGGGCAGTCGGATCGCCCTCGCCGATGGAGATGGCGTCACCCATGCGGTAGAGGCTGTTTTGGCCGGTTTGGGAGCGTAGGGCTGCGACTAGGGCATAGAAGCCCTGCTCCGAGGCCATGCGGCTGTTTCCGCTGTCGCCGTCGAGCGAATGAAGAAAGCTGCCGTTTGAATTGCGGTATGAGAGAAGAGCGTCGAGCAGCGTGCATCCGTTTTTAATGAATCGGCTGTCATTCAGGCTGACGCCCAGTTCACACAGCGCGACGATGACCTGGGCGGTACTCTCACAGGTTGCCGTTCCCCAGGAGGAATATCCTCCCGTGGCGTTCTGAAGGGCGGAAAGACGGGTCAGCGCCCTGGTGACCGCGGCCTTGACGGCGGTCTGGGACTGGTATTTTGCCAAGGCCTGAAGAGCCATGGCGGTCATGTCCGGGTCGGCGCTGCCGGTACCGGTAAGATTCCAGCCGCCGTCGGAAAGCTGACAGTCGAGGATTGCGTCGATATACATCTGGCGGGTCGCCTGTGTTTCCGCTTCAGCATTGATAGGCATCTCATAGTTTCCGGAGTCCAGAGCCAACAGAGCCCAGGCCATGCCGTTGAGACCCTGTCCGGAGGTTTTTTCAAAATCGCCCAGCGGCGTGAGCAAATTATATCCCGCAACATCTGTGGGATCCTTGCCGATCGCGGTCAGGGCGATGATAACGCGGGAATATTCCGTGTACTTCTTCTCATGTAGCACACCGCCGCAGGCTGTTGTGTATTGCTTTAATGTCTCATAATAATTCCGGAAATATTCCTCAGGAATTTCACAGCCGCTGCGGGCCAGTCCGAGAACGGCCCACTCGCCGCCGGTGGAGCCCACCTGAGGGTTGGAGGCCGTCTGATAGACATATTCGGCAGAACCTTTGACTGCGTCGGACAGCGCTGGGTCCGACGCAAAGACGGATACAGACAGGCTGAAAAGCAAGACGGCTGCTGTAAGCAGGCTTATAAGCTTTTTAGAGTGTTTTTTCATGGGGTCCTTCCTTTACCGGCAGACAGGGGCGGCGCCCATGCCCGCCGGGTGTAAAGCGGTGTGTCAACGTTGAAGCGTTACTTTTCGATGTTTTCAGCAAAGCGCTGGAGGACTGTTGCTACTTCAGCGCGCGTGGCAGTTCCGTCGGGAACAAGAGTGGTATCCGTGCGGCCGGTTATGAGACCCTCAGAGACTGCCCACTGCATGGCCTCGACGGCCCAGCTGTTGACAACTTCGGCGTCGGTGAAGTCGTTGAGTGTTTTCTCGCTCTCCGGGCTTCCGGCATAGCGCCAGAGCATGGTTACCATCTGCTCACGGGTCACGTCGACGTCGAGCATCGTTCCGTCGGAGACGTCATTTGCAACAGCCCAGGCGACCGCTTTTTCATACCACGTCTCGCCGCCGGTGGTGTCCTGACCGTCCAGGCGGGCAAGGACCGTTATGAGCATGGCGCGGGTCATGTTCTCATCGGGAGCAAATCTGTCATCTCCAACACCGTTGAAGAGCTCGTTTTCGTAGACATATGTAATAGCGTCAAGCGCCCAGTGTCCGTCCACATCAACGAAGGGAAGGCCGGAGACGGCGGAGTCCTCGACGGTAAAGGCGCAGACAGCGGGGACGATGGCGTTGTTCTCAGCAGTAGCAACGAGGTAATAGCTGCCGGCGTTGCTGAAGGTCACGTCATAGGTGCCGTCGGTGTTGTTAGTGACGGTGTAGTCGGCGCTGTCAAGGGCGTTGAAGCTGCTGTCATAGGCAGTCAGATCGGCGTCGGCATATGCGCTGAAAACGGTGGCCCAGTTCTCATCGTACCCAGCCGACTCTAGAGAAACAGTCTTTGCAGTGTTGACTGTTGCGGAGTAATCGAAGCTGTCAAATTTAGCATAAGCGTCGCTGTAATTGGTGCTGTCGGAATAGATGAACGCGACTACGTGCTCTCCGGCCGGAACCTCGTCCGCAAGGCTCCAGCAGGAGACGTTTTCGACCCAGTAGCCGAAGTTTCCGCTGTTGTCGCCCCAGAGAGTGCCGAGGGAGAGACCGTAATCGGATGTATAGGAGCTGTAACCGGCCTCTGCGCCGCCCTCATAGGCGGCCTTGTGCGCCGCATAGAGTGTGTCGTTTACGGTTATCTTGCCGTCGCCGTCTATGTCTGCGACGCCGACCTTCTGCTGCGCCATGACGACGCTGCCTTTGTCAGCGATGGTGACATAGGCGTAATAATAATGGGGAGCATCAACGTTCTCAGCCAGCGCCGCGGTGGGCAGAAGGGAGAGGAGCATTACGAGCAGAAGCAGAATGCTTAATGTTTTCTTCTTCATAGTTATGGGAGTGCCTCCTGTTAGTTATAATGAGTGTGTTTTTGCCGGCGATAGACCCGCCGCGCGGCAAACTGCGGGAAAAATTAAAAAATCAGGCGCTTCAGCCTCCTTTCACATGAGAATAGCTGATACACCCGATTTTATGTACCAGAAAGCGCGGCAAAAGCAGAAGAGCATAAAGTTCCCCCATTGCCGCCTCAACATAGACCGTCTGTCTTCTGACTCACGGTGGGGCGGGGAAAGTTCCCGTCCGCGAATGTTTCCTACCTTCACAGTTTCCCATTGGAAGCCTTTCGGCTCACACCTTGCGGTGCTTCGGAACACCCTCCCGCATACAGCGCCGGGTAGCGCGGGGCTTTGTTTCCGCTGTGCGGATACGGTACCCCATTCCTTCTACATCGCCGCCTGCCGGAAACGGCTTTGCGGCGGCGAAGACCAGTCCATTGAGTTGTAACTTTAATTATATAGAATAACTTGTAATTTTCAAGCTTTTTGATGAAAAAACGCATTTTAACAGTTTGGTTTGCGGCTGATGGATCCCGACCGGTTTTGGGGCTGCAAAAAAGAAAAAACCCCAAAGCTTAATAAGCATTGGGGTTCAAAAAAGCAAAACAAATGCCACGACAATAGTCGTGGCATTTGTTTTGGTGGACGATACAAGACTCGAACTTGTGACCTCCCGCACGTCAAGCGGATGCGCTACCAGCTGCGCCAATCGTCCATATCGAAATTTGATCCATGAGGGATTCAGCAAAAGGAATTATAGCGTACAAAATATACAATGTCAAGAGCTTTTTTTGAAAAGGTCAAAAAAGTACCGGCGGCCGCCGGTACTTTTTCTGGTGTTTTTTGCCTTATTACCGAACCCAGACGCTGCAGGTCGCCGTGACAGCGCCGCAAGTCGCCGTTACATCTGCCCAGCCGCTGGAAACGCCGGTCACAAGGCCGGTGTCGTCGACTGTCAGGATGCCCTCGTTGGAGCTCTTCCACTCGACTGTTGCGTTAACGTCCAGGGGGTAAGGATTTGCGCTGAGCTGTATCTGGTCGCCGGGGTTCATTGCAAACTCGGTAGTTTCCTCATTGAGGAAGGTTATCGTTATGCTCGTTACGTTTGGTGTTTCTGTCGGCGTCGGCGTTTCCGGAACGGGGGTGTCGATGGGTTCCGGCGTGTCGATAGGATCGACAGATGGGGAGGCGGCTTCCGCCTTTTTTTCCGCGCGGTTTCCGAGGCTGACGGCCGTCAGCGTAATGACGGAGAGGACGATCGCGACGATGAGCACTCCTCCGAAAATCATCTGCCATTTGGCGTTTGCATTGGCGCGTGCGCGGGCAGAAGTACCCTGCTGAGCGGAGGCTGTCGGCCTTGCCGTGCGGGTGCTGGAGGAAGTTTTTCTTGTACCGCAGTAGGGACATCTGCTTTTAAGCCCCGAATACTCGTGATGGCATCTGCGGCATGTGTTTTTTGGAATCAAGGCCATGTTCGCAGGTTCCTTTCTTTTTTATACAAAATTATTAATTCATATACAGAATAGTCTTTTTTTACTCTCAAGTCAAGGAAAAAGCACATTTAATACAGCTGCGGCTGCCGAAAACTCCGGCGATTTCACCAACAGTTCGCGTTATGGGCGATTAAAAACATATCGGGCGGCCACCGGTTTTAAGTTGATCGCTCTGATTTGCCTGCCTCGGCAGCTGCTTTTGTAAAAGGGCTTTCAGCAGCCGGAATATTGATCAAATGCTTGCCGCACCGTCGCGGCTATGGTAGAATCAGAGCGCAAATCCGCCGTCCACGCCGATGACCTGACCCGTTATGAAGTCAGCCCGGTCCGATGCAAGGAAGGCAGCAAGCTCCGCAACATCCTCCGGCTTTCCGAGACGGCAGAGCGGGGTTTCGTCCGCAAGGGACGCCTTGTCTTCCTCTGATAGGGGGGAGAGCATGTCCGTATCGATAACGCCCGGGGCAATGCAGTTTACACGTATGCCGGAGGGGCCGAGCTCCTTTGCTAGCGCGCGCGTAAGTCCGATGACCGCGGCTTTTGACGCGGAATACGCAGCCTCACAGGAGGCGCCGTGAACACCCCAGACTGAGGAAACGGTTATGATGCAGCCCTCCTTGCGGCGCACCATGCCCGGTATGGCCGCGCGGCAGCAGTTGGCGCAGCCGTCTGTATTGACGGCGAAAAGCCCGCGCCATTGTTCATGGCTCATGTCCGTGAAAAGGCCATAGCTGGCGACGCCCGCACAGCAGACAAGAACGTCGACGCGCCCGATATCGTTAAACATTTTCTGCACGGCTCCATCGTCCGCAACATCCGCATGATAGCTTTCCGCGCCGAGCTCCTGCGCGAGGGCAAGGGCCGGAGCCTCGCTGTTATTGTAATTTATGACGACGCGGAATCCATCCCTCGCGAGCGCCCGGGCAATTGCCGCGCCGATACCGCGGGATGCACCCGTTATAAGAGCGGTTTTCATGGCGAAAAACCTCCTTTTACAGAAGTTTAACATATCGCGCCGAAAAATAGTATACAATTTTACTGATGCAACATTTGTTTTTAATAAACGTCTTAAATCCGGTATGAGAACATATTTGAAATGAGGCAAAAGAAAAATGAGAAAAATCATTTGCCGCAAATGCGGCTCCGAGATTGACGCTTCGCTGGGCGAATGTCCGGTATGCGGAGCGGTCTATTATATAATTCCGGA
>CAZIHY010000002.1:0-25991 GCA_964539115.1 uncultured Oscillospiraceae bacterium
GCGTAATGATGCTTACAAATTCAACCTCGATAAGGGATGTTATTTTGTTCCCGACCGTCAAGCCGATCGATAACTGATGGGATAATCAAGAAAGAGGACTGCTCGGCATGTCCTCTTTCTTTTATTATTCTGTAACTTACTTTATTCGATGTCACTGAATGATGTAATCACTTTGCAAGACTAACAAAAGGGAAAATATTAAAAATTATTATTCCTTAATATTTAGTAAATTGACTGGACTACCGAACGAAATAAGGTTACAATATAGGCTGGCGTTATCAATGGGCAGCATGCAGCGAATAAATGCTGTTGATAATAACTGTATTTGAGAGAAAAATTATGTTGAGAGATATATTATATATAATTGCCGGATATTTATCGGGCAGCATCTTATTTGCCAGGGTAATCGGCGAATTGATGAAAAAGGACATAACCGAGGGTACCCGCGACGGGAATCCGGGCACAACAAATGCCTTTCGGGTAGGCGGGTTCTGCTGCGGCGCTCTGACATTGTGCGGAGATCTGGTTAAGGGATTTCTTCCAGTGTATGCATATCTGCAGGGCGTGCCGACTGGTGCGCTGGCGCTTGTGATCGCAGCTCCTGTCATAGGGCATATATTTCCGCTGTTTTACAGATTCCATGGCGGAAAGGGGATAGCGACGACTTTTGGCTGCCTTTTGGGTCTGTTTCCAGAGATATTTCCCGCCGCATTGATGGCATTAGTTTTCCTTTTCTTTTCCTTGGTGTTGCGTATTCTGCCGCATTATCATAGGACATTGGTTACTTATATCTGTACGGAAATAGCTTTGTTCCTGCTTTCTGACAACTCTAGCGTTCTGCTTGGGTTTTCACTGATTTTTATAACGGTGACCGTCCGAATGCTGACAAGTAAAGAAGAAAAAGAACCGTTTGAGGTATCGATTTTATGGATGCACTGATACTCTCCTGCAGCACCGGAGGAGGCCACAACGCCGCCGGACTTGCAATAATGGAGGAACTGGAAAAGCGGGGGCACCGCGTAACGATGTTTGACCCTTATATTCTGGCCGGGGAAAGTTTAAGCGAAAAGGTTGGAAACAGCTATATAAAAATCGCGCAGAATGCTCCACGCCTGTTTGGAGTAGTTTATAAGCTGGGTGATGAATATCGCAGGCTGCCGATCCATTCTCCGGTTTACGCCCTGAATAAAATGATGCTCAGGAAAATGCACGCATATTTGGAGCAAAACCATTTCGACGTTGTTTTGATGCCGCATGTGTATCCTGGTGAAATTCTGACATATATGAAAGACAAGGGACTCACAGTCCCTAAGCTGATTTTTGTTGCGACCGATTACGTGTGTATTCCGTTTACGGAAGAAACTGACTGCGATTATTACATAATCCCGTCAAATGAGCTTGCTCAGGATTTTATAAGACGGGGGATTCCCGCCGAAAAGCTTGTGCCGGCCGGCATCCCCGTCAAGGGCGCGTTCAGCGAGAATATTTCACGGGAGGAAGCTATCGATGCGCTTGGGCTTGAGCCGGATAAGCGGTATCTTCTGCTGTCCGGCGGAAGTATAGGCGCCGGACGAATTGGAGAAACAATAAGTGCGCTTTGCCGTTATCTTCGTGCGCATCAGGATTATCGCCTTATTGCGATATGCGGCAGCAACCAAAAACTTCTCAATAGACTCAAATCGGAATACGGCGGAAATCCGCAGGTGATTCTTATTACCAGCACAGACAATATGGCCCTGTATATGAAAGCCTGCGATGTGTTTTTGTCAAAGCCAGGCGGACTTTCGTCCACGGAGGCGGCTGTCTCAGGAACTCCGCTTATACACATATCGCCGATTCCCGGCTGCGAGACTCTGAATATGAGGTTTTTTGAGCAACACGGAATGAGTATTGCCGTTGGAAGCCGCATTGAACAGATTCCCAAATCTTTGGAGCGCCTGCGCAGTCCGTTGTTTGCTGCCCGTATGATAGAAAATCAAAGGGCTCATATTAATTCTAATGCGGCTTCGGAAATCTGTGATCTCGCGGAAAGAATCGTGAGTGAACATCCGCTGTCTTACGCGGTTGACTGATATATCATTAATCTGTCCCTCTGCCGCACGATGAGGCAGAGGGAGTTTGATTTTTGGCGGAAAATTTTTTCAACGAACTATAGACATGGGCTTTGGTATGTGATTATATTATAATGTGTAATGTTGAAATCCCAAATGCGATGTGTTAAAATCACAAAATATGGGTACCCCAAAAGAGCTTGACAGAGCCGCAGAAAATGGTATAAACTCCATTTTCGCAGCCGGAGCGCATATGCTGGAACGTAAGGAGATGCAGAATGACTGACGAAAAGGGCTTCAAGAGCTGGTTTGAAAACGTTTTCTGGTATCACTATAAATGGTGGTTCCTTGGGGCTGTATTTTTTATCGCGCTTGTCGTTTTTATCGCGGTTGAGGCCGCAGGAAACGAACAGTACGATATGACGGTTATATTCGCCCAGAACGGCGGAATAACCGAGGAGCAGGCAAGGACTGTTCTTGACGCCGTTTCAGAAAGTATTGGAGACCTCAACGGGGACGGCGAGATCAAGCTCAATTACGCCTCCGTCGATCTCACGATGGAGGATGGCTCCAAGGGTGAACAAAAAGTCACTATGCAGGACAGGCTAATTTTGTATATGACTGATGAGGAGTGTGCTCTTTTCTTTATAGAGAAAGATACATCCGCCGCTTATTGCTCCATGGGCTATTTTGAAGACAAGCTCTCGAATTACGGTATCACAGCGCCTGAGGATGATCCTTACAGGGTTTATGTCAGTGACACAAGGGTGTTTTCAGATGCCGGACTTTCAGAAGGGGAATATTATGCCCAAATAATAGATTGGACGACTGTTGGCAAAGGCAGCATAGAGCGCACAAATGCCGCGGTTGATTCTATCAAGACTCTGCTTGATGATTGATATGGAGAGAATAACATCCAGGAAAAATACGCTCGTGACACATATCAGAAAGCTCGCTGCTGACGGGGCGTACCGCCGTACACAGGGGGAGTTTGTCTGTGATGGAGAAAAGCTTTTGCGTGAAGCCCTGCAGGCCAAAGCAGAGATAACTGCGGTCATTTGGGATGAGGCAAACGAAAACGCCTTTGAGATCGAGGGTGCTTATTGCTGTGCTGCAAGCGGTGAGCTGATAGAATACGCTTCTCCGCTGAAGAACAGTCCTGGTCCTTTGTTCTCTGTTAAAATCGCTTCCCAGGATACTCCGACGACAGGCTCTGTTATAGTGCTTGAAACCGTTCAGGATCCGGGAAATGTGGGAACTGTTATAAGAACGGCCTGTGCTTTGGGAATAGGCAAAGTTTTTCTGTGCGGCGGCTGTGCCGACCTGTATAATCCCAAAACAGTCCGTGCCACAATGGGGGCGATCTTTCGCCAGTGTGTACGTGAGACAAGCCTTGACGAACTCAGGGGCCTGACAATACCGCTCTACGGCGCGGCTCTGTCCGAGAAAGCGCGCGATATCCGGGATATACCTCTGGGACGTGAGGATTGTGCCGTTGCCATCGGAAGTGAGGGCAGGGGATTGTCGAAACAGCTGCTTTCGATTTGCAGCGGCGAACTGATAATCCCAATGACGCCCGGCAATGAATCGCTCAACGCGGCGGTCGCGGCGTCGCTGGTGATGTGGGAGATGAGCCGGGGAAGGCTGTAATGTCTGGATCTGGGGAGGGAAACCGTGGCTGCCATAAAATATTGGGTATGGCTTTCCTGCCTTACCGGAGTTAAACCAAAAACAAAACATCTGCTGCTTGAGCATTTTTCTGATCCTCAGGCAATATATTTTGCCAACGAGACGGAATATAACGCCGTTGATGGCGTTGGTGAAGTTGAGAAGCTAGCTTTGCGCAACAAGGATATGGACAGGGTCAATGAGATCCTTGGCCGCTGTGAAGAAATAAACGCGCAGATAGTTACAATAGGGGATGCTGTGTATCCGGAGCGTCTGCGGCATATTTATGACCCGCCGCTGGTTCTGTATGTCCGCGGAAAACTGCCATGGCTTGACGAAGAAGTTCCGATTGCCATTGTCGGCACGAGAAAGGCAACGAGCTATGGCATAACGATGGGCTATCGCTTTGGCGGCGAACTCGTAAGGGGCGGTGCGATCGTTGTTTCCGGACTTGCGTCTGGAGTTGATACAGCCGGAGCGAAAGGGGCGCTGACTGCCGGCGGAAGATGTATCGGTATTCTGGGAACGGCTATCGACGTCGTTTATCCGCGGGAGAATCAGGCTCTTTTCAGTGACGTGATATATCATGGCGCGCTTGTGAGTGAATTCCCGCCCGGTTATCCGACGCAGGGATCCAATTTTCCTCAGCGCAACAGGATAATTTCCGGACTTTCCGCCGGTGTGCTTATTATTGAGGCGCCAAAGAAGAGCGGAGCTCTGATAACTGCCGCCAGGGCCGCAGAGCAGGGTAGGGATGTATTTGTCGTGCCCGGAAATGTCGATTCTCCGAACTGTGTCGGATCAAATGAACTTATTAAAGACGGCGCAAAGGCGGTCATGTCCGGGAACGATATTCTTGTTGATTACGAGAGCATTTATCCGAAAAAGATAAGAACGCTGACAGAGAAGGAACTCAGAAAGCCGGCGTCCGTCAAAAAAGAAGTAAAGCAGGAGGAGAGAAATGCCGAGCTGAAACCGGCAAAACCCGAGACCGGAGAGGGCTTTTTGAAACTGAGGGTCCCAAATCCGCTCCGGATGCTCAGAAAGAAGGAAACGCTGGAAAAACAGCTGTCAGGTCTTTCAGCTGACCAGCTGGGTATTATAACCGCTATAGGAGATGAGTCCGCACATGTTGACGACATTGCGGAAAAGACAGGCCTGCCGGTAAATAAGGTACTGTCGGAGCTTACAATGCTCCAGATCAAAGGATATGTAAATCAGGAGAAGGGAAAGCATTTTTCCCTGAATGTTAAAACTACGAAGTGAGGATAACCGGATGGCAAAAGCAAAAACCGATCTGGTGATAGTCGAGTCGCCGGCAAAGGCAAGGACTATCGAAAAATATCTTGGAACCAACTACAAAGTTGTTGCATCGATGGGGCATCTCAGAGACCTGCCGAAAAGCAAACTTGGTGTTGATATAGAAAATGACTTTGAGCCTGACTATGTTCCCGTCAAAGGACGTGAGGACGTGATAGAGGACCTGCAAAAGCGAGCAAAGAGTGCTAATGTCGTCTATCTTGCAACCGACCCGGACCGCGAGGGCGAGGCTATTTCATGGCATCTGAAGGAACTCCTGTCTCTGAGTGACGACAAGGCAAGGAGAGTCACTTTTAACGAAATAACAAAAAAAGTAGTGACCGAGAGCATCAATAATCCACGCGATATCGACATGGATCTTGTTGATGCGCAGCAGGCCAGGCGTATACTGGATCGTATAGTCGGTTACAAACTCAGCCCGCTGCTGTGGCGCAAGATCCGCCGCGGACTCTCCGCGGGACGTGTTCAGTCCGTAGCCACGCGAATGGTAGTTGATCGAGAGGAAGAAATAAGGGCCTTCAAGCCGGAGGAATACTGGCATCTCGATCTCACTATGGAGCGTGAGAACGGCGGAGGAAGCTTTGTCGCACGGTATTATGGCACAGCGGACAAAAAACGCGAGCTTACAAGTGAAGAAGAGGTTGAAAGCGTCATTGCCGACGTGCAGAGCGGGCCTGTAACCATACAGTCTGTAAAACGCGGCGAAAAGCAGCGCTCCCCGTCACCGCCTTTTATTACCTCTACCCTGCAGCAGGAGGCTTCCCGCAGGCTGGGAATGACGCCTCGGCGCACCATGTCCATCGCCCAGCAGCTTTACGAGGGTGTAGATATCGAGGGCGAGGGAACCATCGGTCTTATAACTTATATGAGAACAGACTCCCTGCGTATCTCAGACGAGGCGTTGGAGAGCGCTAAAAACTTTATAATCGGTCGATATGGCAAAGACTACTATTACGGAAAACCCAGAACCTTTAAGACCAAAGCCGGAGCACAGGATGCGCACGAGGCCATAAGGCCGAGCAATGTGGCAATGACTCCGGAGAGTATCAAAAAATCTCTGACTAATGAGCAGTACAGGCTGTATAGGCTCATTTGGGGCCGCTTTACAGCCTGCCAGATGGCAAATGCCATCTATGACAACGTTGTTATAGATGCAAACGGAAGCGGGCATATTTTCCGCGCGAACCATTCCGAACTGAAATTTCCCGGATATACCGCCGTATATGAGGAAAGCCGTGATGATGAGAGCAGTGAGCCCAGACGGCCTCTGCCGCAGCTGTCAGAAGGCGAGACGGTTGCTGTAACTAAGATCGACAAGGAACAATTGTTTACACAGCCTCCTGCAAGGTATACAGAGGCTACTCTTATCCGTGCCATGGAAGAACGCGGTATCGGGCGCCCGAGCACCTATGCGCCGACCATCAGCACGATAACCGCCAGGGAATACGTCGTAAAAGAGGGTAAATATCTGCGTCCTACCTCTCTAGGCGAGGTCATAACCAAACTTATGGAAGAGCGGTTTTCGGACATCGTCGACCTCAAGTTCACCGCACATATGGAGGAGAGCCTTGACGAGGTCGAGGAGGGCAAGACGCAGTGGAAGAAGCTGTTGGCTGATTTTTATGATGGCTTTGAAAAGGAACTGGATGCCGCGGAAAAGGCGCTTGACGGTGAGCGCATAAAGGTTCCGGACGAGCTTTCGGACGAATACTGTGATGTCTGCGGTAAACGTATGGTCTACAAGAGCGGCCGTTTTGGACGTTTTCTTGCCTGTCCCGGATATCCGGAGTGCAGCTTTACAAAGCCTATTGTTATTGAAATGCCCGGCAAATGTCCCAAGTGCGGCAGCCGTATACTCAAGCGAACGTCTAAAAAGGGCTATGTTTTCTATGCCTGTGAAAAGCTTCAGACCTGCGGGTTTATGACATGGGACGTCCCTGTTAAGGAGAACTGTCCGGAGTGCGGCAAGACGATGTTCAAGCTTTCCGGCAAGGGACAGCGCAAGCCTTTCTGCATAAATGAGGAATGTCCCAATTTCCTGCCGGAAGAGAAGCGCGGTTATAAGCGCAAAAAGACCTCTGAGGAGCAGCCAGCCGCGGAGCAGAAGGAAGAACAGGCAGACGAGCATACGGAGGAGACAAAAGCCTCCGGGAAAGCGAAGTTGAAAAAATGAGCGAGCATGTAACGGTTATAGGCGCGGGACTTGCGGGCAGCGAGGCCGCGTGGCAGTTGGCTCAGCGCGGCATTAATGTCACGCTGGTGGAGATGAAGCCGAATAAAGCAACGCCTGCTCATGTGTCTCCGTACTTTGCAGAGCTATGCTGTTCCAACTCCTTTCGAAGCGACGAACTGACAAACGCCGTCGGCCTGCTAAAGGAGGAACTTCGAAGGCTGAACAGCCTTATCATGGATTGCGCTGATCGTCACCGAGTCGCAGCAGGCGGAGCGCTTGCAGTTGATCGCGAGTGCTTTGCGCGTGAGGTCACGGAGAAGATAAGAAGCCACACAGGCATAACTGTCGTTGAGCAGGAGGCGTGCGAAATTCCAGATGGGGAGGTCATAATCGCCTCCGGGCCGCTGACCAGCGATGCGCTGGCGGCCAGGATAGCGGAGCTTTGCCCTGACTCCGACCTTCATTTCTATGATGCTGCCGCACCCATAGTGACTCTTGAGAGCATAGATATGGAAAGCGCATTTTTTGCCTCACGCTATGATAAAGGAACTCCCGACTATGTTAACTGCCCCATGCACGAGGATGAGTATAAAGCTTTTCGTGAGGAGCTTGTAAAAGCACGTCAGGCAGAGGTCCATGGTTTCGACGACGCGGGAGTATTTGAGGGGTGTATGCCCATCGAGGTGATGGCCCGTCGTGGAGAGGATACAATGCGCTATGGTCCGATGAAGCCCGTCGGCCTGCGCGATCCGCGCACCGGGAAAGAGAATTATGCTGTCGTCCAGCTTCGCCGGGACAACGCGGAAGGAACGATATACAACATCGTTGGTTTTCAGACTCATCTGGCATTTCCGGAGCAGCGGCGCGTTTTCTCAATGATTCCCGCGCTCAAAAATGCAGAGTTCGTCCGCTACGGTGTTATGCACCGCAACACATATCTCAACAGCCCTATGCTGCTTGACCGCTATTACAGGCTTAAAAGCATGCCGAGGCTCAGCTTTGCCGGACAGATGACTGGTGTGGAAGGCTATGTCGAGTCCTGTGCATCCGGTATGCTCGTCGGCATAGAAACGGCTATGCGCCTGTTGGGTGAGGAACCTGTCAACTTCCCTAAGGAGACGGCGATCGGCGCTCTCGGCCTCTATATATCAGAGGAGAGCGTCACGGATTTCCAGCCTATGAACATCAACTTTGGAATAATAGCTCCGCTGGGTTACAAAGTCCGGGGAAAGAGAAACAAGAACATGGAAATCTCCAAAAGAGCGCTTGAGATCATAGATGATCTTGCGGAGCGACTGTGTTCAGGGGAAAGGAAGCTTGAATCATGAGGATCATAATAGACGCCATGGGCGGAGACAATGCTCCGGAGGCCATCGTAAAAGGCGCCGTTGACGCTCAGAAGGAATTTGGCGTTGAGATAACTCTTGTTGGCCGCGAGGATGATATAAGGCGGTGCCTTGAAAACGAGGGCGTATCGGACGACGGCAAAAACATAACTGTTGTAAATGCTATGGAAATCGTTACAATGGAGGACGATCCAAGCACTGCAACAAGGCATAAAAAGGATAGCTCCATGACCGTTTCGCTCAACCTCCTGCGGGATGGAGAAGGAGACGCAGTCGTTTCTGCAGGCAGCACCGGAGCGCTTCTGACGGGCGCAACGCTCATCGTAAAGCGCATCCGCGGTATCAGGCGTGCCGCAATGGCCCCTGTTTTTCCAAACGGCGGAAAGGGCGCGATGCTCATTGACTGCGGCGCAAATGTTGAATGCACGAAAGAATATTTGCTCCAGTTTGCGTATATGGGCAGCTTCTACTGCGAGAAGATACTGGGCATAGATAAGCCCCGTGTCGGCCTGCTGAATGTTGGCACCGAGGAAACGAAGGGCACCCCGCTTCAGAAGGAAACCCACGCTATCCTGACTGAGGAGGCGGCCCAGGGAAGAATCAATTTCATCGGAAACATTGAGGCACGCGAGCTGCTGTCCGGAAATGTTGATGTTCTGGTAACGGACGGCTTTTCCGGAAATATCATGCTAAAATCTATAGAAGGCGCTGTCAGCTTCATTATGAAGAATATTAAGGGGCTTTTCCTGAAGAGT
This sequence comes from uncultured Oscillospiraceae bacterium, assembly GCA_964539115.1. Lineage (GTDB taxonomy): Bacteria > Bacillota > Clostridia > Oscillospirales > Oscillospiraceae > CAKSXP01. Next base: position 9,314 of record CAZIHY010000002.1, read on the forward strand.
CCCCGCACCAAAATGGCCGCCTTGATGGTCAAGAGCGATATTTCATCTCTCAAAGCCTCGCTTGACGTCAACGAGATAGGCGGGACTGCGATGATCGGCATCAGTAAGCCTGTTATCAAGGCTCACGGAAGCTCTGATGCGCGTTCTATACGAAGCGCTATACGTCAGGCGATCGTGTACCAGAATGCCGGCGTTATTGAAGCTATAACCGAAAATATAGATTATATGAAAATTTCCGGCAATTGATTTAAGTATTAGACAATCTGCCGAAACACATTAAACTACTTGACGTTTTAAAAATATCTGCTAATATCTTAATGCATAATCATGACATGAACGGAGACGAGTTAGATGATTTTTGAAAAGGTTCGTGAGCTTATCTGCATGCAGTTTGCCGTTGACGAGGACAGCGTGACGGAGAGTACTGCATTTGTTGATGATCTCGGTGCCGATTCTCTGGACGTTGTGGAGCTCACAATGGCTATGGAAGAGGAATTCGGTATCCCTGAGGTCCCGGAAGACGATATTAAGACTATCGTCACGGTCGGAGATCTTATCACCTATGTCGAAAACGCCATGGCGGGCTGATTATTTTGGGACGGAACCTCGGCTCCGTCCCGTTATGCATTTTTATATTTACGAGCGGCTTGAAACAGGGGGTTAAACAATGCGCGAGCTTCAGGACAGATTGAATTATAGATTTAAGAATATTGCGCTTCTAGAGACAGCGCTGTCTCACTCATCCTATGCAAATGAGAGCCGCAGCGGGGGAGAGAGCAACGAAAGGCTTGAGTTCCTCGGGGATTCTATTCTTGGTATGGTCGTTGCCGAGCATCTTTTTCTTACATATCCGGATATGCCTGAGGGCCGCATGACCAAGCTCCGCGCGGAGCTTGTGTGCGAGCAGAGCCTTTATGCAGTCGCCAAAGAGATGGATTTCGGACGCAGTCTCCGCCTTGGAAAGGGTGAGGAGCATACTGGCGGAAGGAACCGCCCATCGATCCTCGCAGATTGTGTTGAAGCGGTCATTGCCGCGATGTATCTTGATGGCGGCATGGATGTTGCAAAGAGGTTTATCCATAAGCATATCCTTGATAACATCGATGCAGGTGCTGCTAAGCGCGTTATGGATTATAAAACGGCGCTTCAGGAGCTTATACAGAAGAAAAATGACCAGAGTCTTGTTTATCACATACTCTCTGAAAGCGGTCCCGACCACTGTAAGGAATTCACGGCGGACGTTTGCCTGAACGGAAAGCGTATTGGCTGTGGTACGGGAAGAACCAAGAAAGAGGCTGAGCAGTCCGCTGCCCGGCAGGCTTTGGAGGAACTGGGCAAATGAGCGCCAGAAAACAAATTATTCCGGTATTTATACCACATCTTGGCTGTCCGCATGACTGCGTTTTCTGTAATCAGAAGCGCATTTCGGGCAGCCTTTTTCCTGCCGGACCGGAAGACGTCGTAAGAGAGATCGAACTGGCGCTTGGAAAGCTGCCGGCTCACAGCGAGCCTCAGCTTGCGTTCTATGGCGGAAGTTTCACAGCTATACCGGTTTCCGAACAGGAGGCGCTGCTCGGCGCGGCAAAGCCATATCTGGACAGCGGACTTATTTCGGGCGTGCGGCTTTCTACAAGGCCGGACGCTATAGACGAGGCCGTACTTGACAGAGTGGAGTTTTACGGTGTTGATACGATAGAATTGGGCGCGCAGTCGATGATAGACGACGTTTTGTGGAGATCAGGCAGGGGGCATAAGAAGGCGGACACGGATAAGGCCTCATCCATGATAAAAATGAGAGGTTTTAATCTCGTCCTTCAAATGATGACCGGCCTTCCGGGCAGCAGTAAGGAGCGGGATATTGAATCCGCCTGGAGGATCGCCTCGCTGTCACCCGACGGAGTGCGTATCTATCCGACTGTTATCATAAAGGATACTGAGCTTTACGATATGTGGAAAAGAGGAGAATATGCCGAACACACTGTCGACCAGGCTGTGGAGACCTGCGCGGAGATCATACAGATATTTGAGAACAGGGGAATAAGTATAATCCGTCTTGGCCTGAACCCGACGGACGAACTTTCGGGTGGCAGCGCCGCGGGAGGAGCTTATCATCCCGCTCTTGGGGAGTTGGTTAAAGGGCGAATAATGCTGACAAAGGCGCTGTCGCTGTTGGACAAAAGCTCCGGAAAAGGCGTTGTTCTTGGAGTAAACCGCTCAGAGGTTTCGCAGATGATTGGACAGCACCGGTGCAATGTTGACGTAATATGTGAGAGCTTAGGTTTCAGCTGGGTAAAAGTTGTCCCGGCTGAGGTTAAAAAGGGCGAAATTGTCATAAGAGAGATTGCAAAATGATCTGATTTGAGGTATTCTTATTTTCATCTAGTCTTTTTGCAAAATGAAGTATGGAGTGTGCATATGTACCTTAAAGCGCTGGAAATCCAAGGGTTTAAGTCTTTTCCTGAAAAAACAAGGCTTACCTTTGAAAAAGATATAACGGCGATCGTCGGCCCCAACGGAAGCGGAAAATCCAATATCTCCGATGCAATACTCTGGGTCATGGGAGAGCAGCGTACCAAGGCCCTGCGCGGCGGAAAGATGGAGGATGTTATTTTCGGAGGCACGGAGAAGCGCGGGAAGCTGGGTTTTGCACAGGTTTCGCTTATAATAGACAATTCAAAACATATCTTCGATATGGATAATTCGGAGATAATGATAACCCGCCGGTATTATCGCAGCGGGGACAGCGAGTATTATATCAACCGTGAATCTGTCAGGCTCAAGGACATAACCGAGCTCTTGATGGATACCGGACTGGGCCGCGACGGCTATTCAATAATCGGCCAGGGCCGCATTGCGGAGATCGTTTCCGCGAAAAGCACCGACAGGCGCGAGATATTCGAGGAAGCGGCGGGGATATCCCGCTACCGCCACAGGAAAGAGGAAGCGGAACGCAAGCTTGCCAAAACCGACGAAAACCTTGTGCGCATAAACGACAAGATTGACGAACTTGAGCTCCAGGTAACGCCCCTGCAGGAGCAGGCGGAGACCGCAAAGAAATATCTTATCCTGCGTGACGAGCTGCGCGGACTGGAGATTTCCGTCTGGATGGAGAATCTGGACAAGCTTCGCGCACAGGCGGAGAGTGTAAACGCTGACTATGAAAATGCAAAGGCGAACCTTGATAAGGCGCATGCGGAGCTCGACGCGCTGTATTCGCGCAGCGAATCCTTGAGCGAGAAAATGCGCGAAAAGGATATTGAGGTCGAAAACAGCCGCCAGCTTCTCAGTCAGGCGGAGGCCAGAGTTGCGGAATGTGACAGCTCAGCTGCGGTCCTGCGCGCTAATATAGCGAACAACCGGGAGAGCATCGAGCGCATCCGGACTGAGATAAGTGAACAGGAAAATCGTGCCCGCGGCGTTGAGATGCAAATTGAGGAGCGTAAGGCGCGAATAATCGAGATAGATTCTGAGCGCAAGGCACTGTCTTTGGAGATGGAGGAACTTATCGCCCTCAGCGAAAAGAATGCCGAGGGCGGCGAAGAAAATGCTCGGGAGATAAGCGCGCTTACAGCGGCGGAGGCCGAAAAAAACACGGCGCTTATGCAGAGCAGGACTATCCTTTCAATGCTGGCTGATTCAACGCAGGAGCTGCTTGACAGGGAGGCCCGCGTCTCATCAGACAAGGCCGGAGTTTTCGAAAAGCTCGGCGCTGCGGAAAAGCGTCTTGCAGAGGATAAACAGAAGCTTGTAAAAGCCGGGGAACGCGTAACTGAGCTTAACAACGTTATCGCGGGATACCGCATGCGAGCCCAATCACGTGAGAAAACAACTGCGGAACTATCTGATCTCCGTACGCGTCTTACGATTGACGCAAAAAGCATGGATGGCAGAATCGCAATGCTCGCCGAGATGGAGAAAGAATACGAGGGCTTCAATAAGGCTGTCAAGGCCGTTATGAGAGAGTCGGAGCGCGGCACATTGCGAGGCATACATGGGCCCGTTGGAAACCTTGTGCATGCGGACGACCGGTTTGCTCTTGCTATTGAAACAGCGCTTGGAGGCGCTATGCAGGATATCGTCGTCAATGACACTGAATGCGGTCGTGCGGCTATCGAGATGCTCAAACGACGCGACTCCGGACGTGCAACATTCCGCCCGATAAGCACAATGCGCGGCAGCATTATGCAGCGTGTCCCGAGGGGCGAGGAAGGATTTCTCGGTGTTGCGTCCGAACTGGCGCAGTATGATATAAAATATAAGAATGTCTTTGAAAATCTTTTAGGCAGAACGGCTATAACCGAAACTCTTCAGGATGCGATAAAAATAGCAAAAAAGTATAATAACAGTTTTCGCATTGTTTCGCTGGACGGACAGGTAATGAACGCTGGGGGCTCGATGACGGGCGGAAGTACTGCCCGCGGTACCGGCATGCTTTCCCGGGCAAATGAGCTCAAGCGGTTGAAAGAACAGCGGGAAAAACTCCGCACTGACGAAAAGAGTGTTGAGGACAGGCTTGCAAACGCAAAGCGCGAACTTGAAGCCGCCCGATATGAGCTCAGTACGGCGTCAGATGAATTGAACGCCGTGCAGGAAGAACTGCACAGAGCGCAGGCGGCTGTCAGCCAAAGTGAGCTGCTGATAGAATCGATAAATTCAACTCTCAGCTCTGCTGAGAACGAGAGAAAAGATATTGCGGAAAGGCTGGCTGACAATGAAAAGCGTGTTGCAAAAACGCGCGAGGATTCTGCTAGCCTTACGCTTGAGCTCGAACAGATCAAGGCTGAAATCAGCGAAAAAGCTCTTGGACGCCGGGAGCTTGAACAGATACGTGAGAAATTATCAGCTGAGCTTTCGGCGCTTAAGGAAAAGACAGCGTCGCTCGATGCGGAACGTGAAACGCTTGATCATGCGATTACCCAGCTTGAAACGCTGAGGAAGGATCTTTCCGGTGACAGCGAGAACCGCTCCGGCGCTATCGACAGACTTGAGGAGCGTACAGGCTCGATCGAGGGCGAACTGCGTGAGAAGGAGCGGCAGCTTGCGGAGTTAACAGCCTCTGTGGAGGGCCTTCGAGAGCGCATTAAGAGCACGAATGATATGCGCCTTGAGCTCGAGGGAAAGCGCAACAGGTGCGAAAAGGAAAGCCAGGACAAAAACAGAGAACTGCTTGACCTTGAACGTATATCGGCGAGATTCGAACAGAAAAAGCTTGCCGCGGATATGGAAGAACAACAGATCGTGGATAAGCTCTGGGAGAGCTATGAGCTCAGTCTTTCGGCAGCGCAGAACGTACGTCAGCCGGTTGAAAGTTTGGCGAAAGCGAACCGCAGGCTTTCCGAACTCAAGCGCGAGATTAATTCTCTCGGAAATCCGAATCTCGGCGCGATCGACGAGTATGAACGTGTCAGCACCCGTTATAATTTCCTGACGGAGCAGAGGGACGACGTCGAGAGTGCAAAGAAGGAGCTTTTGAAGGTAATTTCCGATCTGACGCACGACATGAAAGACATATTTGTCGAGCGTTTCCGCGAGATCGATGGCTGTTTCCGCCAGACTTTTCTTGAACTGTTCGGCGGCGGTAAGGCAGCTTTGGAGCTTGAGGACGAGGACAATGTGCTTGACTGTGGCATTGAGATCAAGGTACAGCCGCCGGGAAAAGCTTTGTCTACAATAAGCCTCATGTCCGGCGGAGAGATGGCGTTTGTAGCAATAGCCCTGTATTTTGCGATTTTGAAGGTCAGGCCGACTCCATTCTGCATAATGGACGAGATCGACGCGGCGCTTGATGAGGCTAACGTCATCAGATACGCCGAATATATGCGGCGCATGGCGGGAAATACTCAATTTGTGGTTATAACCCATAGACGCGGCACGATGGAGGAGGCGGACCTTCTCTACGGCGTCACAATGCAGGAAAAGGGCGTTTCGAGCGTAATTTCCGTCGACCTTGAAGAGGCTGCAAAGACTATTGCTTGATTGATTAGGAGAACTAAATGGGCTTTTTTGATAAGATAAAACAGGGTCTTGCAAAGACTAAACAGAATATGACCGTTTCCATGAACAGCATGTTTGCTGGAATAACGGGGGAAAATGAGGACGCCTTTGACGAGCTTGAAGAGGCGCTCATACTCGCGGATGCGGGCGTTGATACGGCGGTTTCCGCCGTGGACAAGCTCCGTGCAGCAACGAAGAGCAAGGGGCTGCGCGGAGAGAATCAGGTCAGAAACGAAATGACAGAGATTCTGACTGAGCTGCTCGAGACCGGTGAGCGTGAGCTCAAACTGGGGACCCGCCCATCTGTTATCCTGATGATCGGAGTCAATGGCGTCGGCAAGACGACGACTATCGGAAAGCTTGCAACAAATATGAAGAAAGAAGGCAAAAAGGTCCTTCTCTGCGCTGGAGACACCTTCCGAGCCGCGGCTGCCGAGCAGCTTGGAGTTTGGGCGGAACGAAGCGGGGCTGATTTTGTCCGCCACGAGGAAGGGTCCGATCCCGCCTCTGTGGTTTTTGACAGCATTGCGGCCGCCAAGGCCAGAGGCATGGACGTCGTTATAATCGATACGGCGGGAAGGCTCCATAACAAGGCGAATCTTATGAACGAGCTTGCAAAAATCCGTCGTATAATCTCCCGCGAGCTGCCAGAGGCGGACGTTGAGACTCTGCTCGTGCTTGATTCAACGACCGGTCAGAACGGTCTGATTCAGGCTAAACAGTTCCAGGAAAGCGCGGGACTCACCGGTATTGTGCTTACAAAGCTTGACGGTACGGCAAAGGGCGGTATTGTTTTTTCGATCGCAGAAGAGCTTGGGGTTCCCGTCAAATACATCGGCGTAGGAGAGGGTGCGGATGACCTGATGCCCTTTGAACCGAGAACATTTGTGGAGGCGCTGCTGCAATGAAATTTGTATTGGCCAGCAATAACAGCGGGAAGCTCCGCGAAATACAGGAAATCCTGTCCGATTTGGATATAGAGGTTGTCTCCCAGCGTGAGGCGGGGTGCATTGTCTCTGTTGAGGAAACTGGCACGACCTTTGAGGAAAATGCTTATCTAAAGGCAATAATGGCCACGACGCTTCTTGGACTGCCGGCTATAGCGGACGATTCCGGCTTATGTGTGGATGCGCTGGACGGCGCACCGGGCGTGTATTCAGCACGGTATGGAAACGGAGAAGCAAAAACAGATACAGAGCGAATGAATCTCCTATTGAAGAATATGGAGGGAAAAACAGAGCGTACAGCCCGGTTTGTCTCCAGCATCTGCTGCACTTTTCCTAATGGTGACAAGATAACGGCCAGGGGAGAGTGCGAAGGCGTTATAACAGAAACGCCCAAAGGCGAAAACGGATTTGGTTATGATCCCATATTCATACCATCCGGAATGTCAGAGACGATGGCGGAAATGCCTGAAAGCACAAAAAATAAGATTTCGCACAGGGCGAAGTCCCTGGCTGAATTTAAGAAGGGGTTGATGGATTACTATGCCGTTGACTAGTAAACAAAGATCGCAGCTCAAGGGCCTTGCTCAGAGTGAGGATACGATCATTCAGGTCGGTAAGGGCGGAATAACGGACAATCTGGTCGAACAGGTGTCCGCAGCATTGGCAGCCCGCGAGTTGGTTAAGGGAAAGGTGCTTGAAAATTCTCTCCTCACGGCGCGCGAGGCCTGCGACGAGCTTGCAGAGCGCTGCAAAGCGGAGGGGGTCCAGACAATAGGAAACAAGTTTGTTCTTTACAAGAGGAATGAAAAGGAACCGCGTATACAGCTTGTAAAATCCAAGAGGTAATCGTTATGCGTATCGTAATTTACGGAGGGAGCTTCAATCCACCGCATATAGGCCATGTGTCTGCGCTCAAATCCGCGATGGAGCAGCTGAAACCGGACAAAACGCTTGTTATTCCGGCTGCAGAGGCCCCTCATAAGGAACTGGCATATGGTAGTCCGGACGCGCATGCACGCCTTTTGCTGGCCCGAGCCGCTTTCAGCGGCATAACAGGGGTCGAGGTATCCGATATGGAGATAAGGCGCGGCGGAAAGAGCTATACACTCATGACCATAAAGGAGCTGCAAAATCAGTATCCCGGGGTCGAGCTCATTTTGCTTGTCGGAACGGATATGTTTGAAAGCATGGAACAGTGGTATGAGTTCCGCACTATTATGATGGAAACAACACTTGCGCCCGCTGTCCGCAGAAACGGCGATCTTAGCGGAATTAAAGCCAGCGCGGAGAAATTCGAGCGCAAATATGGGGCAAAAGTTGTGTTTATAGATCACGAGCCTATAGATGTTTCCTCAACCGAACTGCGGGAGTTCTTGCCAAAACGCTGTGGGCTGGAGTATTTTCCGGATGCCGTTTATTCGGAGATAATCCGCAAAAGGCTGTATTCCGCAAGGCCAAATCTTGATTGGCTGCGTGAGAAATCCGAACCATACCTTAAAGAAAAACGTATACCCCATGTACGCGGCTGTGCTCAGGAGGCCCGTAAACTTGCGCTAAGATGGGGAGAGGATCCGGATCTCGCAGAAGAGGCCGGGATCCTGCACGATATAACAAAGAAATTATTGCTTGATGAGCAATTGCTATTATGCGAAAAATATGGTATCATAAATGATACTGTTGAGGAGCAGAGTACAAAGCTGCTTCACGCAAAAACAGGCGCGGAACTTTCAAAGGATCTGTTTGGAGTACACGGAAAGGTATATAGCGGTATCCGTTGGCACACAACGGGAAAAGCAAATATGACTCTTTTTGAAAAGATAATATATCTTGCTGATTACATCGAGCCGACGCGCTGTTTTGAAGGTATTGAAAGGTTGAGGGAACTGTCTTACAGTGATATAGACGAAGCGATGATCCTTGGGCTGGGGATGAGCCTTGAGGAACTGAAGCAATATGGCGCGGATCCGCATCGAAAAACCGTCGAGGCCCTGGAATGGCTGATGGCAGAGAGGTGTATCCGGGATTAAAGGAGACGCATATGAAGCTTTTCGGTTCGAAAAGACCACGCAAGGGTAAATCCCCTAAAAAACGAATATGGCTGAGAGTGCTGATAACAGTTCTCGCGGTCCTCGCGGTGATCTGTGTTGGGGCGTATACCGCATTTGAGATTTGGGTAAGACCGCCCGAGCAGTACATTTATGAGCCGAATGAAGATAACAAGGATGAAGTTTCCGGAGAGAACAATGATGCCCCTGCAGAGGACGACGGCAATGACCCGGAAGAGGCGGAGGAAACTGCCGAACCGACGGAGGAGCCTGTGCCAGAGGGTGGGTATGCAAACGAAAACCGATATACCTTCCTTGTCATTGGAAAGGAGCCGGACGGCTATAATACCGACACTATCCTTGTCGGTACGTTTGATATTGAAGAGAAGTGGCTGCATGTCGTCAGTATCCCGAGAGATACGCTTGTCAATGTTCCCTGGTGGCCGGCAAAGATAAACTCAGTTTACAGCATGTCCGCTTCCGGATATGGCAGCTGGCAGTATGACAGTGAGATAGATGGTTTGCGCGCTGCAGTTAAGGATATAATGGGTTATGAACCGGCATATTGGGCTGTCATTGATATGGTGGCTTTTGAAAAACTGGTGGATGCAATTGGAGGCATAACCTTCGATGTCCCATGTGATATGAATAAGGACGAACCGGAGATACATTTCTCCGCTGGTGAACAGTGGCTTTCCGGAGAGGATGCACTCAAGGTCGTTCGTTACAGAGATTATCCGATGGGCGATATCGACCGTATCTCCGTCCAGCAGGAGTTTTTAAAAACCCTGGCAAATCAGATGCTCACACTTGGCAACGTCCCCAATATAGGCAAGGTGTACAGCATTTATGACGAGTATGTAGAGACTAATCTTGCCAGCGGCAACATAGCATGGTTTATTCGTGAGTTTTTGAAACTGGATGCTGAGGATATAACCTTTGAGACGATGCCGGGTGATTACTGCTTGTCGATAAAAGGAACATCCTTTGTGAACATATATCTGGACGAATGGCTTGAGATGATAAACAACGAACTGTCGCCTCTTGAATATGAAATAACTGCGGAGGATGTCAAAATCGTCAGATATTCGGACAGCTGGGGATACTATGTGACCTCGGGAGAGGTCAGGGTCCCGTAATTATTATTTCGGGAGAAATTATATGAAAGTTTTTGGAAGCGGCGGCAAACATAAAAAGAGATCTGCCGATCCCGTAAACAACGAATACATCGAGTTCGCGGACGAGCCGCAGTATTCTGAATATGAAGCGGAACAGGCCTTCAATGAATTTGGCGAGTCGGAGGAAGAGGTCAACGATATAATCGCGGGATATAAAAAGAAGAAACGCCGCCGTATTGTGATCGTTTTTGTGATACTTGCTCTGCTTGTTGCCGGCGGAATAACGGCTTATACTATTTTTATCAAGCCGCCGGAACTGATCCAGGCCCCTCCGCAGCAGGGTAATGTTTCTGCAAGCGTAGGCGGGGATAATACCGATGCTCCGGTTGATGATGAAGAACCTCAGGAATACATTGACAATGGCTACCGCAAGGAATACCGTTATACTTTTTTGATTCTGGGTGTCGATCAGATAAAATCCAACACTGATACGATTCTTGTTGGTACGCTGGACATAAAGGATCATTGGCTGCATGTTGTCAGCATACCGAGGGACACGCTTGTCAACGTTCCGTGGGGAACGAAAAAGATCAATACGGTTTACGCTTCGTCACAGCTGGGGTATGATGGCTGGGATTATGATGATGGAATCGACGGCCTCAAGCGAGAGCTCAAGGACATTATGGGCTATGAACCGGACTGCTGGGCTATTATTGATATTGTAGCCTTCAAGGAACTGGTGGATGCCATCGGCGGTGTGTATTACGATGTGCCGATCGACATGAATTACATTGACCCGGACCAGGATCTCGTGATTGACATAAAGGCCGGCTATCAATGGCTTTCAGGCGAAGAGGCTCTGAAGGTCGTCCGTTTCCGTTCCGGATATGCGATGGCCGATATAGGCAGGATCGATACTCAGCAGGACTTTATCATGTCTATCGCCAGTCAGATGCTGGACCTTGGGAATATTCCAAATATAGGGAAGGTATATGAAGTTTACGAGGAATATGTCGACACGAACCTTTCTGTTGGAAATATTGCTTGGTTTGTAAAGGAATTCCTCAAGCTGGATGCGGAGGATATAACCTTTGAGACGATGCCGGCAAACTATTCGGTTATGATACCGGTAGTCAATGGCCTGTCCTATTGCAGTATATATATTGACGAATGGCTCGAGATCGTAAACACTAAGCTCTCTCCCCTTGATGATGAGATAACCAAGGACGATCTCAATATCCTTATGTGGGATTCTTTGCTCGGAGCCCAATCAACGACGGGAATTGTAGCAGGCGGACAATATTCGTTTGTCTCGGTACCGTAAAGCTAAGAAAAGAGGTAATAAAATGCTTACACCTGAAAATGTCGCCCATGCTGTTGTCAAGGCTCTTGACTCCAAGCTGGCAAGAGACATTAAACTTCTCAAGACAGAGAATATAACAGTGATCGCAAACTATTTTGTAATATGTACGGCAACAAGTACAACGCAGATAAAGACTCTTTCCGATGAGGTTGAGAAACAGCTTGCCGAAATCGGAGAACCGCCGCTCCGCCGCGAGGGTTTCCGTTCCGGCGGGTGGGTAATAATCGACTTCGGCTGTGTTATAGTGCATATATTCCTCGATGAGACGAGAAAGTTCTACAACCTTGAGCGTCTCTGGGCTGATGCGGAGGAAATAGACGTCTCATCCCTTCTTGGCCCCGGTGAATAACGGCAAATAAGCGGCTGTGTATTCACATACGGGGCGGTTCCTGATTGTGCTTAAATATTCAGAGACGAAAAGAGAGAATAATTCAAGATGAAATACGATTTTCAGGCAATAGAGAAAAAATGGCAAAAATATTGGATCGATAACAAGACCTATGCCGCTGAAGACGGCAACAGCAAGCCCAAGTTCTATGGGCTCGTTGAATTTCCGTATCCCTCGGGGCAAGGACTGCATGTCGGACATGCCAGACCTTATACTGCTATGGATGTTGTCGTCCGAAAGAAAAGGATGGACGGCTTCAATGTTCTTTTCCCGATCGGATATGATGCCTTTGGCCTGCCGACTGAGAACTATGCCATAAAAAATCATATCCATCCCGCAATTGTCACTCATGACAATATTGAAAACTTCACAAATCAGCTGCACATGCTCGGATATTCCTTCGACTGGGACCGTGTTATAAACACGACGGATCCGGAATACTACAAATGGACACAGTGGATCTTCCTCCAGCTGTTCAAGCATGGCTTGGCATACAAGACGACAATGCCCGTTAACTGGTGCACCTCCTGCAAATGTGTTCTGGCAAACGAAGAGGTAGTTGAGGGCGTGTGTGAACGCTGCGGAAGTCCTGTTGTCCGCAAGGAAAAGAGCCAATGGATGCTGGCGATAACAAAGTATGCACAACGGCTTATTGACGATCTGGATGACCTGGATTATATTGAAAGAGTCAAGATCCAGCAGAAGAACTGGATCGGGCGCAGCACCGGCGCGGAGGTCGTTTTCAAGTCCACCAGGGGAGACGACATTATTATTTTCACAACGCGGCCCGACACGCTTTTTGGCGCGACCTATATGGTCCTGTCGCCTGAGCATGAGCTGGTGAAGCAGTGGCTGCCGGAGCTTTCCAACGCTGACGCAGTCAGGGCATATCAGGAGGCCGCGGCATCCAAGTCTGATATGGAGCGCACGGAGCTCAACAAAGAAAAGACGGGCGTCATGCTTGAGGGCGTCAAAGCCATTAATCCTGTCAACGGAAATGAGATCCCCATTTTTATCTCCGATTATGTTTTGGCTACTTACGGCACGGGCGCTATAATGGCTGTCCCAGGACACGACCAGAGAGACTGGGATTTTGCAAATGTGTTTGGCTTGCCGATCATTGAGGTCGTTGCGGGAGGAGATGTAACTCAGGAGGCATTCGTTGCGAAGGACGATACTGCCGTAATGGTGAATTCCGGTTTCCTGAACGGAATGACAGTCAAGGAGGCCATTCCGGCCATGATAAAATGGCTCGAGGAACAGGGGATAGGCCATGAACAGGTAAACTATAAGCTGCGCGATTGGGTATTCTCCCGCCAGCGTTATTGGGGCGAGCCGATCCCGCTGGTTTATTGCGAGAAGTGCGGCTGGGTGCCGCTGCCGGAGGATCAGTTGCCTGTATTGCTGCCTGAGGTCGAGAGCTATGAGCCGACGGACAACGGTGAAAGTCCGCTGGCAAAGATGACCGATTGGGTGAATACGACATGCCCGCACTGCGGAGACCCGGCGAAGCGTGAAACGGATACAATGCCTCAGTGGGCAGGTTCCAGCTGGTACTTCCTGCGTTATATGGATCCCCACAACACAGATGCGCTTGTCGGGAAAGACGCGTTGGATTACTGGGATCGCGTTGACTGGTATAACGGCGGCATGGAGCACACTACGCTGCATCTGCTGTACAGCCGCTTCTGGCACAAGTTCCTTTACGATATAGGCGTGGTTAAAACCAAGGAGCCTTATGCTAAGCGCACAAGTCACGGTATGATCTTGGGCGAAGGCGGGGAAAAGATGTCCAAATCCCGCGGCAACGTTGTGAATCCGAACGACGTTATCAAAAAATATGGCGCGGACACCATGAGGACATATATCATGTTCATCGGTGACTTTGAAAAAGCAGCGGCGTGGTCGGATGACGCTGTCAAGGGCTGCAAACGATTTCTTGACAGGGTTTGGAACCTCGCAGAAACTCCGCTTCAAGGCGACGCTTATTCCAAAGAAAACGAAAAGGCCATCCATCGCACTATTAAGAAGGTCGGCTCCGATATTGAGGAGATGAAATTCAACACGGCGATTGCCGCGATGATGAGCCTTGTTAACCAGTTTTATATCTCCAAGCCTTCGCGCGGCGATATCAAGACGCTGCTGCAGCTGCTCAGCCCCTTTGCGCCGCATATTGTCGAAGAACTCTGGCAGATACAGGGCTTTAAGGGCCTTGCCTGTGAATCACAGTGGCCTGAGTATGACGAGAGCAAGACAATCGACGCGGAGAAGGAAATGGCGGTACAGGTCAACGGTAAGCTAAAAACAACGGTTGTGGTACCCATTGATTCCGAGGACAGCGTGGTCGTGGAGGCTGCCTGCGCCGAGGAGAAGATAAAGCGCCTGATGGAGGGCATGGAGCTTGTAAAAACGATCGTCGTAAAAAACAAGCTCGTAAACCTGATCATCAAACCCGCAAAGTAATTCTTGACAAGGAGAATTATATCCTCTATAATACGCATGTAAAGCCATATAATGGCCCTTTAAGCGTGTATACACGTTTTTGGAGGGAGGGAAATAAAATGTCAGAAATCTATGTCAAGGAAAACGAGTCTCTGGACAACGCACTCAAGAGATTTAAGCGCAGCTGCGCAAAGGCGGGCGTTCTTTCCGATCTTCGTAAGAAGGAGTACTACCAGAGCCCCAGCGTCAAGCGCCGTAAGAAGTCTGAGGCTGCTCGTAAGAACAAAAATAAGCGCTACTATTAATTAGAACTTGAAACACCTGTTCCGAATAGGAACAGGTGTTTTTTCTTTGTCAAATCAAATAAACAGTGGAAATAGGCGGCTGTTTATTATAAAATAACGATGTTTACATGAATAAGGCTCAAAGGGGTGGAAAGGCGTGAAAAAATGGAGCTCGCGTATTATAAAGGCGATAATTCTTTTACTGCCGTTCACGCTGGGGACTATAGGATTTTACCTGTCGATCAATGACGGGCTCATAAACTCGATGTACCGCGCAATGAGGCTGTATTTTGTCGAACTGGATTGTGATTATGATCAGATCAACATCTTAATAAATATTGCGCGCTGGACTGCCCCTGTTATGTCAGCGGCTGCCATAGTTGCTGCGCTGAGCCTTATTTTTATTGACATAAGGACGAGGATGCGAATATTTTTTCTGGGCGCAATTGCGATCCACGGAGACAGCAAATATGCTGGAATGCTGGCGGATAGAATGGGGCGCCGTGCAGTGACAGGTGAGGAAACGGCGGTTTTCAAGGCGGAAAAGCATATTTTGATCTTTAATGAGGACCAAAAGATGTTCTCTTTCCTGGATATATACCGCAGACAGCTTCTGGACGGAAACAAGACGGTTTATCTTTGCACGGAGCGTATCGTCCGGGGGAACTATGCAAACCAGCGGCTCGTGCTGTGCAACTTTGCTGAAAACTGTGCAAGACAGTACTGGAAGGAGTTTCCTTTGGCGCTGGAGCCTGGGGAGGAAGTCATCGTCATTATCGGTTTTGACAGCTATGGTCAGGAAATACTGACACAGGCTGTTTTAACGAATGTATACAGTACGGACAGCAGGATAGCATACCATGTATTTGGTGACAGTTACGAATATAGGAATTTGCGCAGGGGGCTCGAAGCCATGGTGGACGTCAATCTGGAGAAACCGGAGAGAGACAGCGTATATTTTCATGATAATGCCTGGTTTACCGACGCATCGCTGATAAATTCTGCGGACAGGATAATACTGACAGACGATGAAGAGGAAAATAATCTTCTTATCCTTAACTCACTTAACAAGTTTTATACAGCGAAAAAGGTATATGTCAAAGTCACAAATCCTCAGATACTATCAGGTTTATGGGACAATGGCGACGGTGCTGTCATCCCATTTGGAACAGAAGAGGGGTTATGTGCGCCGGAGGTTATAATCGACGAGGCTACATTTGACGACGCCAAGCGCATACATGCAACATATTATAAGTCGCATAAGTGCTCGGAAAACTGCATACAGGACGGTAAAGACTGTATAAGATGCGAGCTTTTTTTGAAGGATTGGTGCGGACTTAATACGTTCACACGCTATTCCAACGTAGCACAGGCGGATCATATTGCAGTTAAAATACATATTTTGCTTGGCGATGGATACCGGGAGATCCCAAACGCCGGTGCAAAGGCCAGGGCCAGGTTTGATTCACTTTCGGATGAAGAACGCCGCAGACTGTATGAAATTGAACACATACGTTGGGAGCGGTATCATTTTATAAATAACTGGACATTTTCTCCGGAGCGTAACGATGCGGAGAAGCGCCACAACCTGCTTGTTCCGTTTAGCAGCCTTTCCGCAGAGGAGCAGGAAAAGGACGTCGATGTGTGGTACAGGGCGTTCGAGCTGTATGATATGAGATAAGGTGTGAAAAGTATAAGCATCCCGGTGCATTTATGCGGCCGTCGGAAAAAGCTTTGCCTCTTTTTCCGACGGCCGGAAGAAAAATACGACGGGATTCAGCAGCTAATTCAGTAAAAAAGCTTGACTATCTGCTTATAATGATATATTATCAAAATGTCTTCGAGCTGCATTTCCTAAAGTGAAAACCATGGAAATGTGGCCGCGTCATTTGTTTGACCCGGGGTCGTATCGGAAACGATATTTCCTTCCTGATTGAAAAGGAGACGGATACAGTGCAGCCGGAATTTTGGGCGATTCCGGTGGTTTTTCGTTGTTATCCGTCGGAAGAAGACGGATATTTTTATTTTTGGAGGAACTATCATGAAAAAAACCATCGCACTGTTACTTGCCCTTTGTATGATGCTTTGCCTGTTTGC
>CAZIHY010000002.1:26091-64708 GCA_964539115.1 uncultured Oscillospiraceae bacterium
GCTCCGACTGAGCCTGCGGCCGATACTCCGGACGAGCCCGAGGATGAACCCGAGGACGAGCCGGCAGAGGAGCCTGTTGAGATCATAGTTTTTGCAGCAGCTTCAATGACTGAGACTCTGCAAGAGCTCGGCGATGCTTATATGGCTGAGCATAAAAATGTTACGATCGTGTTCAACTTTGACTCTTCCGGCACCCTCAAGACCCAGATCCAGGAAGGCGCCGACTGCGACATTTTTATTTCCGCCGGTCAGAAGCAGGTGGATCAGCTTGACATCAACGCTTCCGCAGATGTCAACACCGAGGGCCTTGATTTTGTTCTCGCTGATACTCGCTTCGATTTCCTTGAGAATAAAGTTGCGCTTGCCGTTCCCGATGGCAACCCCGCAAACATCAACTCCTATGACGATCTTAAGGCCGGCCTTGAGGCTGGGACTATAATGCTGGCGATGGGTAATGAAGACGTTCCCGTCGGACAGTATACCCAGAAGATTCTTGATTATTTTGGTCTCAACGAGGCAGACCTCGCTGCTGCGGGCTGCATTACTTATGGCTCCAACGTCAAAGAAGTAACCACTCAGGTTTCCGAGGCAACTGTGGACTGCGGCATCATTTATCAGACTGACGCTGCTTCCGCTGGTCTTACTGTTGTCGACACTGCAACTGCTGAGATGTGCGGTCAGATCATCTATCCTGCCACCGTTCTTAACATTTCAAAGAATGTTGAGGCTGCCAAGGCGTTCCTTGAGTACCTTACCAGCGACGCGGCAGACGCTGTTTTTGAAGCGGTCGGTTTCACCCCTGTCGCATAAGATACAGAAAATATTGATGGGCGGGCGCTTTTTTGCCCGCCCGTTTTCATAAAGGGGGATATTCGTTTTGGATTTGTTTCCACTATGGAATTCGCTGCGGATCGCAGGCATAAGTACAGTCATAATTTTCTTTGTCGGCATTTTTGCCGCGTATTATATTGCAAAAGCACCTAAAGCTGTGAAGGGCGTGTTGGATGTTATCTTGACACTGCCGCTTGTGCTGCCCCCAACGGTGGTTGGCTATTTATTGCTTCGTGTTCTCGGTCCGAAGCGCATTATAGGCGCCTGGTTCCTCTCAGCTTTCGGAATAAAGCTTACCATGACATGGTGGTCCGCAATATTTGCCACGGTTGTTGTTATATTTCCGCTTATGTATCGAACCGCGCGCGGTGCGTTCGAATCATTTGACGAAACGCTTGCATATTCGGGTCAGTCGATCGGCCTTTCCAATACGTATATTTTCTGGCGTATACGCCTGCCATATTGCAGACAGGGGATTTTGGCCGGTACAGTGCTCGCTTTCGCGCGTGCGCTCGGTGAGTATGGCGCTACCAGCATGATTGCCGGATATACACCGGGCAGAACTGCTACCATTTCAACAACTGTGTATCAGCTCTGGCGCACCAATGACGACGCTTTGGCGTTTAAATGGGTTCTTGTAAATATGGCGATTTCGTTCGTTGTATTGCTTGCTGTCAATATGCTGGAGAAAAACTCCGGCAAAACGGGCAGGTCAAGGCGGTCAAAAGGAGGCGCATGATATGTCTATACTGGTTGATATCGAGAAGAGGCTGGGTGCATTTAGCCTGAGTGTCAATTTTTCGGCCGGTAATGAAGTTGTTGCGCTGCTTGGCGCATCCGGCTGCGGAAAAAGCATGACGCTGAGATGCATCGCCGGAATTGAAACGCCGGATAGAGGGAAAATAGTTGTAGATGGGACAACGCTGTTTGATTCCGAGAAGCGGATAAACCTTTCCCCACAGGAACGCCATACCGGTCTGCTGTTTCAAAACTATGCGCTTTTTCCTAATATGACGGTCCTTCAGAATATACAGGCGGGGGCAAAAAGGGAAAAGGACGTAACACGAAGGGAAAACCTTACAAAAGAGATAATAGAAAGTTTTGGACTTTCAGATCTTGTCAAACGTTACCCGCACCAGCTTTCCGGTGGACAGCAGCAGCGCACCGCTCTGGCACGAATTTTGGTGTCGAGCCCCAATATTCTGCTTTTGGACGAGCCTTTTTCAGCGTTGGACAGCCATCTGCGTTTTCGCCTGGAGGAAGAGGTGCGGCAGGTCATGCGGAAGTTTGGAAGATCTGTAATTCTGGTCTCTCACGACAGAGACGAGGTTTTCCGCCTGTCTGATAAAATCGCTGTTATGAGCAGCGGCAGGATCGAAGCGTTCGGAGAAAAAAAGGACGTATTTGCAAATCCCTTGACCAGGAACGGCGCAGTACTTACCGGCTGTAAGAACATTTCCCGTATAGAGCATATCGACCAAAACCACGTTAGGGCAATAGATTGGGGAATGGAATTGGAGACAGTGCAGGGAGCGGCAGAGGCGGAATATATTGGGATCAGAATGCACGACGTCCGCTTTGGTGACGGCAAAAACAGCTTCGTCTGCAAAGTAGTGGCCGAGATAGAGAATCCATTTTCCTATACTGTTATGTTCCGCCCGAAAGATGCTGAAAATGCGTCCCCAGTCGGCTGGGAAATGGATAAGAGCCTCTGGCGGCAGATCAAAAGCGAATATGTGACGATCAGCCTGCCGCCTGAGGAAATAATATTATTGAAAGGCTGACAATTATGAGAGAACATATAGATTTCATCGAAGCCAGAAACCTGCTTTTACAGCTCGCAAAACCGGTGGACATTGAACAAGTGCCTCTTGAAAAAAGCATGGGAAGAGTGCTGGCGAAGAAGCTTACAGCGGCTGAAAATGTTCCGGCATTTGACCGCTCTCCATATGACGGATATGCCTTTAGGGCATCTGACACAGCGGAAGCTTCGAAGGAGCATCCTGTCCAGCTCACAGTGACAGAAGAGATAGCGGCGGGAAAGGTCCCTGCAAAGCCTGTGACAGCGGGTACGGCGGCAAAAATTCTTACGGGAGCCGCTATCCCGGAGGGAGCGGACGCCGTTGTAAAATATGAAGAAACAGAGTTTACGGACAGCACAGTCAGTATATTTTCGCCCGCCAAATCCGGATCCAATATCGTACGCGCGGGTGAGGATGTGAAAGCTGGACGGCTTCTCGCGGATGCGGGAACAGTAATTGACGCCGGCCTTGCCGGTTCTCTGGCCTCACAGGGAATCCCTGAGCCGTCTGTTTTTTGCAGACCGCGCATTGCGCTCATATCGACGGGAAGCGAGCTTCTTGAACTGGACAATGCGGCAGAAAGCGGCAAGATATATAACACTAACAGATATGTGATTGCGGCTGCTTTGGAGAAAATCGGATGTCAGACTGAATATCTCGGAATAGCAGGCGATGATGAAGACGCTATTGCCGCACTTATAGTAAAGGGGCTTTCCAGCTGTGATGCGGTCATTCTGACGGGCGGAGTGTCTGCCGGCGACTATGATCTTACGCCAAAAGCTATGGAGCTTGCCGGAGCTGAAATTCTTGTGCGCGGCGTTGCAATGAAGCCTGGAATGGCGTGCGCTTTCGGTATAAGCGATAATAAACTTATTTTCGGATTGTCTGGAAATCCTGCGGCAGCGGTTACAAACCTGTATTCAGTTGTTTTTCCGGCGCTAAAAAAACTCAGCGGAAGAGAAGAGTGTGTTTCCCCGGAAATAACGGTAACGCTGGCAGAGGATTTCTCTAAGAAGAGTAAAAGCGTGCGCCTTCTGCGCGGCAGGCTTGACATGTCAGACGGTTCTGTGAAAATGCATCTTCCCTCAGACCAGGGAAATGTAGTTATAAGCAGCATGATAGGCTGTGATGTGATTGCCGTCGTACCGGCTGGCAGCGGCGCGCTGAAAGCGGGAACTATGCTGAAAGGATTTATGATATGAAAAAAATAAATGTTGAAGATGCTGTGGGCATGGCGCTTTGCCATGACATAACCGCGATGCGTGACGGGTTTAAGGGCGCAGCTTTCAAGCGAGGCCATATCATAACGCAGGAGGACATTCCGGCGCTGCTCGATCTTGGTAAGCGGAATGTTTTTGTGTGGGAAGACAATGCGGGCGAGATCCACGAGGAGGACGCAGCGCTTCGAATGGCCGCCATGGCACAGGTCGAGGGCGCGCATTACACAGGCCCATCAGAGGGTAAGGTGCTTCTGATGTCGGATATGAGAGGCATGTTTCGCGTTGATACACAGCTGCTTGAGGAGATAAATGCCATTGGCGATATTACTATTTCAACACTGCCTGACCATTATCCTGTCGAGGAAGGGGCCAGACTTGCCTCTATGCGTATTGTGCCGCTGGTGACAAAAGAAGAACAGATAATAAAAGCAGAACAGCTTTGCAGTGAAAGAAAGCTGCTTGATATACGGCCTTACCAGAATAAAAAGGTCGGCGTTATAATCACGGGATCTGAGATATATTCCGGCCGGATAAATGACAAGTTTGAGCCTGTTGTCCGCGCGAAATTGAAGCAGTATCCGTCAGAAATACTCGGTGTTTCCATCTGTGACGACGACTTGGATATGATAACTTCAGCAGCTGAAAAATATCTTGCTCTCGGAGCAGATTTTCTGATATTTACCGGCGGTATGTCTGTTGATCCCGACGATCTAACGCCGACTGCCGTACGCCGGCTGGGTGCTGAAATCGTGACGCACGGGGTCCCCTCGCAGCCCGGAAATATGACGCTTATAGCGTATCTGGACGACACTGCGATTATGGGCGTTCCCGGGGCTGCTATAAGCATGCCTACGACGATGTTCGATGTGCTTCTTCCTCAGATATTTACGGGGGATAAGCTGACTAAGGCGGAGCTTATACGGCTTGGCGACGGCGGACTGTGCCAGCTTTGTAAAAGCTGCCATTTCCCAAATTGTACATTCGGAAGGTATTAAAATGCTTGACTCATACGGCAGAGAAATAAACTATCTGCGTCTATCGATTACGGAGCTGTGCAACCTGCGCTGCCGGTATTGCATGCCCGAAGAGGGCATTTGCAAGAAAATGCATGAGGATATGCTGACAGAGGAGGAGATGATACAGGCGGTGGAGATCGCCTCATCTCTGGGCATTACAAAGCTGCGTATAACCGGCGGCGAGCCGCTTGTAAAACGAAATATAGTTTCCATCTGCCGCAGGGCGGCATCAGTGCAGGGTATAAAAGAAGTTTGTCTTACTACAAACGGCATATTGTTGCCCGAGTTGGCCGGTCCGCTGCGTGAGGCGGGCGTCAGCCGCATAAACCTCAGTCTTGACACTCTGGACGAAAGAAAATATTCTTATATCACACGATGCGGCACGCTCAGTGATGCGCTTCGGGGTTTGGAATCCGCGATTTCTGCGAAATTTGACAAGGTAAAGATAAACACTGTGCTTATCGGCGGGTTCAACGATGATGAAATAGAGGATCTCGCTGACCTTACTATGAAGTATCCGGTCGACGTGAGGTTCATTGAATTGATGCCAATGCACGGCGGAAATGAATTTGGGAGCAGAGCCTTTATACCGTGCGCTACAGTTTTGGAAAAACTGCCGGGCCTGGAACCTCAGCAGCAGGATGGCGGCGTCGCAAAGCTGTATCGGCTTCCCGGCGCCCAGGGAAAGATAGGGCTGATAAGCCCTGTCAGTGCGCATTTTTGCGCTGGTTGCAACAGGATCCGCCTTACTGCGGATGGAAACCTGAAGCCCTGTCTCCACTCGTCGGAGGAGATTTCCATTAAGGGGCTGGATCCTGATGCGATGAGGGCGCAGTTCGAACGCGCGATTTTTGCTAAACCGCCGTTTCATTGTGAGTTGTCGGCCGAGAAATTGAGTCGGGCTGGCCGGGATATGAACCAGATCGGAGGCTGAATCATGGAATTTACGCATTTTAATGACCAAGGGCGTGCTAAAATGGTGGACGTTGGAGAGAAAAATATCACACGTCGAACGGCAACGGCGGCCGCCAGGGTGTTTGTCAGCAGCGACACCTATTCCATGATAAAAAGCGGAGGCATGAAAAAAGGCGACGTCCTGACAGTTGCACAGATCGCAGGTATCATGGGAGCCAAACGTACGTCAGACCTGATCCCGATGTGCCATCCGGTTCAGGTGGATGGTATAGACCTTGTGCTTGATCTTGACGAGGAGCGCTGCTGCGTTGACATACACGCGACCGTGTCCTGTGATGGGCGCACAGGCGTAGAGATGGAGGCATTGACCGCCGTTTCAACCGCTGCATTGACGGTATATGACATGTGCAAAGCCGTGCAAAAAGACATTGTCATATCAGATATACGCCTCATTAAAAAGAGTGGAGGCATCCACGGAGATTATTCTAGGGAGGAATAGAAAAATGAGTTACTCTGCAGCGGTGATCACTGTCAGTGATAAGGGCTCACGCGGCGAACGGAAGGATACCAGCGGTCCTGCGCTGCGTGCAATATTGGAGAATGACGGCTGGGAAATCGTATATCATTCTATCGTTCCGGACGATGCGGAACTGATAAAAGCTGAGCTTATAAAGTGCTCCGACGAGTTGAAAATCGACCTCGTTCTCACAACTGGCGGCACAGGTTTTTCACCCAGAGATATTACTCCGGAGGCGACCGGAGCGGTTATCGAGCGCGAAACGCCCGGTATTCCGGAGGCGATGCGTGCCGAGAGCATGAAGATAACTCCTCATGGATGCCTGTCGCGTTCGTCAGCCGGCATCCGTGGACGTACGCTGATTGTAAATTTACCAGGAAGTGAGAAAGCGGCAAAAGAAAATATTCTTGCTGTGCTCAAGGCTATCCGGCATGGCGTGGATATGCTTCGCTCTGAGGGGTCCGCGGAATGTGCGCAGCAATCTGTGAACGTGAAAAAGAAGGCCCCGTCGATGGATGCTTGGCTCAAGGAGGCAAAAGAATCCGAGAGCGCAGGAGAATGCGGAATGTATCTGTTCCATAACGGAGTTGTCAGGCAAACGGCGAGAGCCAGGGTGCGGCTCGGTGAAGAGTCAGAACCCGTTGTGGGAATGCAGTTTTCATACGACGAAAAAAAGGTCGCCGAGGCGATAGAAAATGCATATGGCATGCCGGGGATACACTATGTTCGGGTTTGGCTCAATGATGGAAGTCTTGAAGTCGGCGACGATATAATGCTCGTACTCATAGGAGGCGATATACGTCAAAATGTTGTAAACGGGCTTCAGGCGCTTGTTGAGGAGATAAAAACAAACTGTGTAAAAGAAACGGAAATATTCTAAATCAATATTCAAAAATTGATTAATTAGAACGCTTGTTTGTAGATATCTACAAAACTGTATGGCTGCCGCGGAGTTTAGATAAAGTTTGCTTGTAGAAGCTGATTTGCGGTGGTATAATATTTTTATCATGGCAAATTGAAAAGGAGGCGCGGCAATGGCTGAAACTGCACAGTCTGCTTATGTTGCGGCACGCAAGCTTGGAAGAAAATACGTCCAGGAGCACTCCTCAAATGAATATAACGGATATCTTCCAATTTTGGACGACAGGCTGAGAAGTATCGAGGTCGTGGGAGAAATAAGCCTGGGGGTCCATGAAATACCGCTGAGAAAAATTATCGGAACGAGGACGGAAGCCCGTTCCAACGCTTTTGCCGGCAACTTTATGCCTCTGCTGGAGGAGAATACGGAGTTCGGCATCAAGTGGCGAAAGCTGTATCAGAGCCATATAAGCGAAGGCATAAGAGAACCTATAAAGGTATATGAATTCATAAACAGATACTATGTTCAGGAAGGTAATAAAAGGGTAAGTGTTCTTAATTTCTGCGGGGCTCCGACTATGGACGCATATGTCACCCGCGTTCTGCCCAAGAGAGACGAGAGCAATGAGGCGATCTCAATATATTATGAGTTTATTGATTTTGATCGCCGCGCAGTATTTGATGACCTCTGGTTTTCACATAGAGGAGAGTTTACAAAACTTGTCAAACTGGCAAAGAGCTTTTTAGAGCACAGCCCGGACGTTGATATGCCGGTCGATGAGTTGATTAGGTCGACCCACAAAACGTTCAGGATCGCGTATAAGAGAGTAGCGCCGCCGGATCTTCCGATAACGACTGGCGACGCCCTTCTGGAGTATTGCCGCATTTTTGGATTTCCGGCATTAAAGAATGCTACGGACATTTCTAACAATGTCAAAACGGCGCTCGCTCAGTTTGAACAGCTGGCGAGCAAGCAAAAACAGATCACGGTTGAGAGCAACTCTTCGGAAAAATCATCGGGTGGGTTCTCCTTCTTCACAAAAAAACAGCGCACTTCTGCAAAAGCCGTGTTTGTGTTTGAGGGTACAACGGACCAATATCCTTTTACACGTCTGCACGATGACGGCGTCAGGCGGCTTGAATATAAATATGGCAACAAGCTGAAGGTCACACGTCTTTTTAATGCCCCTCGCGATCCGCAGGCGCTCTATGATATGATAAACGAAGCGATTGCCGACAAGCCCGATGTTCTGTTTACGACAAGTCCATATATGACTAATATCAGCCTGCGCATTGCACTGGAGAATCCGGACATTATTGTTCTTAACTGCGATCGCGCGCGGGAGGGTAACTATCTGCACACTTACTATCCAAAGACGCATGACGTCATATTTCTGTGCGGAGTGGTCGCCGGAGCGATGAGCCGCACGGATAGGATCGGCTATATGACAAGCTCATCATTTGCAAAAGGACCGACATGCGATATAAACGCCTTTGCCATTGGCGCGACGATAGTGAATCCAAGGGCTGAAATCATCAACTGTGTCCTTCGGCATACTGATGATTTTGAGGAGCAGAATATAGCTTGCCGGCGTTTCACCGAGTCAGGTGCAGACGTAGCTCTTGTGCAGCAGTCGTTCACGAACCCTCTTTCTCGCAAAGCGCCTCCGGGAGTGTTTGCACAAATGTATATGCTCCACCCCCAATATGGCTATCCGGACGATGCTATTGGAGCCGCCGCTTGTGATTGGTTCGTTTTCTATGACAGGGTTATTTCCGATATACTCAGAAATGAACTTATCATTAGAGACATTGATGAGTCAGAGGCTGTGCATTTTGGCTGGGGCCTGAACACGCATCTTGTAGACGTATATGGCGTCGATGCCTTTATGGGGCATAATGCAACGCGTTTGCTGAATATTTTCCGGACAGCCGTTTATAGCGGGAAGCTGCATCCCTTCACAGGGCCCATTTATGATAAAGATGGTATTCTTCAGGTCGAGGAATTCCATACCCCGACGCTGACCGAGATACAGAATATGCAATGGGTTGCGGAATCTATCGTTGAAACATTCAGAATTTGATCGGTTTTGGGGGCGGATTTACATCTTTTCCGCCTCCAAACTGAATCAGACATTGAAAAAATACTTGCATTGTAATATATATAGTGTTATAATCATAATGTTAGTAATGAGATGTTGTAAGAGTGGGCGTCCCCCACTCTTTTTGTTGATTTGTCTTCAATTGTCAAAACCTGGTATGGAGCGTAAATATGAGTAAACTAACTGAAAAAATCAGCGAGCTTGCAGCGCCTGTATGCGAGCAGTGCGGTTGTGAGTTGTGGGATGTCGAGTTTGTGAAGGAAGCGGGAAACAGGTATCTCCGCATATATATTGATAAAAATGGCGGAGTCGCTATTGATGACTGCGAAAACGTCAGCCGCATGCTCGATCCAATTCTTGATGAGGTTGATCTTATCGCTGAAAGCTATGTATTTGAGGTGTCGTCCGCCGGCGCAGAGCGCGAGCTTAAACGACCCCAGGACTTTGAGCGTTTTTTCGGTGAAAATGTAGAAGTCAAGCTGTACAGTCCAAGAAACGGCAGCAAGCTTTATGTTGGTGTGCTTCGCGCTTATTCGGATGGAGACGTAACTATTTCTGTCAAAAATGAGGATATTACCTTTAAGAAAAGCGCGGTTGCTCAGGTCCGCCTGCGCATAGTCTGAACGAACAAGAACGATAAGGAGTTTATTTGAAATGAACGCAGAGTTTTTCGACGCTATCGAAGAGATCGAAAAGGAAAAAAATATTCCCCGCGAGTATATGTATGATAAGATCAATCAGGCGATGATGGCGGCCTTCCGTAAGGACAATCCCCAGTATGGCGACAATGTTGTTATAGTAATGAACGAAGAAAAGAAAAAAATCGAGATGTATATCGAGATGAATGTCGTCGAAACGGTGGAGGACCCCACCTGCGAGATCACTCTTGAACGTGCGATGGAATATTCAAAACGCACAAAGCTTGGCAGCATCGTAAAAATTCCGGTCGATACGAAAAAGTTCGGCCGCATTGCAGCGCAGGCTGCAAAGCAGGTAATAATACAGGGCATCCGTGAAGCTGAACGCGGCATAATATACGAGGAGTTTACCTCTAAGGAACATGAGATCCTCACCGGTGTTGTTTCGAGGATCGATCCGAGGACCGGTGCGGTTTCTATCAAGATCAGCTCCAATTCCGAGTTTACGGAGGCTTTGCTGACGGCAAACGAGCAGATGGTTACGGAAAATCTTGTTGAAGGTGACCGTGTTAAGGTTTACGTCGTTGAAGTACGAAATTCTTCGCGTGGACCTCAGGTACTTATATCCAGAACCCATCCGGGCCTTGTCAAGCGCCTGTTTGAACTTGAAGTTCCTGAGATTTTCGACGGTACAGTTGAAATAAAGTCAATTGCGCGCGAGGCCGGAAGCCGCACAAAAATGGCAGTCTGGTCCAACGACGCCGAGGTCGATCCTATTGGCGCCTGCGTGGGGCCGAAGGGCGGCCGTGTCGCGAATGTGGTTGACGAACTCGGCGGAGAGAAGATAGACATTATTAAATACAGCGACTGCCCCGAAGATTATATTGCAGCCTCCCTTTCTCCGGCCGAGGTAGTTTCTGTTACGCTGCTTGACGAGGGCAAGAGCTGCCGTGTTATCGTTCCGGAAAGCCAACTCTCACTGGCGATCGGCAAGGAGGGACAGAACGCCCGTTTGGCAGCGAAGCTCACCGGATACAAAATCGATATAAAACCTGAGACTGAGGATATAGAGTAAGACAGTAAAAAGAAAGGCGGTTCGTTATGCAAAAGAGAATACCGATGAGGCAATGCACGGGCTGCCGAGAGATGAAGCCCAAACGTGAGCTTGTTCGTGTTGTTAAATCTCCAGAAGGGGAGATCTCTCTGGACTTCAGGGGCAAAGCTCCTGGTCGCGGGGCCTATCTCTGCCCGGATCCTGTGTGTCTGAAAAAAGCGGTTAAGTCCAAGGCTCTTGAAAGGGCGCTCGACACAGAGATACCTGAGGAGATTTATAACTGCCTCTCTGAGAGAATGGAGGCAGGGAATGAGTAACCCACTCAATTATATAAGCCTTGCCAGAAAGGCCGGTCTCGTTGAGACGGGGGAAGAAAACAGCGGCGTTTTTATCCGAAATGGAAAGGCGAAGCTTTTGGTTTTGGCCTCCGATGCCTCAGACAATGCGGTACGGCGGGCGGAAGGCTATGTTCAGGGACGGCGAGTGCTGATATTAAAGTCGCCCTATACTAAGCAGGAGCTTGCGGCTGCCGCCGGAAAAAGCGGCTGCAGCATGCTGGTTTTTACTGATATTGGTATGGCAAACGGATTTGTCTCTGCCGTGGCGGAGACCTGTCCCGAGAAATACGCTTCTATCTGTGATGAGATGAATGCTAAAAACAAAAAAGCTGCACAGCGCCGTAAGAAAGCACACGGCAATGATATGAACAAGAAGACGGGCAAGAGGAGGACGATCGAATGAGTAGTTTTGATAAATACAGGATCCACGAGGTGGCAAAGGATTTTAACATGTCGTCTAAGGAGATTTCTCAGATCCTTACAGATTATGCTACAACACCGAAAAACCATATGCAGGTGCTGGAAAACAGCGAACTCGATCTCATCTTCGAATATCTGACCCAGCATAATCAGATCGGAAGTATAGCCGAGGTATATGCGGAGCCTGCTCCGGCCAAGGAAGCGCCGAAGCCTGCTCAGACAAATAACGCATCAAAGGCGCAGGAAAGCAAGAGTGCATCAAAGCCCGCGCAGAAGGTATCTCCGGGTGAGCAGAAGCCTGCAAAGCAGGCTGAGAATAAGCCGCATGTTCCGCGCAAGGTTCCCGAGAAGCGCGTTATTGATACTCGCGGCGCCACTACGAATCTTGCGAAATATGATGAACGGCTGGATAATCTTGTGCCTGAAAAGGCGCAGAATATGAAGCGCGGCAAGGAGAAATTTACTAATAAGAACCGCCGTCAGCAGGGGCAGAATAATTCCAGCAAGCGTAGACAGGAAGAGCGTGACAAAATGCAGCGCCTGCAGCTTGAGATTGCCAAGAAGGCTCCTGTCAAGGTCGTTATTCCTGACGAGATCAGCGTCGGCGAGCTTGCCTCCAGGATGAAGAAAACGGCTGTAGAGGTTATAAAACAGCTCATGAAACTTGGAGTCATGGCCTCTGTTTCCGAGATAATCGACTATGAGACCGCAGCGCTTGTGGCAATGGAGCTTGGCTGTAAGGTTGAAAAAGAGGTCGTTGTTACTGTCGAAGAACGGCTTATTGACGACCATGAGGACAGCCCGGAGGATCTGATCCCCAGGGCCCCTGTTGTCGTTGTCATGGGACATGTCGACCACGGCAAAACCAGCCTGCTTGACCGTATCCGTTCGGCGCATGTTGTCGAGGGAGAGGCCGGCGGAATAACGCAGCATATTGGTGCGTACAGGGTAGAGATCAATGGAAGCCCCATAACCTTCCTTGATACCCCGGGCCACGAGGCATTTACCTCAATGCGCGCCCGCGGAGCAATGGTAACGGATATTGCCATACTTGTGGTTGCGGCTGACGACGGTATCATGCCTCAGACTGTCGAATCTATCAACCACGCAAAAGCTGCCGGCGTCACTATTGTTGTAGCGATCAACAAGATAGATACCGTCGGGGCAAATGTCGAGCGCATAAAACAGCAGCTGACCGAGTATGAGCTGGTTGCTGAGGAATGGGGCGGCGACACGATCATATGTCCCGTATCCGCAAAAACCGGAGAAGGCATCGATAATCTTCTTGAAATGCTGGTTCTCTCCGCCGAAATGCGCGAGCTGAAGGCCAATCCGAACCGCGCTGCAAAGGGTACGGTGATTGAGGCCAGGCTGGACAAGGGCCGCGGCCCGATCATGACTGTCCTGGTCCAGAACGGAACGCTCCATCAGGGTGACATTATTATTGCCGGAACCTCTGTTGGACGTGTCCGCGTTATGACGAATGATAAGGGTGAGCGCGTAACTGAAGCTGGCCCCTCAATCCCTGTTGAGATTACCGGTATGTCCGATGTTCCCGACGCAGGCGACATATTCAATGCGGTCACTGATGAACGAATGGCCCGCGAACTTGTCGAAGAGCGTAA
Organism: uncultured Oscillospiraceae bacterium; assembly: GCA_964539115.1. GTDB lineage: Bacteria > Bacillota > Clostridia > Oscillospirales > Oscillospiraceae > CAKSXP01. The sequence continues at coordinate 39,428 of CAZIHY010000002.1, forward strand.
GCAGCAAAAGAAGAACGCTACCTTGGGCACTGTCAAGAAGGTAACGCTTGAGGACCTTTTCTCTCAGATACAGCAGGGAGAGATGAAGGAACTCAATATTATCGTCAAGGCAGACGTTCAGGGCAGTGCTGAGGCAGTTAAGGCCTCGCTTGAAAAGCTGTCGAATGCGGAGGTCAGAGTCCGTGTGATACATTCCGGCGTCGGTGCTATAAGCGAGTCCGACGTAATGCTCGCCGCTACCAGCGGAGCAATAATAGTCGGCTTCAACGTCCGTCCCGATAATTCCGCGAGAGATAACGCGGCCAGAGCCAATGTAGATATGCGTATGTACAGGGTTATCTATGACTGCATCAACGAGATTGAAGCTGCCATGAAGGGTATGCTTGCGCCCAAGTTCAAAGAGGCCGTCATTGGACACGCCGAAGTACGACAGGTCTATAAAGTTTCAAAGGTCGGAACAGTCACTGGCTGCTATGTCCAGGACGGAAAAATACAGAGAAACTGCAAAGTTCGCGTCCTGCGCGACAATGTCGTCATTTTTGAGGGCGATCTTGCGTCTCTGCGTCGTTTCAAGGACGATGTGAAGGAAGTTGCCTCCGGCTATGAATGCGGCATGCAGGTCGATAAATTCAATGATATCAAGGAAGGCGACATCATCGAATGCTTCGTAATGGAGCAGATAAAGGATTGACCCCGGCAGGGTTGGTGAAAAGATAATGCCTAATAATAAGATTTACAGAACGAACGACGATATCCAGCGCGTGCTCAGCAGCCTTTTGCGCACGATAAAGGATCCGCGCGTAAACCAGGGAATGATAAGCATAACCCGCGTTGATACAACTGGCGATTTGCGGTACAGTAAGGTATATCTCAGCGTGTATGGGCTGCAGGATGAGAAAGAGTTCAAAAAGGGACTCAAGTCCGCGGGCGGCTGGCTGAGACATGAGCTTGGAAAGAGCCTTGAGCTTCGCTATACGCCGGAGCTGGTTTTTGAGCTGGATAAATCTATCGAGCATGGGGCTCATATAAACGATTTGATCGCGGGGCTGGATATAAAAAAGACCCCGGAGGAATAAGCAGAGGAGATATATCACAAATGCCTCTTAAAACTTACGCAAAGCTCCTCAGTGGGCATGATAATTTTCTTCTGGTCACGCATCTAAGACCGGATGGTGATACCCTTGGCAGCGCCGGCGCTCTTTGCAGCGCTCTGCGCCGTTTGGGGAAGACTGCTTTTCTTTATAATAATCCGCAGATAACCGAAAACTATTTTCACTTTGTCGAGAATTTTATTGCACCGGAGGAGTTCAGGCCGGAATACGTTGTCGCCATTGATCTCGCTGATGTTGGACTGTTTCCGGAGGGATTTAACGGACATGTGGACTTATGCATTGACCATCATCCCTCTAATACCGGCTATGCGGATGAAACTATTGTCTGGGCTGATAAGGCTTCCTGCGGTGAGCTTGTGATGGAGCTTATCAAGGCTATATGCGGAGATATCTCCCGAGAAGAAGCCGATCTCTTATATATTGCCGTGTCAACAGATTGCGGCTGTTTCGTCTATGGGAATACAACGGCAGAGACACATATGGCCGCGGCGGAGCTTATAAGGCTTGGCGCAGACCATAAATGGCTTAACCGGGAGCTTTTCAGAATGACGTCAGCGGCCCGGCTGAGACTTGAGGGCCTTATATTCGCTGGTCTTCACAGCTATCGCGACTGTAAGGTCAACGTTGCAGTAGTAACGCTTGACATGATGGAGAAGGCGCAGGCTACCGAGAATGACTGTGATGATCTTGCGTCCCTTGCGGGCCGTGTGCGTGGTTCTCGTGTCAGTGTCACGATACGTGAGCTTGAAAAGGGGAAAAAATGTAAGGTATCGGTCAGGACCGGCGAAGAGGTAAATGCAAGCAAGGTCTGCGTCACCTTCGGAGGCGGCGGCCATGCCATGGCTGCCGGATGCACGATAGAAGCAGGCGTTGAAGAGACGGAACGTCTCATACTGGAGGCAATAGACAGACAATGGCAGTAAGCGGCATATTGCTTGTGGACAAGCCGGCCGGCTGGACCAGTCACGACGTCGTTGCCAAGCTCCGCGGAATTTATCATGAACGAAGGATAGGCCACTCTGGAACGCTTGACCCGATGGCAACCGGACTTCTTGTGGTATTTATAGGGCGCGCAACAAGAGCTGTTGAGTTTGCTGAAAACCATGTCAAGGAGTACATGGCCGGACTGCGTCTGGGCGTGACAACGGACACACAGGATATAACAGGAACAATACTGAGCAAAACTGCCGCATCAGCCGGCGAAAGCGAGCTGGATGCGGCTCTTTCCTCGTTCAGGGGCAAAATAAGTCAGATACCTCCCATGTATTCAGCGGTAAAGGTCAATGGACGCAAGCTGTATGAGGTGGCCAGAAAGGGCGGGGAGGTTGAGCGCAGGCCGCGGGAGATCGAGATATCCCGCCTTGAGCTTATCGGAAAAAATGGAGACGATTGGCTTCTGTCAGCCAGATGTTCCAAGGGTACTTATATCAGAACGCTGTGCAGTGACATTGGAGAAAAGCTGGGCTGCGGCGGCGTTATGTCCTCTCTTCGCCGCACCGCCTGCGGAGAGTTCAGTATTTCTGATGCATATACAATGGAACAGATAATGGAAGCGTCTGAACGGGGCGGGGCAGAGGCGTTTCTGCTTCCAACAGACAGTCTGTTTTCTGCTTATCCTGCGGTAACGGTCGATCCGCTGTGTGAGAAGAAATGCCGCAGCGGCGCGGAATTTCGAGTTTCCTGCGATGATGGGACATACAGGGTATACTCAGAGGATGGCGAATTTCTGATGCTTGGCAAATGCGGAAGCGGCCGCATGAAAAATGTAAAAAACTTTTTCGAGGTCAAATGATGCAGAGAGAGAAAAACGTTGTTGCACTTGGTTTCTTTGACGGTGTGCATATTGGGCATGCGGCTCTGTTGAACAAAGTCAATGAGCGGGCGCGCCAGTTTGGTGTTTCGCCCGCAGTGCTGAGCTTCGACGCCCATCCGGACACAATAGTCTTTGGCAGGGAGATTCCGCTCATAAACAGCATGGATGGAAGAGCGGAACTTATGAAGCGGCTGTTTGGAATAGAAAAAAACTTTGTTGTGCATTTCGATGAGAAAAAAATGCATCAGCCATGGCAGCAATTTATACAGAACCTCATCACTGAATCTAATGCGGTGCATTTTGTCGTTGGCCATGATTTTCATTTCGGCTACAAGGGTGAGGGAACGGCGGAGAAGCTGTGCCAATATGGACAAGAACATGGCGTCGGATGTGATGTAATACCTGCGGTCAAGCTTGATGGAATTATAGTCAGCTCAACAGTGATAAGGCAGCTTCTGGAAGAGGGAAAAGTTGAAGAGGCTAACAGATTTCTCGGACATCCGCATACCCTGACGGATACTGTGCACGAGGGGTTCCGGCTTGGAAGAACGATAGATTTCCCAACCATCAATATGCGTTTTCCGGAAGGTACGCTCGTTCCCAAACATGGAGTTTACGTTGCCAAGGCGTTCTTTGATGAAAGAGAGTATGGGGCTGTAACTAATGTCGGTATTAGACCTACGGTTGCCGGAAACAGCAGCGCTGTTTCTGTCGAGAGTTTCATCCTCGATTATAGCGGCGATCTTTACGGACAAAATGTCAGATTAGAGTTTATGAGCTTTATCAGGCCCGAGAAAAAATTTGACTCTGTTGCCGAACTGAAAGCGCAGATAGCAAGAGATGCAGAATCGGCGAGAGCATTTTATGAAAAACATAAATAAAGCAGAACGGACGCATTGCGCACCATCGCGCACAGCGTCCGTTCTGCTGTTTATTCAGCTTGACCTGATTTTGCGGAGACTCTCTTTTTTCGGCTTTTGCGCGACCGTCTCCTGCTTCGCGCAAGCTTTGCATTGTAGTTTTCCTCGGCGCTTTCATCTGCCTTGTATACGATCCTGTTGACAGTCCAGGTTTCGTCTTCTGCTCTGCGGAACTTCAACCTGATAAGGTAATTACCGCATTGAGGGCAGGAGGCAAGCGTCATATAGCGTCTGTCACCCTGATCTATCCACTTGCGAAGGCGTGTCTCGCCGCCGCATTCCACACAGGAAAAAATGGAAACCTTTGGATCAGCAATAGCTTCGTGTCTGGAGGCATATCCGAGCATGGAGCTGTGTTCAACTGGAGGAGGACCGTTTTGGTCGCCTCCGGATTTTGGAAGCTTGGTTGCAAGGAGCCTTTCCGCATCGTTGTATTGCTCGAGGCCCTTTTTCAGGTCGAGTTTAGAACAGACCAGCGCGGTGTTATAGGCGTCTCCGAGCGCGTCATGAGCCGTTCGTGTCTGCTCTATGCCGAAGTGCTCCATTGCTGTTGCGAGAGATTTCTGGTTGCGGTCGCCGTCTGTCTGGACATTATAGATAAGCTGGAGATTTACCCAGCTGTCGATCCAATCCCAATCCAGATCATGGATGATGATATTTTGTTCCATAATGCCTCTGTCGTCATAGCCCCATGTGAGGAAGGTACAGCCCTCGCCGCACCATTCCCGGAACCGGTCAAAGGCTGTTTTGAACGGGACTCCGTTTTCAAGACGTTCCTTGTCAAAGCCGGTAAGCTTTTTTACCTTGTAGTGGATACGCTTGAAGTAGACAGGGCGAATATCAATTTGAAATTCTTCTCCAGGCTGGCCGTCGTCAGTCAGCTTGACAGCTCCGATTTGGATGATTTCTCCGCGGAGATGGATGGGAAGCTTGTTGAACACTGAGGATTGTGATGACATTGCTTGGTTCCATTCCAAGTCTATAACGATGTATGCCATGTTCTGTATCATATCCTTTCAAACCATGACATTATATCATATAACATTGCGGCGTTACAATACTTTTATTTGCATAACAAACAAGGAAAAATTTTGGACAAAGTAAATATGTTTCAGTGCAGTAAAGGAGCAAAATGCGCCACGGTTTGAACAAAAATGCGCGGCGTTTTTCATTGCGAACGGAATATAGTTGTGGTATACTGAACAATAACGTATATCCGAAAGGAGATGACACCATGAAAATCGTTGTATTATGTGGTGGTCTTTCAAATGAACGTGACGTTTCGATAAGCACAGGAGTGGGTGTTGTCAATGCGCTGCGTGCGAGAGGACATAAGGCTGTGCTGATAGACCTGTTTTTTGGTTATCAGGGCGAGTATAACGATCCCAACGAGATATTCGACTTGGAATGGAAAGAAATTACTTATTCTGTCGGCGAAACGGAACCGGACATCGATAAGATCAGGGCGAGCCGCGCGCAGGATAATGACAGCCTGATGGGTGATAACGTTATTGAAATCTGCCGCTGTGCTGATATGACTTTCCTGGCGCTTCACGGAGGGCTTGGAGAAAATGGACAGCTTCAGGCAGCGTTTGATATCGCTGGCGTCAAATATACAGGCAGCGGTTATCTCGGCAGCGCTATCGCTATGAACAAATCTTTGTCAAAAAAAATGTTCCTTCATGATGGTATACCCACGCCACCGAGCGTGATGATAAACCGCGGAGAGCCTGTCGTATGCTTGGTTGGTTATCCCTGCGTTGTCAAGCCGTGCTCAGGCGGATCAAGCGTCGGTACCTCTATTGTTCATTCAGAGGAGGAATTCACCGAGGCTGTTGAGCTTGCGTTCAAATATGAGGATAGCGTCGTTGTCGAGAAATATATTTCCGGCCGTGAACTGACTGTCGGCGTGATAGAGGGAAGGGCAATGCCCGTCATTGAAATCATAGTTAAAAACGGTTTTTATGATTATAAAAACAAGTACCAAGCCGGTGCGACTGACGAAATATGCCCGGCACAGATAACGCCGGAGCAGACGGAAAAGGTACAGCGTCTTGCCGAGCGTGTTATGAAGAGCCTGATGATAGACTGTTATTGCAGGGCCGACTTCCTTGTCGATAATACAGACGGAGAGATTTATTGTATTGAAGCAAACACGCTCCCGGGAATGACTCCTACGAGCCTTATACCGCAAATGGCTGAGGCCGAAGGGATGGATTTTGGAGAACTCTGTGAAAAGATTATTGAGGTCTCAATGAAGAAGTACATATAAGGAGGCATTCTTTCGTTGAAGGGAATGACCATTGAAAAAATAGCGCGCGCCTGCGGCGGAGAGATGATCGGCTGCTGTGATATGCACGGTATTGGAATAAACGCTGTTGTGACTGACAGCCGCGAGGTCAAGTCTGGATGCCTGTTTATAGCGCTCAAGGGCGAAAGAAGCGATGGGCACCAGTATATTAATGAGGCGTTTGAAAACGGAGCATTTTGCTGTGTCTCCGAAAAGCGCATTGAGAATGCGAAGGGGATATATATTCTTGTCGATTCCACCTATGATGCTGTGGAAAAGATCGCGATGTATTATCGTTCGCAGCTGGATATACCTATTATCGGTATATCCGGAAGTGTGGGCAAAACGACCGCAAAGGAAATGGTTGCTTCTGTTTTAGCCCAAAAGTTCAATGTTCTGAAGACTGAGAAGAATAATAATAACAACCTTGGCGTCCCGCTTACAATATTACGGATAAAGCCGGAGCATGACGTGGCTGTAGTTGAGATGGGAATTTCTCATTTCGGAGAAATGGACGATATGGCACAGGTTGCAAGGCCGGACATGGCGCTTTATACGATAATCGGATATTCCCATCTTGAATTCTTGGGTGACAGGGATGGCGTTCTACGCGCTAAGACAGAGATGTTGGCCCACATGAAACCAGACGCGAAGCTTTTTATAAACGGCGATGACGATAAGTTGACGGGATTGAGCTGCGTTCAGCCGAAGTTCAGTTATGGTCTGGATAAGTCTTGTGACTGTTATGTTGAGGACATACATTTGCTTGAAAACTGCGGCATGGGCTGCACTATAGTCTGCGGAGAGCGCAGGCTCGATGTCGAGATTCCAGCTTTCGGCGCACATATGATATATGCTGCGCTCGAGGGCGCGGCAGTGGGCTTTGAATTTGGACTGTCTGATGATGAGATAAGGGCAGGAATTGCTGCCTATGAAACCGTAGGTTACCGTTCGCTGCTCGAAAAAGCGGGCGGAATAATAATCATAAACGATTGCTATAATTCAAACCCAAATTCTGCCATGTCTGCGCTTATGAGCCTTTCTACGCTTCCTGGAAGACATGTATGCATACTTGGCGATATGCTCGAGCTTGGAGAAATGTCAAAACAGCTCCACAGAGAAGTCGGAGAGTATGCTGCGCACAGCGGAGCGGATGTTATAATCGCTTGCGGTGCGCTGGCGGAAAGTATATATAGCGGCGCCCGCGAAAGCGGCCGCCAGACAGGAACCTGGTATTTCCCTGACAAAGAATCTCTGTTTTCTGTATTGCCGTCCCTTATTGAGGAGGGCGACGCGGTCCTTGTAAAAGCATCCAGAAGCATGCGTTTTGAGGACATCGTGTCTGAGATAAAAAAGATATCGGAATAAAATATAGAGTCGGCTTCTGAAAGAAGCCGGCTCTATAATAAGAGGTGGTTATTTACCAAGATATTTCAGAATGGTATCAGCAGCGCCGTCGATGCCGACCTTTGCGGTGCTGATGCAGAGATCGTAAGCATATATATCGGTCCAGCTCTCTCCAGTGTAATATTTGTGGTAGTTCATACGTGCCTTGTCCGCTTTCATAAGCTTATCGACAATGCCTTTTTCAGGAAGCTTATAGATTTCCACTGCGCGGGCAGAGCGGTCCTCCAGTGTGCTGTGCAGAAATACGCTGATGCAATTGAAGTCCTCGCGCAGTATGTATCCGCCACAGCGGCCAAGTATTACGCAGCTGCCCTTTGAGGCGAGATCCCTGATAACCGAGGTCTGCGCAAAGAAGGCCCTGTCGTTTACTGGCATCTCATACTGCATGAAGAAAGCACCGGGCGCCTGCTGCATACTGGTTGTCATGTTGCAGATAAAGGTTGACTTTGCGCTCTCTTCATTGTTGCGAATGAAATCTGCGGAAAGCCCGCTTTTCTCCGCAGCAAGCTCTATTATTTCCTTGTCGTAGAAGGGGATGCCGAGCTTTTCGGAAAGTAGTTTGCCGACTAATCGCCCGCCGCTGGCAAACTGGCGGCTGATAGCAATGATTGTGTTTTCCATAATGCGCCTCCGTTCCACAAAAGTTGATCCGGTGTTAATTAAATTATACCATAACTGCCGTCAAAATGAAAAGAGTTTTGTGTAAAAACGTGAATTATTTTTTTAACAAGTTTTACTGGGAAAAAAATATGCACTTGTCGAAATAATATGCTATAATTAATTGCTAGTGTAGAATACAAATTGAAAATGAGGTATCAACATGTTCAAAATTGTAAGCAAACGTGTGCTCAATGAAGCCGGCACGACTACAGAAATGGTAATCGAGGCCCCTCTCGTTGCCAGAAAGTGCAAGGCTGGACAGTTCATCATTTTCCGCATCGATGAGTTCGGCGAAAGAGTTCCTCTTACTATCGCTGACTATGACCGCGAGAAGGGAACTGTCACCATCATGTTCCAGCCTGCCGGCAGGTCCACTGAGATGCTTAACTCAATGGAGCCTGGCGATTATCTTGCTGACTTTGTTGGTCCCCTCGGCAAACCGACTGAGATGGAAGGCCTGAAGCGTGTCGCTGTTGTCGGCGGCGGAGTTGGCTGTGCCATTGCGTATCCCGTTGCCAAGGGAATGCATGACGCCGGTATCGAGGTCGATATGATCGCGGGTTTCCGCAGCAAGGATATCGTTATCCTTGAGGATGAGATGCGTGCTGGCTGCACTAACCTTTATATTACTACTGACGATGGCTCCTACGGTGAAAAGGGCTTTACAACTGACAAGCTCAAGGCTCTGATTGAGTCCGGCCGTGATTATGACGAGGTCGTAGCCATCGGACCAACTGCCATGATGAAGTTTGTCTGCGTTGCAACCAAACCCTACAATGTAAAGACAGTTGTCTCCCTTAACCCCATTATGATAGATGGCACCGGCATGTGCGGCGGCTGCCGCGTGACCGTTGGCGGAGAGACAAAGTTTGCCTGTGTTGACGGCCCTGAATTTGACGGCCACCTCGTCGACTGGGATGAACTGCTCAAGCGCAACGCCATCTATAAGGACGAAGAAACTGCGGCAAAAGAACATACCTGCCGCATTACAGGAGGAGTACGTCATGGCTAATATGAGAGCTACAAAAAACCCGATGCCCGAACAGGAGCCTCTGGTTCGCAATAAAAATTTCGAAGAAGTCGCTAAAGGATATACTGCAGAGATGGCGATCGACGAGGCACAGCGTTGCCTTAACTGCAAGAAGCCTCTTTGCCGCAACGGCTGCCCTGTCAACGTCCGTATTCCCGAGTTTATTGCAAAGGTTGCTGAAGGCGACTTTGACGCTGCTTATCAGATCATAACTTCCACCAATTCTCTGCCTGCCGTCTGCGGCCGCGTCTGCCCGCAGGAGAGCCAGTGCGAGGGTAAGTGTGTCCGCGGCATAAAGGGTGAGTCCGTAGCTATTGGACGCCTTGAGCGCTTTGTTGCAGACTATCACAATGCAGAGGGACACAGTGACGGAGCGCCCGTTAAGCCCGAACCCAATGGCCATAAGGTTGCTATTGTCGGTTCCGGCCCTGCCGGCCTGACCTGCGCCGGCGACCTCGCCCGCAAGGGTTATGACGTCACCATCTATGAAGCTTTCCATAAAGCCGGCGGCGTGCTGGTCTATGGTATCCCCGAGTTCCGTCTTCCCAAGAGTGTTGTCGCCAAGGAAGTCAAGAAGCTTGAGTATTTCGGCGTTAAGGTCGTAACTGACGCTGTCATCGGAAGAGCGGTGTCCATTGATGAGCTGTTTGAAGAGGGCTTTGAGGCTGTCTTTATTGGCTCAGGTGCTGGTCTGCCGCAGTTCCTGCACATCCCCGGTGAGAATCTGCTGGGCGTTTACTCCGCAAACGAGTATCTGACTCGTATAAACCTCATGAAGGCATATCTGCCTGAGTATGACACTCCGATCAAGAGTGCAAAGCGCATCGCGGTCGTCGGCGGCGGCAACGTCGCAATGGACGCCGCCCGCTGTGCAAAGCGTATGGGAGCCGAAGAGGTCTACATAGTTTACCGCCGCAGTATGGATGAGCTTCCTGCCCGTAAGGAAGAGGTCCACCATGCTCAGGAGGAAGAGGTCATCTTCAAGCTTCTGAACAACCCTGTCGGAATCATCGGTGACGAGAATGGCTGGGTCAAGGGCCTTGAGTGCGTTGAGATGGAGCTAGGTGAACCCGACGCTTCCGGACGCCGCCGCCCGATTGAGAAGAAGGGCTCCAATTTTGTGCTTGATGTTGACGCCGTAATTATTGCGATCGGCACCAGCCCCAACCCGCTGATCCGTTCCACCACTCCGGGACTTGAGGCCAACGCAAAGGGCTGCATAGTTGCAGACGACAGCATGGCGACTACCCGTGAGGGCGTGTTCGCCGGCGGAGATGCAGTTACCGGCGCGGCAACTGTTATCCTGGCCATGGGCGCCGGAAAAACCGCAGCGGCCTCCATCGACGAGTATATTCAGAATAAGTAATAAGCTATTTTCAATTGAGAAGGCGCGGCTTTGCTTGCCGCGCCTTTGATATATTTTCATTTAGGAGGAAAAAATGAAGGAAAACGGCATTTTGCGACATAAATGGTTTTTGTATGCGACAGGATTCTTCTCCGGTATGTCCGTAATGGCGATCGAGCTTGGAGCAAGCAGGCTTCTCGCGCCGTATTTCAGTTCGTCGCAAATTGTGTGGACAGTCATTATAGGCACTATCATGATCGCTATGGCGATCGGCAACGTCTGGGGCGGAAGGTCTGCTGACAAGAATCCTAACCCAAGAAAGCTCTATTATAGGATCCTGCTTGTCGCGGTATGGACTGCTCTGATTCCGCTTGTGGGGAAATATATTATCGCGGGAATAACCATTTTGCTTGCGCTGGTTGTAAAGCGTAATTTCCTTGTATGGGCCTCCTTTGCCGCCTGCATTGTGCTGTTTGTGTTTCCTCTTATGATGCTTGGAACCGTCACGCCCAGTCTTATGAAATACGCTACCGGCAGCCTTGACGACAACGGAAAGACCGTTGGTGAACTGGAGGCGCTGGGAACCATAGGGAGTATAATAGGAACCTTCACTCCGACATTTATAACGATACCCACGCTTGGCACCTCGCGGACATTTTTGCTTTTTGCGGCCATACTTGCGGTCATAAGCGGTATCTTCTTTATCGTTGATTCCGGAAAAGGCAAAAGGATAGCTGCCGTGATCTTTTCCGTTATAGTTGCTGTCTCAGTGTTTTTGCCGGTGACAGACAGCTTTGCCTTCTGGGAGGATAACATTGTATATGAAGGCGAGTCTATATATAACTATCTCCAGGTCAAGGAGACAGATAAAAGCGTTATCCTTTCTACAAATGTTGCCGTAGGCGTGCAGTCGATAATGATGAAGGGCGGGGGCCTGACGGGGATGTACTATGATTACGCAATGGCTGCGCCGCTCATGACGGATGAGCCAGAAACTGCGGAAATGCTTATACTTGGTTTGGGAACCGGCACATATGCGAATCAGTGCCTCAACTATTTTCCCGGGATGCGCATTGAGGGAGTTGAAATAGACGAGGATATAACAGAACTGGCCAGGGAGTATTTTGATCTTTCTGATAAGGTCATAGTTACCGTTGAAGACGGCAGAGCCTATCTTTCGCAGGCGGGGATGTACGACGTTATTATGGTAGATGCATATCAGGACATAACCATACCGTTCCAGATGTCGACAGTTGAATTTTTTACAGAGATCAAGGCCCATTTGAAAGATAACGGAGTTATGGTAGTTAATATGAACATGACGTCATCAGGTGAGGACGGGATCAATGAGTATCTTTGCGACACGATAGCCTCTGTTTTTCCAAATGTGGCTGAGATAAATGTTTTAAGCAACACCAATACGGAGCTTTTCGCATCTCTTAATGATGGTATGCTCGGGAGATTTGAGGAAAATCGTATCAGGCTTGAGGACCCTGCACTTTATGAGCAGATGCAGAAGATTTCCGATGGGATATGCACCGTTACTCCGGGCGATAAAATATTAACGGACGACAAAGCGCCGGTTGAGATGTTGGGAATGAAAGCGATAGATGAGATAATAGGCGATGAGCTGGACTGGATAAGAACTGCTATAAAGTCGGGGGACTTTTCAGCAATATTGGGATAAAAGAAAGCGTGCTTGACGCACGCTTTCTTATTATCATTTGACATTTCGTTTGTAGATCAGCCAAAGTCCGCGGGGTATGAGCTCAGGGTCATTTATGATACCCTTTCTGCGGCAGTATGGAAGCACGTAATTTGCCAGTTCTCCGGTTGCAATGGCGGTTATAGGCTCACCGAGTTCGTCCTCCATGCGGTCAAGCAGACCGTCAAGCAGTGCAGCGGCTCCGAAAACGACGCCGCTTCGAACGGAGTCTTCCGTCGTTTTGCAGATGACCTTGGCCGGAGCTTCAGGCGCGACGCTCGGAAGCTTTGACGCATTGCTGAGAAGTGCGTTTTGACTTAGAATGACGCCCGGTGCAATAGCGCCGCCGATATAATTTCCGTTGCGGTCAAGAACGCCCATCGCGGTTGCCATGCCCATATCTATCGTAACGCTGGGCAGGGGATAGCGGTCGAGCGCAGCCGCCGCTGCAGCGACAAAATCACCGCCCAGTTCAGACGGATCATCGATTCTGATGTTGAGGCCTGTTTTTACCCCGGGGCCGACAACGAGCGCCATCTTTCCGGAGACAAAATACAGAGCCTGACGCAGCAGGCTGGTCTGCTGTGGTACGACAGAGGCGATTATGGCGCCCTCCGCAGAACGGAGGTCAATGTTCCGCTGCGATGCCATTAGCTGTAAGAGCACTGCATACTCGTCCGCTGTGCGGGGCGTAGCAGTTGAAAAGGAACAGGAGAAGACGGCATGCTCGTCCTCTACACCGGCAAAAATAATGTTAGAATTACCTATGTCAAAAGTCAAGACCATCTTATTATCACCTCGCGTAAGTTGATTATTATATATAATAATTTATCAAAATACTGTGCATATGTCAAACAACGCTTGAATTTTATATCCATAAGTGCTAGTATGTATTTGTCAAATCGGACAATGTCCGCACCAAACAATAGAAAGGAAGTTTTTCCAAATGAGCTACAAGATCGTACGCAAGACTGACGCTTATGCTTATGAGGCCCCCGGCCACTACAACATGCTCCCCACCCGTCTCCACAATCCTGATGACGTCAATGACGGCAAGCTGGTCGTCGGCCTGTCCCATTTCCTCCCCGGCGGCGGCTGCAAGTTTGGCAACAACCCCTTGGAGTCTGTTTATTACATAATCAGCGGTGAGATGACCCTTACCACTGACGACGGCGAGACCGTTCTCCACGCCGGTGATACCTTCCACTGCGGCCCCGGCACCAACAAGGGCATCCACAACAACGGTACCGAGAGCTGCCAGATGCTCGTTTGCCTGACCAATCCTAATGCCTGAACTGTCCGGCAATTTACCAGTTTTGCTTAAACATAGCTAAAACATCCGCATGCACTAATTTGCATGCGGATGTTTTTTGGTATGTGCAGAAAACAGCCGTATTTTTGTTAGCGTGGACAGCTTTGCAATACTGAGTATAAAGTTCAGTATCTCTGTCAGATAGATAACTATTATATATCCTGTAAGGCCAAATCTCGGAATCAGTATGACTACCAGTATGACCCCGCTCAGAGCGTCAATAATGTTGACTGTCATTGACCACATCATAGCACCCAAACCTTTAAGGCAGCCGTCTGTTACAATGTCGAGATACATTATCGGCAAAAGCGGTATAAATATACGGATATATTCCCCTGCGGCAGACGATTTGTATATCAGGGCGCCGAGAGCATCGGCAGTTGAAAACAGAAAAAGAGAACAGAAGACAGAAAAGATCAGACTTTTCATAAGCAGCTTTGATACTGTTTCAGATATGTAATCTGTCTTGCCGGATACCTGTGCTTCGGTGAGATTGGGCACAAGCGTTTCTGCCAGGGCAGATAGGAAGCAGGAGGGGAAAAGAATTATCGGGAAAACCATTCCGTTTACGGTGCCATAGCCTGCCAGTGCGGAATCGGAAGTATGCCCAGATTTTTTCAGTTCACGTGGGACCAGCAGATGCTGAAGCGTTGAAAGGGAGGTGCGTGCATAAGCTGACAGTGCAAGCGGCACCGCGATTTGAAACATGCGGGATGTTAATTTTGGAGATTTTTTCTTCTCTGAATAGTATTTGTATTTGTCTGCAAGGAATGTGATGAGAAACATAAAGAAGCCAAACACATCGGCAAGCGTTCCAGCAAGACATACGGAAAAGCAGGAGCTTTCTATGTTGCCGTTTGCTACAGGCTTGAGAAAGGCCACCACCATGGCGATGCGTACGAGCTGCTCGCTTATCTGTATTACAGCCGATTTATAAACTCTGCCGACTGCGGTGAAATACCCTGCAAATACGGATGACAGAGACATAAAAGGCATGGATGCCGCCAAAATACGAAGACTGCGCACCGTCCTTGCGTCGCCGATCCACAGGAACCCTACCGGTTCTGCAAAGATATACAGCACAGCGAAAGCGGTAAGCCCGAAAAAGGCGCTGTAAGCCAGGCAACGCGCCATGACCATGCCCACGCCTCCGGAACGGGAAAAGCCGATCTCCTCCGAAATAAGGCGTGTAGAGGCAAATCGTATGCCCGATACAGCCAGAGTTGAACAGAGCGATCCCACGGACATTACAAGCTGGAACAGTCCGATGCCTGACGCCCCTATTCTTCCGATGAGCCATATCTGGAACATAAGTCCGATTACCTGCATAACTAGGGATGAAGCTGTTAAAAGATAAGTGTTTCGCATGAGTGATTTCATATAGAATAGCCTTCCTGTCGTTTACATATTCCTAAATTAACACAAGTGCACAAAAACAGAAAAAAAGATGTATCAAAATTATCAAATTTAACTTGAAATCCCGTCAGAATATGCTATAATAACCATCAAAGACTATACTGATTTGTGATAATTGGTATAATATTACTAATGTTTACCAATTATGCGGATTGTATGGCCTTATGGCGTGTCAAAGAATACAATAAAGGAGAATTCTGCATGAGACTCAAAGACATCAAACGCGACTTTATAAGAAATAAGTCAGCGTATTTGTTGGCCTTGCCGGTATTGTTGTTCTTTATCATTTTCAACTACATACCTATGGCGGGCATCATCCTCGGCTTTGAAAAATTTACGCCCAAAGCCGGCGTTTTTCTCAGTGAGTGGGTTGGCCTGAAGAATTTTATAAACTTCTTCGGCAGCTACTATTTCTGGCGACTGCTCAGAAATACGTTTTTACTTAGTTTCTTTGACCTGCTGTTTAACTTCCCGGCTCCCATCATTTTGGCTTTGCTCCTCAACGAGGTTGGAAATAAATATTTTAAGAAGGTCATCCAGACTATAAGCTACATGCCGTACTTTATATCCATGGTTGTTATGGCTGGTATCGTCCTTGACTTTGTTGCAACAGACGGCGTTATTACTAATGCTCTGAGTTCTATTGGTTTGGTCGAAAAGAAAAACCTGCTCTCTGTTCCTAGTTATTTCCGTACTATCTTCGTTGGAACCAGTATGTGGCAGGGCCTTGGATATGGCTCCATTATCTATCTTGCTGCTCTCTCCGGAGTCGATCAGGAGCTTTACGAGGCGGCTCGTATCGACGGCGCCGGACGCTGGAAGCAGACCATACATGTAACGCTTCCCGGAATTTCCTCAACCATAGTTATTATGCTTATTCTCCGTCTAGGGCAGTTGCTGTCGGTCGGTATGGATAAGATATTGCTTCTCTACAACCCCCTCATTTACGAAACGGCAGACGTTATCAGCACCTTCGTTTACAGAAAAGGTATTCAGGATTCGGACTACGGTTACTCAACTGCTGTTGGTCTGTTCAACTCGGTCATTAACTTCCTGCTTCTCCTAATTGCCAATGCCGTCAGCAGAAAGTTCTCCGAGACCAGTCTGTTCTAAGGGAGGGCGAAAAAATGAAAATAAGAAAGACTCCAAGCCGCATAGTGTTCGAGATCATCAATACTATCATTCTTGTTGTTATCGCGTGCGTCTGTCTGGCGCCCATCATCCACGTTATATTCGCTTCTATCAGTGACCCCTCGCTGCTTACTCAGAGCACCGGACTTATTCTTTGGCCGCTGAGCGATTCTACACATTCTCTTACCACAAAGGGATATCAGATCGTATTTGCCAACAATAGCTTGATCAAAGGTTATGCTAACACAATATTCTATGTTGGAGTTGGTACAACTATAAGCGTTTTTCTCACCAGCCTTGGCGCTTACTGCGTTTCCCGCAAGAAGACGATGTGGCTCAAGTACCTCATGATCATGATCACTGCCACTATGTTTTTCCAGGGCGGTCTCATTCCTACATACCTTGTTGTCAAAAAGTGCGGTATGATCAATACCCGCTGGTCTCTGCTTATTCCGCAGGCGATTATGGTCTTTAACCTGATAATCGTTAGAACCAGTTTCGTATCGCTTCCAGACAGTCTTGAGGAGTCGGCCCAGCTTGACGGCGCGGGACATATCACCATCCTCATTAAGATAGTTATGCCGCTGTGCAAAGCTACGCTTGCCGTTATCGCACTGTTCTATGCAGTGCAGAAGTGGAATGAATACTTCAACGCAATGATTTATCTTACTAACCGTAATCTGTATCCGCTGCAGGTTATTCTTCGTGAGATACTGATCGAGAGCAACCAGCAGTCGATCAGCTATAATACATCTGCCAGTATGGATAAGTATAAGACTCTCGTTGAGTACTGCACCATCGTTGTTGCAACACTTCCGATTCTGTGTATCTATCCGTTTATCCAGAAGTATTTCGTAACTGGCGTTATGATCGGTTCTATCAAAGGATAGTATATTAAAATTAAAATCCCGAGCATGCATCGCATGTTCGGGATTTTTCTAGTTCATAATTCCTGCGTTAGAGCTGAAAAGCTCATTGATATATCTGTTCAGCGCTTGATTTTCTGGTTTTGTCAGACCGGGGTCGTGACGCAGAATATCTGTCGCCGCTTCCTGCGCTTTATATAAAATTTCCATGTCCGTACACAGATCTGCGATATGCATTTCTGGCAGGCCATGCTGCCGGGAGCCAAAGAAATCGCCCGGACCGCGAAGTTTCAGATCTTCTTCTGAAATCTTAAAACCGTCATTGGTCTTACACAGTGTTTCCAATCGTTGCTTAGTGTCGGCTTTTTCATTGTTGGAAATAAGCACACAGTAGCTTTTATGCTCACCTCGTCCTACACGCCCGCGAAGCTGATGGAGTTGACTGAGACCGAATCGCTCCGCGTTTTCGATAACGATTAGGGAAGCATTGGGTATATCAACGCCGACCTCGACCACCGTTGTTGAGACAAGAATATCTGTTTCGCCTCTGGAGAATGCAAGCATTACTGCGGCTTTATCCTTGGCCTTCATTTTTCCGTGCAGACAGTCCACCCGCAAATCGGGAAAAACATTTTTAGCAAGCCTCTGCGAATATTCGGATACGGATTTTAAGTTCTCATCATTATCCTCGCTTTCTTCAACAGCGGGGCATACGATAAAAACCTGCCGTCCGTTTTTGACCTGTTTGCGGATAAAACTGTTGATTCTTGTACGGTAGCTTTCGTTGATAAGGAATGTGTCCACAGTTTGCCTTCCTGGGGGCAACTCGTCGATGATCGAAATATCAAGGTCACCATACAGCATCAAAGCCAATGTGCGGGGTATAGGAGTTGCAGACATGACCAATACATGTGGTACTGATGCAGATTTTGAGTTTAGTGCCGCGCGCTGTTCAACGCCAAAGCGGTGCTGCTCATCCGTTATGACAAGCGCGAGATTCTTAAATTGAACACTTTCTGTCAAAAGAGCGTGCGTTCCTATGACAAGATCTAACCCGCCGTCTGAAAGAGCCAATCTGACAGAGCTCTTTTCTTTTGGCGTCATTGAGCCGGTGAGCAGGCCGACTCGAACGCCAAATTGGCTTAAGAAACCCTGCATTGTCTTAAAATGCTGCTCGGCCAAAATTTCCGTTGGAGCCATAAAAGCGCTCTGTTTTCCGTTTTTCCAACATAGCCACGCGGCTGCAGCGGCCACAAATGTCTTGCCGCTGCCTACGTCGCCTTGTACGAGCCTGTTCATGGCCCGTCCTCCTGTTAAATCATCAAATATCTGTGTAACGGCTTTTCGCTGAGCATTTGTTGGGGAGAATGGCATGGCGCGAAAAAATTCTTCCGCGTTATATCGGCTGAATTGTATACCGGCTGTTATACCTCGTCTGTTTCTGAGACGACCAAGGGCAGCGGCGAGTACAAAAAGCTCCTCAAAAATCAGCCGCCTGCGTGCAAGTTCAAGAGAGGCCTCGTCCTGAGGAAAATGTATATTCCTGTAGGCGAATTCTGTCTGGGCTAGTGAGAATTTCTCCCGAACTTTTTCCGGAAGAGGGTTAGTCATTTGACTGCCGCATGCATCAAGTCCGGAAGAAATAGAATTTATCAGAGTTTTTTGACTGATCCCAGAGGTAAGTCTGTATATTGGCACTATTCTTCTTGTTATAATGCCCGCACTGTTTTCGCTTTCAAAGAGAGGATTTGGCATCTTTCTGTGCTGACCAAAACCGGATAATTTACCATAGAAATAATAGCTTTCACCCATCTTTATTTGAGTTTTAATGTAAGTTTGGTTAAAAAAGGTTATTTCAACAGTGCCTGTGTCATCCACAGCGCGGAACTTGGTAAGTTCCATGCCTTTGCGCACCGTATTCAGACGGGGAGTTGATATGACCATAGCTTTTATACATGCAAAACTGTCTGGTTCGACAGAGGCTATATCGGCAATATTGCGTCTGTCCTCATAAGTTCTCGGAAAATATCGGACAAGATCGCTGAGCGTATATATATCGAGCTTGGCAAGCGCTTTTGCTCGCTGCTCTCCGATACCCTTTATATAGCGGACGTCAGTGTTAAGGTCAGGCATGAACGATCACCTCTTGTGGTATTTTATCATAAGGTAAGCGTATTTGCAAAGAGCGCTTCACAGTGTTATAATAAGTATAAAAATGGGGACAGTGTTCATGATGACGATCATTCTTACAGGGGGTGCCAGCCGGAGAATGGGCCGGGATAAGGCGCTGTTGGATATAAAGGGCAGAGCCCTTGTTGAGCTTTTGGCAGAGCGATACTCTCAATTGGGAGAAGTTGCGCTGTCCGTTGCCGGGGCCAGTTCTTTTCAGGACATCGGCTATAAAATCCTTCCGGACCAGTACCCAGGACTTGGACCTATTAATGGTATAATTTCTGCTTTTAGACAGACGCAGGCAGAGCGTATCTTTTTGACTGCTGTAGACCTGCCGTTTGGAGATGTGGAATTAGCAAGGCTGCTGTTGGACAGGCTCGAAAACTATGATGCATGTCTTATACAAAGAAATAATGGACTGGATGAGCCGGCGTTTGCAGTTTATTCTCGGTCTTCTTTGGAGAAAGCTGAAAACTGTCTGATGAACGGCCGCCGTTCCTTTAAGAATCTTCTTGCTACATTGAATGTCCGCAAGGTGAGGGAAGAGGACTTGCCTCAGTTCGATTTGAGCCGTATATTGTTCAATATGAATACGCCGGATGACTATAAATCTGTTGTGGAGGTAGACTAATGGATATTATCAATAATAGGCGGTCGATAAGACGATTCCTTGAAAAGCCTGTTGAGGATGAAAAAATAGAACGTCTCCTTCGGGCTGGTATGCAGGCGCCATCGGGAAAGAACGAGATGCCGTGGGAGTTCATAATCGTGAAGGATCCGGAAACACGTTTGGCTCTTTCTCAGATGAGTGAATATGCAGGGATGTGTCGATATGCTCCGGTAGTTATTGTAACGCTTGCCAATCTTGAAAAGCTTGTTGACAGCGGAGCATGGTGGGTACAGGATATGTCAGCATGCACCCAGAATATTCTGCTTCAGGCAGTATATGAGGGGCTGGGGGCTTGCTGGTGCGGATTTTATCCCGTACAGGAACGTATTGATAAAATG
This sequence comes from uncultured Oscillospiraceae bacterium, assembly GCA_964539115.1. Lineage (GTDB taxonomy): Bacteria > Bacillota > Clostridia > Oscillospirales > Oscillospiraceae > CAKSXP01. The sequence goes on from CAZIHY010000002.1 coordinate 59,615, forward strand.
CGCGGATTTTATAATCTGCCGGAGACTATAGTGCCTTTTTCGCTAATTCCCGTGGGCTATAGTGAGAGGGAAAATAAATTCATTAACAGGTTTGACAATTCAAGAATACATAATGAAAAGTATTAAAAAAGATGAGACGGACCTTTACAGCGTTCGTCTCATCTTTTTTGTTTATTCACAAAACTACTGCTTTGGAAGAAAGCTTAATTGAAATTGGCCCCTTAAGTCTATTAAATCGTTAAATTACAGATAAAAGTAAATAAGATAACATGAAGACAATAATAAGCTTGAAAACACCGTATAATCGATTTTAATGATTATACGGTGTTTCTCGTTAAGCATTTTGTGAGTTATCTGCAGAAACGGCGAATAATTAGATCATGTACTCATTTTTCGGCGGTGAGGGCATCTGCCAACATTCATGATCCGTATGGAGCAGTTTATGCGGCAGTTTTCCGAGCGGCTGTCCCAGAAACTCAGAATATACCGCTTTTATGTCAGGATTTTCATGTGAGAATCTGATAGGCGCATCTTTATCGATCTTACGTAAGATTTTGCTTCGATAGGCCGTGTAGTTTTTGCCCTCAAATATAGGCTGTCCGCCGCCGCCAGAGCATCCTCCGGGGCAGGACATGACCTCAACAAAGTCATAATGCGCTTTGCCGGCTTTGATAGCGTCGAGCAGCCGGCGTGTATTGGCAAGTCCGCTGACAACGGCGACCTTAACAGTTCCAACACTGGGGAAGGTCGCTTCAGCTTCCTGCCAACCTCCATCTGTTAATTTAAAGTCACCGAAAGCATCCGGATCAGGATTAACGCCGTTAATAAAATAGCTGGCTGTTCTAAGAGCTGCAACCATAACACCGCCGCTGTATCCAAAAATTGTGGCTGCGCCAGTGCTGACGCCGAAAGGCATGTCAAAATTGTCATCTACAAGATCGACAGCATATAAATGTTCGCTCTTAAATAGGCGGGTCAGCTCCCGCGTTGTAAGGACAACGTCTATGTCCGGATCGCCGCATCCGTCATTCATCTGAGGAAGCTCTGCCTCGCTCTTCTTGGAAACACAGGGCATGAGCGAGATGACAAAAAGTTTTTTGGGGTCAATGCCCAGTTTTTCGGCAAAATAGCTTTTGGTGATAGCGCCGAACATCTGCTGAGGAGATTTTGCGGAAGAAAGATTTCCTACAAATTCCGGATACTGAGACTTTACAAAGCGTATCCATCCAGGACAACAGGAGGTAAACATTGGCCACTTGTGTTCGCTGGAGTGTGTAAAGCGATCTATAAACTCGCTCGCCTCTTCCATTATAGTAAGGTCGGCGGCAAAATCAGTATCAAAGATATAGTCGAAGCCCATTCTGCGCAGGGCACAAATCATTTTGCCGGTCGTTGTGTCGCGGGGGGAGAGCCCAAGTTGTTCTGCCCAGGATGCGCGTACTGCCGGTGCGACTTGAACTATGGTTTTGATTTCCGGATCGTCAAGCGCGGCTACGACTCGGGCAGTGTCGTCACGCTCACGCAGAGCGGCGGTAGGGCAATAGTTTATGCATTGGCCGCAGTATGTACACTCGGAATCCCGTATGGTCCTGTTATAGGATACATCGACAGATGTGCGTGAACCGGTTCCTGCGACGTCCCATATACCGATGGACTGTATCTTCTCACAGACCTGTATACAGCGCATACACTTAACGCATTTTGAATTGTCGCGGATAAGCGGGGCGGTCATGTCCCAATTATTGTGCCTTGCTTCAAACTTGTATGGTTGATCAAGAAGATTAAGGTCATTCGATAGTGACTGAAGAGAGCAGTTACCGCTTCTGGAGCAAATTGCACAGCGGCAGTCGTGCTGTGACATGATGAGCTCGACATTTTTGCGTCTGGCAGAACGCACACGCGGAGAGTTTGTATAAACTACCATGCCCTCAGCAGCAACATTGTTGCAGGATGCGACCAGGCGGTCTATGCCTTCTATCTCGACAAGGCATACGCGGCATGCGCCGATTTCGTTTATATCACGCAAATAGCAAAGCGTCGGTATGCGGATATTGGCAGACATAGCTGCGTCCAGAATGGTGGTACCCTCCGGTACAAATACACGCTTGCCGTCGATCGTAAGATTTATCATCTTTTTTACCATCTTTCAAGCCTCCCTCCGCGGAAAATGCCGTAACCGAAGTGATCGCATCGCAGACAGCGGGAGGATTCTTTAGAAGCGCCCTCCGCGCTCATTCCGCACTCTACACATTCGAAGTCTTTCTTGCGTTCTCCGGCTTCACGCTCGGTAATGTTTATGCGTCCGTGTGCAGGGATGCTGTAAAGCTTGGGGGTTGGAACCTCGACGTCTGCTGAGATCATATGTTGGAAGCCGAGATAATCGTCAATATTAGCGGCCGCGACCTTGCCGGCTGCTATTGCCTGGATGACGGTTGCCGGACCAGTGACACAGTCACCGCCCGCAAACACCCCAATCATGTTTCCAACATGACTATTACTCATGGCGTCGAATGTACCGTGTGTTATGGGAACGCCCTGATCTTGAAATCCGCGTGTTTCAATGCCTTGTCCGACTGCAACAATTATAATATCGGCCGGGATTCTGACCTCCGGAGCGCTGATGGCTTTTTTGGGTCTGGGGCGGTAGTTATCGTCAAACTCTCCAGTGATCTGTGGCTGAGTCCAGAGGGCGCAGGCGTTGCCATCCTCATTAACCTCTATTCTCAGCGGAGCCTGAAGCGTACAGAGTTCAACGCCCTCTGCAAGCGCGCCTTCGATCTCGGTATCCAGCGCGGTCATATCTGCCTGACGGCGACGGTAAACACAGCTGACCTTGCTTGCTCCAAGACGGATAGCGCTTCTGGAGACGTCCATTGCGACATTGCCGCCGCCGATGACAACGATCTCTTTACCGTTGTAATCGGGATAATCGTCATAACCGATCCCGCGAAGCAGCTCAACAGCAGAAATGACACCCTTTGCGTCCTCACCGGGTATACCGGTCTTTTTATCGGTATGGGCGCCGATCGCTATATAGACGCTGTCGCACTGGGAGCGAAGCTCCTCAACTGTTATGTCACGTCCAATTTCTATCTCAGTCTTAGACTCAATCCCTGTGCTGAGTATAAAGTTTATCTCTTCATCCAGCTTCTCGCGGGGAAGGCGGTAGCTTGGAATGCCATATCTCAGCATGCCTCCGAGCTGTTTGCGCTTTTCATAAATTGTGACATCATGTCCCATGATTGAAAGAAAATATGCTGCAGAAAGACCGCTGGGGCCGCCGCCTATTATGGCAACACGTTTGCCGGTCTTTTCCTTAGCTTTTGGGGCATCATACTTCTCAGCATTATCAACTGCATATCGCTTAAGCCCACGGATATTGATGGGATTGTCGATCATATTGCGCCTGCATCGTGCTTCACATGGATGCTCACAGATATATGCACAGGCGATAGGGAAGGGATTATCCTTTCGTATAAGCTTGACGGCGTCAGTAAGGCGGCCATTGTTAACCAAAGATATGTAGCCCGGTATATCGACCCTTGCCGGGCAGAGTGCAACGCAAGGCACTGGCTGGCTAAGGCTGCCGAGACAACGGTGATTTCGTATATGCTCAAGATAATCCTCTCTAAAACCCTTGATACCATCAAGAACCATTTTCGCCGCGCTTATGCCTATAGCGCAGTCGGCCGCGTCAATGATCGTTTGCGCCGTGTCTTCGATAAGTGTGATAGTATCTTCGGTTGCATTGCCGTCTAAGACGTCTTCAAGAAGATTTGACAGCTGACCAAGTCCGATTCGGCAGGGGACGCATTTGCCGCAAGTTTGTGCATGTGATAGATTAAGAAAATTCAATGCGATATCGACGGGGCAGAGTCCAGGAGGACTTGACGCTATCCTTTGCTCAGCAGCTTTGTATAGTCTGTCGACGACGGTCTGCGCTTGACTTGGCGTATATATGTCTAGACGGCTCATAGAATCACCTCAGGTATTGATTTTAAATATTATTACACATTATTATTTATGTGTCCAATTCATATTCTGAATAAATAAAATGATTTATTATTAATAGTACGAAATCTGAAAATGTTCAGAAAATGCCCCTTATACGGCAAAAAACAAGAAAAATGCAGTAAATTGATCTTGATATAGCTTTATTAGCTGCTGTATGCGGAGAATAGAACAAAAAATACGATAATTGAACGTAAAAATGACAAATTAAAGAATTTATGTGCAAATGTTGTTTTTATTCTGAAAATGAAGTAAAATATAAAAAACAAAGAAAATTCGATTTGGAGGCCCACTATGACCAGCCTTGAGAATTTGACTATATTCTATAATGCAACAGAACAAAACAGTATGTACAGGTCTGTTCTGCGTCTTTTGCTCTGTAATCTTCAGAAAATCGACCAACTGAATATTTATGAGCTGTCAGAGCTGTGCTATACTTCTCCGTCTACGATAAGCAGACTTGTAAGAAAAATGGGGTATAAGAATTATACACATTTTCAGAGTGAGGTAGCCTCATGCGTTTCCAGATATGATCATCATAACAGATTTATCCTGGCCTTTGACATGTACAGCGGTGATCCACTGGAGAAAATGCTTAATTCACTGGAAGAGCTGTATCGGGATTTTAAGCAATCTTTGGACAGGTCGGAGTTGGACAGAATTGCTGAGGCTCTTCACGAAGCTAGCCGGGTCGTCATCTACCCGTATGGAGTCATAATGTCGGAGAATTGTCTGCAGTCAGATCTGTTTATGTCCGGAATACCATGTGACGTTTGCATAGGGGACAATGCCCAGATGGAAGCCGCAAGTGGAATGAGCGAGGGTGAGCTTGCTTTAGTGCTCAGCCCGGACTGCATTGACGCTTTAGGGCCGCTTAAGGCACTGCACGCAGAGATCAAAAAAAGCGGCGCCAGGCTCTGCACGATAACGACTATGCCCAGCAGGCAGGTAAAATTGCTTCCGGGAGACATAATTGTAACGCTTAAAGGCCGACAAAGTATTCTGGATACTTATATTATGGAGGTCTTTCTTGCTGTTTTGGATATACGATACAGGAGTATGTACATGGACATGTGAAAACAG
>CAZIHY010000002.1:64808-71123 GCA_964539115.1 uncultured Oscillospiraceae bacterium
GTTTTTGACAGAAAGCGTACGTTCAAAGCGTTGCGAAACTTGATTGATTTGATAAAATGTTAATATGAATATCACAATTGAGGGATGAATATGAAACTTGGAATAATAGCGCCCGTTGCGGAGGAGAGCTTCATCCGCGCAGCGGAGAGGGGGCTCGATTTTGTCGAGTTTTGCATAAATGGAGATGACAGGGGAGAACTGCTTTTCTCCGAGCTTAATAATATCAAACGCTGGATTGAGAAATATGGCGTATCCGTCGGGTCTATAGGTCGTTGGAAATCGGTGATACTCGACGAAACGGGAGAGATCGTGGACTCGGAGATCGAGCTCGCCGGAAAGCTTATGCGTGCGGCGGCTGAGTTGGGATGTCCAAACTATATCTGTGGCTGCAATTATTGCGATGCCGTGTCGTATTACACAAACTGCACAAGAGCTATATGCTTTTTTGAAAAGGTTCTCGCACAGCGCCCGGAGGGAATCGAGGTTTCGATATATAATTGCCGTAAGATGAATTTTGTCAACACTCCTGAGGCATGGAAGATAGTGCTTGGGCATTTGCCGGAGCTGGGAATAAAATATGATCCCTCACACGCGATAAAGGACGGCGCGGATTACCTGACAGAACTTGTTGAGTGGGGAGAAAGAGTAAGGCATGTCCATCTCAAGGGCTCCCTGGTCGTTAACGGAGTTTCTGTTGACGATCCTCCGGCGGGGCTGGACGGTACCGACTGGAAGTCCGTCGTTGGCATACTGCGTGCAAAAGGCTATGACCGCGGGCTCAGTATAGAGCCTCATTCTCCTGTATGGACAGGAGCGCTCGGTGAGGCTGGAATTGATTACACTGTTAAATATATGAAGGAGCTATTAGCAACAATATGAATTCGCAAGATGTCAGACTAAAATATGCCTGTATCGGTGCGGGTGGGATAGCCAGAAAAAAGCACCTTCCCGGATATTCTGCCGACGGCCGCGTAGAAGTAGCGGCTGTATGTGACAGTGATCTGCTGTTGTCCGAGAAGCTTGCCAAGGATTTTGCTGTAGAGCATGTTTACACTGATTATAAAGAGATGATAGCGGCCGAAAAGCCGGACATTGTCAGTGTGTGTACGCCGAATTTCACACATGCGGAAATTGCGGTATTCGCTTTGGAGCATGGATGTCATGTACATGTAGAAAAGCCTATGGCGATTAACGTGCAGCAAGCGAGATCTATTGTACAGGCGGCGGAAAGAAATGGAAAACAGGTGCTCCACGGCCTTAACAAGCGTTATATGGGGCAGACTTTTTTGATCCAGCGTCTGATTTCTGAGGGATTCTTCGGCGAGATATATAAGGCTTCATGCGGGTGGGAGCGTAACAGCGGTATCCCGGGCACAGGCAGATGGTTCACAAATAAAGCGCTGTCCGGAGGAGGCGCAATGATAGACCTTGGGGTACATTACCTGGATTTAACTCTGAGCCTCATGGGTTATGACAAAGTGACAAGCGTTCAAGCGTCGACGCACAGAATTTTCGGCCCGGAGAGTGAGCGGATACGCCGGGGATACAGAAGCGAGCCGGGAGGCGTTTATGACGTTGAGGATTATGCGACCGGCATGATAAGGACCGCAACAGGCGCAACGATCAATTTCGTTTTTAGTTGGGCGTCGAACATTGAACGCGAGGTTCGTTATGTCGAACTTGTTGGTACAAAAGGCGGTTTTAGAGTCGAGAATGATCATTTCCGTCTCTTTAAGCAGTACGGAGGAACAATGTTTACGCTTCTCCCGGATGAGAGCACAATGCCTGAAAGTATAAACGAATGTTCGCACTTCATATCCTCTATTTTGAGCGGGAAAAAGGTGTTGACGCCGGCGGAAGAGGGCGTATATCTCCTGCAAGTTATAGATGCGCTGTACAAGTCAGCTGAAATAAATGACCGTGTTTTGGTCTGAGGAAAGGGAGCACAGCCATGGACAAACGAATAAATGATTTTCTAAAGGAAACAGGTATGCACCCGGCGTGTATCGATATGGACGAATGCACGCGGGCTTTTGTCAGTGAGATGCGTTCCGGCCTCGCAGGCGAGGCGTCGTCACTTATGATGATACCAACGTATTTTTCAGTGGACGGTGGGATCGAGCGCGGCGGCAGGGCTATCGCGCTTGATGCCGGTGGGACAAATTTCAGAGTGGCGCTTACAGAAATGGGCGAAGACTCTGTAAAAATACTCAGCAGTGAGGTATTTCCAATGCCAGGATCTCGTGGTGCGATAACCAAAGATGAGTTTCTGGATGAAGTTTGCGGAAAAATAGAACCTTTACTCAATGATGCGGATAAGATTGGATTTTGCTTTTCTTTTCCGGCAGAGATAACACCCGAGCGCGACGGAAAACTTGTTGCCTTCAATAAGGAAGTTTCCGTTGAGGGCAGCGAGGGCATGCTGGTATGTGCTGAGATAGAAAAGCGGCTCGAGAAACGAGGAAGCAAAAAGACCTCCGCTTTCGTCCTGCTCAATGACACGATTGCCGCAATGCTTGGCGGTATGGCGTCGATGCAGGGGGGAGGAGACACTATTGGATTTATTCTCGGCACCGGTACCAATACATGTTATTCTGAAAAGGGCGAAAACATAAAGAAATTGGGTCACCCGGAAGGCAGCATGATAATCAATATGGAAGCCGGCGGTTTTGCAAAACTTCACCGCGGTAAGATAGATGAGGAGCTTGATTCAACGACTGCAAATCCTGGAGATCACATATATGAAAAAATGGTCGCCGGAGGGTATCTTGGAAAACTAGTACTTTTGACGCTCAAGGCAGCAGCCCGAGACGGAGTAATAAAGGACACAAAAGAGCTGCAAGCTAAAGAAGATCTGGAGCTTAAAGAAGTGAGTGCTTTTCTTGAGGAAGGAGCAGGCCATGGAGAACTTGGGCAGTTTTTTACTGATGACACCGATGCTGACGCTGTCAGGGATATTTGCCTTGCTTTGATCGAACGCGCAGCTAAGCTTGCCGTTTGCAATCTTGCGGCCATTATGCAGCAAACAGGAGCCGGAATCGATACACCGGTCACAATTGCCGCGGAAGGTTCCACCTTTCTTAAGACATATTCTTTCAGGGATGATTTCGACAGATATGCGCGTGAATTTATAACCGACAAGCTCGGCCATAAATTCCGGATTTTTACATCAGACAACATGACCCTTGCCGGCTGTACGGTAGCGGCGTCTATGACCAGCAGGCAATAACATAAATAAATTTAAGAACAATTCCTCCGAAGCGGCATTATTACATTACATTGCTGTTTCGGAGGAATTGCGGTGTATGGGATCGTTGACATGGCAGTAGGAGCACGCTCTATATCAATTAAGGTTGTCTGACTTCTTTTAATAATCTCTCCCGAACAAGCATAGTATGTACAAAACTTTTTCGGGAGGCATTTACGATGAGACGCTATTTAAAGAAGCTAAAAAAACATAAAAGTATCATAACTGGGGCGGCGCTTGTATTGGCGGTCGCGTTGATTTTCTGGACTGTAAACAGTCCGGCGGTAGTTGGTGTCTCTGCGACGTCAAGGATACTTCCGATTTACTGCGTGCAAAAGGAAGAGAAAGTCTGCTCGCTCACATTCGATGCCGCGTGGGGAAATGAGGACACGCAAGAGCTTATAGATATCCTTGGAAAGTATGGGGTCAAAGCAACGTTTTTTGTCGTGGGTGATTGGGTGGATAAATATCCGGAGTCTGTAAAGGCCCTTTCTGACGCCGGACACGAAGTTATGAACCACTCTGACAATCACGCGCATTTCTCATCTCTTTCTGAAAGTGAGATCATTGCGAATGTGACTGCCTGTAATGAAAAAGTCGCGTCTGTGACAGGGACAACGCCAATACTATTCCGGTGTCCTTATGGCGAATATGATGACCATGTTGTCAGTACGCTCAATGGAATGGGCATGTATACTATCCAGTGGGATGTGGACAGTCTTGACTGGAAAGAGCTGCCGGCTTCACAGATACAGGACCGAGTACTGAAAGGAGTACAGCCTGGCAGCATCGTCTTGTTCCACAATGCCGCTATACATACCCCTGAAGCGCTGCCCGGAATAATTGAGTCGCTGCAGGCAGACGGATATGAAATTGTCCCGGTGTCAGAGTTGATAATTAGGGAAAACTATGAGATGGATCACACAGGCAAGCAGTGCCCTATAGGCAGCGCCTGAAATAGGAAACAAGCCGGTATGTACCGGCTTGTTTCTTTATATGTTAAATTCGCTGAACATCGCCTGATGCTTTTCTATGCATAAAAAGGATGGAAAACAGATCATGGTTTCCAAAATAGTATTACCAATATACGATAAAATCATTTATAATAAAAAAGTATATAAAGATCCACTAGAGAAATAGTTAAAATGATATGGTGAAATCTATAATACCCGAAATGGAAAGTAGCGTAAAAAAGAAAAATGTCCAATCTACTACTTGGAAAACCGGATCGGGCGCGGAGGGAATGGCGTTTCTATGTAATACCCTTTGCCATATATCCGCCGAAAACGCCGGTGAAGAGTTGATCCGCGAGACGTTTGGGCTCTGTTCCAAGCTTGAACAAGAGCTTAGCTGTTTTTCAGACGATGGAGATATTCAACGCTTGAATGTTTGCAATGGCGATTGTAAAGTATCTGATATTACGGCTGAGCTTCTAAGGATGGCGCAGTGGTGCAATTACCTTTCAGGCGGCGCATTCGACGTTACTGCGCATAAAGGAAAGCAGAGCGTAAAGTCTCCATTTGATATTGCTGGTCTCATCATTCGAAAACGACCGGAAGTGAAATTTGATCTCGGCGGTATTGCAAAGGGTTTTATTGCTGACGCTGCGGCAAAACAGCTTAGAGAAAACGGCGTACAGAGTGCATTGCTGGATTTTGGCGGAAATATCGTTGTTATCGGCAATTCTTCAAAGCAAAGACCGTGGTGTGTTGGCATACGGTCGCCATATGGCGGCCACGACAGCTTTTTTGCAACAGTTGACGTTTCTGACTGTTCAGTCGTCACAAGCGCCGAATATGAGCGCGGCAAACATATTTTGGATCCGCGGACGGGAGCCCCGGCTGAAACAAATGTGTTGTCCGCAACGGTGATATCGAAAAATTCTGCTTTTGCCGATGCAATGTCGACCGCCTTTTTCATAGGAGGGGAGGCGCTGATCAAATCGGCGACGAAGCTGTCCGACCGTGGATTTGAGTCAGTCATCGTAGAGAAAACCGGACGTGTTTTCTTCACATCCGGTTTGAAAGATGTTATTGAATTTCGTAAGAACTGATTTGGGCTGCGGTATTAGAAAAGCTCTCCATAATTGATTCTGCGATTTTTTTGACATATGTATTTTCGTTATCTTTGAGCCACATCTCAGCCAGAAAAGCGCCTGACAGCTCAAGATCGACCGGAAAAGCTTTGACATTATCGTGGTCAAGGTCAGGATACATCATTACAGGCATTATAACCATGCCCAGGCCGGATTCTACTGCCAGTTTGATATTCATAAGGTCACTGCAATAATAGAATCTGGGCACTACCTCATGATGAGGGAAGACAACAAGACTCTGGGCGACTGCACGATAATCATTCTCAATAGTATATATCCTTGCCGAACCCTTTGGAATAACGTTTTCGTCCTCTCCCAGCATCGATTTGGGTACAACGACCATTACGGGGCTTGTCATTAGCAGACGATGTTCATAGGACTCGTCCCTGACAGAAAGAGTGGGAGGCTGTTCGAATGAACATATGCCGATATCAACGTCACCGTTGTTGATACATTCTTCCATCTCACTCAGGCCGACTTTTTTGATATTTACTCTGACGTTTGGATGGTTGCGCATAAATTGGGACAGGGCGCTGACAAGGAGCTTTTTTGCGGGCGGCTCTTCTATAAGTCCCGGTTCATATCCGATGTGGACAGTGCATATGACCTTTGAATCAGATTCTACATTGTGCAGAAACTCAATTGCATTGTCTGCTCTCTCCAGAAGATCTTTGGCGATGGGGAGAAATGTGTTTCCGGCGTCTGTCAGATAAACGGAGTGTTTATCTCGGAAAAAGAGTTTTACGCCGAGATCGGATTCAAGAAGTGCGATTTGCTTGCTCAATGCGGATTGTGAAAAGAACATACTCTCTGCAGCTTTGCGGAAGCTCGCCTGCTGTGCGACAGCTATGAAAGCCCTTATCTGTTTTAATTCAAACATATCTTTAGCTCCGAATATTTCAAATGCATTTTATCTAACTATTCGATAGCATAATATCATGATTATTATCTGTTGACAATTAAATTTATTTTA
>CAZIHY010000003.1:0-47203 GCA_964539115.1 uncultured Oscillospiraceae bacterium
AAATTTATTTTACATAAGAGGTGGTATCATGTCCGAAAAAATCAGTGGCAAAGTCATAGAATACGGCGGCATTGTCACGGAAATTGAGATGGAAACCGATGTACTTATAGTCGGATGCGGCGCTTCCGGCGTATCGGCTGCTCTTGCCGCGGCTGAGCGAGGGGCGCATGTGATCATTATGGAACGATCCGCAGTTTTTGGCGGAAGTGGTATTTATACCAGCGGAGGCTTTTTTGTCGATAGCTATTGCCAGAAGCGAGCGGGTGAAACTTACACCTGCAAGCAAGCGTATGATGATGCGATGTACTTTGCAAATTATCTCTGCGACCCCATACTTATGCGTGATGTTATTTTTGAATCAGGAGAAACGGTTCGCTGGTGCGATAGTCATGGCGCTGGGTTCTTCCTGATAGATAGCAATAAGTTCGATGATAAGGAGAGCCGTCCTTCAACTTTTCACGGGTGGAGAGAGAATGATGCCTTCTCAAACTTCAAGCGTGAGCTTGATAATTTTGGGAACATAGAATACCTGATGGAAACTAAGTGTGTTGAACTTATCCAGAATAAAAACGGTGAGATCCTGGGAGCTGTTGGGGAAAGGGCGGATGGCTGCAAGATCAAGATAAAAGCGGGCGCTGTTTATATTGGAACAGGTGGATACATAGGAAACCGCGAGATGATCGCGGAGGCGGTCGGCGATGAGGTCGCGAGTTATCTGATAATTGATGATCCTGAGGGAAGTGACGGAACCGGCATCCGCATGGCATGGAATGCGGGCGCTGCAAAGTGCGGTCATAAGCTCCTGGGAACTTGCGGTGTGCGCACCGGCTTCGGACACACGAGTGATGGTCTGTCCGGAATTGATCTGCTTACCTGTTTGCCCATACTTTGGGTAAACCGTGACGGCCGCCGTTTTATGAATGAGGAGATCATATTCAACACGCTTTATTTCAGCAACACGATCCTTACACAGGGAGGTTTTTCCTTTATAATTTTTGACCAAGCTTCAATAGACCAATGGAAGACTGGTAAAATACCGCTCAAAATGGCCAATAATGACCGCTTTAGTGAAGAGCGCAGCTGTCCGCCGGTCACAAGCTTTGAGGATGACTTTGCAGCCGCTGTTAAAGGCGGGGGCGGATTCAAGGCCGATACGATTGCAGAATTGGCGGAAAAAATCGGCGCAGAGCCGGAAACTCTTACAAAAACAGTCTTTGACTATAATGAAGCGGTCGACAGTAAAGTCGACAATGAGTTCTTCAAGAGTGAAGAGAGCCTGATTTTTCCAGTTAAGGAAGGCCCGTTTTATGCGATCAGATGCCGACTTCAGACACGGTGCACTCATGGCGGAGTGGCAGTCAACCGTATGATGCAGGCTATTGACGAAAATGGTACGGTTATACCAAATCTCTATGTCGGCGGCAATGATGCCGGTGGATTGTATTTCGTGTCATATTCCAACCAGACGGGTATGGCTCTGAGCTGGGCGCTGACAAGCGGAAGGACTGCGGGCATCAGAATGGCTGAGCAGCTTGGGTTTGATAAAGTTGTCAAACCCCCTCTCTATCCTGATCCTGAGGAGGTTTGAACATGATCAAAAAATATATTGGATCTGCAGAGGGATACGGCGGAGATATCACAGCAAAAATCGAAATCGAAAACAGCAAGATAATTTCCGTCGAACTGGAAGGCAACAATGAGACAAAAGGCATTGGAGACCGCGCCATAGACAAGCTCGGAACTGAATTTATCAAAAGACAGACCTGGGATGTTGATGCGGTTTCCGGCGCTACTATTACCAGCAGCGGAGCAAAGAACGCAATGCGCGCAGCACTTATAAACGCCGGTCTTGAGAAAGAAAATTGCGCAGAGGAGAAGTTGGAGGCCGATATTGTCATCGTTGGCTGCGGCATTACCGGTATAACCGCGGGTCTGGCAGCGGCTGAGAGAGGCGCAAATGTAATAATGCTGGAGCGCACAGATGTTTTCGGTGGTAACGGCCTGCACGCACATGGAGGATACTTTGTTGGCACGTATCTGCAGAAAGAAGTCGGTGAGACCTTCTGCCTCAAGGATGCATTTGAACAGGCAATGGTTTTCAACAACTATCTATGTGACCCGCTTATTATGCGCAAACATCTCGGAGAAGGTGCGGAGACGATCCGCTGGCTGAATAAGGACCATGATGCAGGAATGACTCTGCCGCATGTATATAAATCCTCGGCTCTGGAAGGTGAACCGTTCACATATCACGCTTGGGATGAACAGCGCACCCTATGGTCAAAATTCCGTGCAGAGTTGGAGGGACGGGATAATGTTCGTATACTGTTTGAAACCAAGGGTACTGAGCTTGTTATGGACGCTGACGGCACAGTATCCGGTGTTGTCGCAGAAAGGAGCGACGGAACAATAGTTCATATCAACTGCAAGGCTGCCTATATGGCAAGCGGCGGCTATCTAAGCAATGACGCAATGCTCAAAGACGCCATAGGCAGCGAGCTTGTAAAATACCTCGTCAAGGATACATCGGCGGTCTGCGATGGAAGCGGACTGAGGATGGCTTGGGCAGTAGGAGCAGGAAGATGTAATGACGATATGATAACCAATCATGGCGGACGCTCTGGTCTAGGCGGAAAGGACGGACTTTTTGGCATCGATTTTCTGCTTTATATACCGATCCTCTGGGTCAATAAATTTGGCGAGCGATTTATGGATGAAGAAAAGGTGCCAAATGCACTCTTCTTCAGCAACCTTTTGATTTCTCAGAAGGGAAGAGCCCTTGTTGTCTTTGACCAAGCATCGCTCGATGAATGGAAGGTTAAGAAGATTCCATTAAAAATGGCATTCTGGGACCGTTTCAGCGACGATTATTATTGTCCGCCGGTTACGACCTTTGAAGAAGACTTTGCAGAGGCTCAGGCAGTTGGACGTGGCTTTAAGGCGGATACTATTGAAGAGCTTGCATATGTGAGCGGTATGAATGCGGAAACCCTGAAAAAGACTGTGTCAAGTTACAACAAATATGTCTCGCAGAAGCAGGATGAAGAGTTCTGCAAATCGCCGGAAAGCCTGATTTTCCCTGTTGAAAAGGGGCCGTTCTATGCAGTGCAGTGCAGGGTGCAGGCTCAGGGCACTGTTGGCGGTATAAAGATTAATGACAGCATGCAGGTCGTGACACAGGAGGGGGAGGTCATACCTGGACTTTTCGCCGGAGGCGCAGATGCCGGCGGTCTGTATAACGGCTCATACTCCATTCAGGCAGGAACAGCTGTAAGCTGGGCGTTGACCAGCGGAAGACTGGCTGGAATTGAAATGTCAAAATACATTGAAAGACAGTTTGGCTAAATTGAAAACGGAGCAGAATAATTCTGCTCCGTTTATATATTTTCAGCCTCTATCTCATCCAATATGGACTCAAAACGAAGCTTACACACAAGTGTTCTGATAGCTGCGGTCATCAGCGGAGGACAGGAAGCCTCTACGCATTTCTTGGTATTATCAGAGAATTCATCTTGCAAATTGGCTTCGAGGGATTTACAAAACTTGCTGTAAAGCTCCTCGGTATTTTTGAATTGCATGAGCACATCGAGCTCAGACATTGTCAGCACGCGTTTAAGCAAGGTTATCATAATAAGGCGTGCAATGTGTTCTTTAGAGTATTTCTTTTTTTCTGAAGGCGCAATGAGTTTTATTTTGACATAATTGTTGATCATCGTTGCAGTTGCGGCCATTTCCCCCGGTTTTAAAAGAGGGGCGACAGCGTCCTGAAGAATTATGAGAACCTGATCCATATAGAGAGCAACGGCCGGAAGCTCATCCCAGCGTGGACAGTGATAGATATTTGACTGAGTGTTAAGCATATAATCACCTCTTCTTAAACAGAATAACATATTATTAAAATAATGTCAACGAGTGTTGACATCGCCACAATAATATGATAAACTCATTACATCCAGAGTTAAATACCACATCATGTGAGGCGAAAAACATGCCAAATGCAATTAAAATCACGATTTATGGCGATTCCATTATGAAAGCAACGATCCCCGATGAGCGTTTTCGCTATCATTTTACAATAAAATCATATCTTGAAAAGCTCCAAAGCATGTTTCCAGTTGAGATAAGAAACAGAGCGGTATTCGGCTCCTGTATATCAAAGGGTGAAAAACAACTGGAAGCGGATCTGGAGCGGGCCGATATCGGCAGCATCGCCCTTTTGGAGTTTGGCGGCAACGATTGCAATTTCCATTGGGATGAGATAGCTGATTCTCCGGAAAATGAGCATCTGCCTTTTACCTCTTTGGAAAGTTTTGTTTCAACACTTGAGAAAATGGCAAAAAAGCTGGTACAGCGCGGGATAAAGCCTGTTTTGATGACCCTTCCTCCGATAGATTCAACAAAGTATTTGAACTATATCGGACGTGATGGGAAGAACTGCGGCAATATTCTCAGATGGCTGGGCGATGTGAACATGATATACAGGTTTCATGAGATGTATTCAAACGCAATTACAAAGCTGGCGCTTGAAAATAAGTATGAACTTGTTGATATTCGTGCCCATTTCCTTAATAAGCACAACTATAGTGAGCTTATATCTGATGATGGCATCCATCCGTCCGAAAAGGGATATGACCTTATATTTAATACTTTTACCGGGATGCTTTCAAAGATCTTTATGAGTACCATGACAGCATAAGTCGACCCCCAGATGCATTTCATCTGGGGGTCAACTTTATACCTTGTATATATAATTTTCCTTACGCTTTGGCGCTTCAGGTATATCACATGCCGGATAACCGAGGACTATTTGGCAAATGCCGATATAATCTCCCTCGATCCCCCATTCGCGAAGCAGAGCCTTGCCCTCCTCGCTATCGAAAATATCACGCGCCCTGTGGACCCAGCATGAGCCGATGCCAAGGCTAAAAGCGGCGTTCATTATGTTGCCAGCGATAAGTGCGCCATCCTCCGCAGGAGCGCCGCTGTCGCTCCTTGCGATTATAGTGACAAGGGTCGATGCGTTGTAATATGGGCGAATATCCGTCTTTTTGCTTGGGATATACTTGGCGTTCATTATCTCAAGCTTGCGAATCAATTCCCGATCCTGTGTAACGATAACTGTTGCAGACTGCTGATTTCCGCCGCTGGGAGCATATATTCCTGCTTTGAGAATCTCGTCGAGAATATCTTCGGGGATCATCTCATCGGTGTAAGCACGGATACTGCGTCTGCCAAGCAGACATCTGATAGTTTCGTTCATAGTTAACCTCCTAAAATACTTTCAGTGCGCCTTTATCAAGGCGGCAGCCGAGAAAATCAAAAATGCAGCGATATTTACTATAACAATACTGGCTCCTGCCGGCGCTCCGCATAGAAAAGAGAGAGAGATCCCTATCAGGAAACAGACGACAGAGACAATAGCAGAACTGATGATTACAGATTTGAAGCGCTTAAAAACTCGCATTGATGTAAGGGCAGGGAAGATAATGAGACTGGATATAAGGAGGGCTCCCATCATTCTCATGCCGAGTACAATAGTGATCGCGGTCAAAAAAGCTATCAGCATGTTGAACATACCGGTCTTGACGCCAGTCGCCTTTGCGAAGGTCTCATCAAAGGTAACAGCAAAAATCTTTGTGTATGAAAAAATAAACAACAGGAGAACGACAATAGACAGAACAATGCTGAGCCACACATCGCCAGTACTCATTGAGAGAATGCTCCCAAACATGTAGTTTGACACATCTGCGGTCATACCGGTGGTTACAGAGACTACAAGTACGCCAACTGCAAGCGATCCTGTCGAGATAAGAGCTATCGCAGAGTCGCCCTTTATGCTGCTGCTTTCGCTTATACGCAAGAGCAGGAACGCAGCGATTACGACAACAGGCACGGCAACGGCAAGAGGCGCCAGTCCCAAAGCCATGGCAACAGCCAGCGCGCCGAAACCGACATGGGAAAGCCCGTCGCCGATCATGGAATACCGTTTCAATACAAGAGAAACGCCGAGCAGAGCGGCGCAAAGTGAAATCAGGACGCCAACAACAAGCGCACGTACCATAAATGGATAGTTAAACATAACAAGAAGTTGCTTAAGCATCCGTTTCACCTCCCGCAAAACGCTTTACTGCATCGCTGCTTAAATATTCCCGAGCTGTTCCATAAAATTGCGGAGTTTTGCGCAGATGCAGTATGTGGCTTGCGTCTTTTACAACAGATCCTATATCATGTGAGATCATGATTATTGCAACGCCCTTATCATTATTGAGCATCTTAATAATATCGTACATCTCCTTGGCAACTATGGGGTCAAGTCCCGCGACCGGCTCATCAAGAAGCAGGAGTTTTTTTGTCGCGCAGAGTGCACGGGCAAGCAGTACACGCTGGCGCTGTCCGCCGGAAAGATCACGGTAGCATGTGTCTGAGAGTTCGGAAAGACCAAGAAGCTGCATATTCTCGCGCGCTTTTATTCGCTCAACTGCAGAGTAAAAAGGTTTTATACCGCGGGCATTTAGACAGCCGGAAATAACGACCTCATAGACAGAGGCAGGGAAGTCTTTCTGCAAGGGCGTCTGCTGAGGCAGATATCCTATCTCAGTACGCTTCAGGCCCTGAGAAAATTCAATTTTTCCACTGGCAGGGGAAACAAGACCAAGTATTCCTTTTATAAGAGTTGATTTACCCGACCCATTTTCTCCTACAACACAGAGATAGTCCTTATCGTTAACTGTAAAGTTTATATCTGATACAACGACAACTCCGTCGTATGCAAGCGAGAGATTTTCGCAAGTGATCAGTGGCATGTCAATTCAGAGCCTTTCTAAGGTTTTCGGCGTTTTGTGTCATAATGGAAATATAGCTCTCGCCGTTTTCAAGCTGCTCCGCTGTAACGCTATGGCAGGAGTGCATGAGAAGAGTTTCAGCTCCTGTGGCTTCGGAGATAGCGTCCGCTACCTTGTGGTTGGAAAATTCGATATAAAAAACTACAGGCAAATCCTCTTCTTTAACTTTATCTATAAGAAAAGCGATCGTTGCAGCGGAAGGCTCGCTCTCAGTGCTGCATCCAGGGAAGGCTGCGTAATACTCGATGCCATAGGCTTCGGTAAGATAGCGGAATGGAAAGCGGTCACCGATAACTATTGTGTTTCTAGCGGCGGAGTCCATGATCTCATCGAACAGTGAATCAAGCTTTGTCAGCTCTTTCTGATACGAAGCGTTTCCGGAAGTATAAACGGCAGCACCGGCCGGATCAAGGGCTGCCAGTTTCTCTGTTATTTTGTCACATATAAGCATTGCATTCTTGGGGGAAGCCCATACATGCTCGTCAAACTCTTCCTCATCTTCGTCATCGTGATATTCCATTCCCTCAACCAGTTCTTCAACAACAGGTTCAACACACTCCATAAGCGTGAGTGTTTCCGGCGCATTATTGCCCAGGGAATTGAGCATTTCGTCGACCCATGCATCGCTCTCGCCGCCAACGTAGATGAAAAGGTCACATTCTCCGATAGCTATTATGTCTTGCGACGTGGGTTCAAAGCTGTGGCTTTCTGCGCCGGGAGGAAGAAGCATTTGTACGCTGATTTTACTATCCGAAATTTCTCGTACAAAATCATAAGGGGGGAATATGGTAGTGATCACGCTTAGTCCATCATCGGATGCTTCGGTGGTCATATTGGAGGAACATCCACCGAGCAAAAGCAGCGAAACCATAGACAATACGGGAATTATTAGTTTTAATATCTTCAATTGTTCTCCTTCCGCGCGCTGCAATTGCCGCATATGCCATAGACGATCGTTCTTGTACTGTCAAGCTTAAAGCTGTGTCCCTCTTTGAGGTGTGCGCTTAGCATGCTGGCAAAATCGCAGCGTGCACGTGTGACACCGCCGCAGGAGAGACATTTGAGTATAAGACTGTCGTCCAGCTCAGACGCATCGTTTATATAGCGATAGGCAGCGCTTTCACGGCCTGAGTAGCTGAGCTTTTCAACAACGCCCTCTTCTACTAGGAGTGCCAAAGCTCGGTAAATCGTCGCCTCTCCGACAGAGTAGCCTTCTGCTGAAAGGTCGCTGCGTATCTCGCCGATGGTACGGGCCTCATCTGCACTGCGGCGCATATTCTCAAGAATGAGTTTTCTTTGCTTTGTGTTATATGTGGCCATATATATCTCCCGAGAAAAAATGAACTTGAAAATTAATTTCATTTTCTATTTTAACATTGTGGAATAAAAAAGGCAAGAATTTTTTAGTTCTGGGACGAAAGAACATTCAGAGCTGATATGCCAGGCATGCGTATACGACAGATCGACAAAACACGTATGAATTTGCAGGAAGAGGATCTAAGATTCAGAACGATAGGGAGGAAGCGGGAAATATTAAAGCCCGACGGGATAAAACCGTCGGGCTTCATTATAAGTTGATAGATTATCAGTTGGTGAGAATGCTCATGTAGCCGATAGCGGGGCTGGACAGCGTGACAAGTCCGCCGCCGACCATCTGGGCCAGACCAACATGGCAGTTCGGCTGCTGACGCTCGCCGCACTCGCCGCGGAGCTGATGGGTGATCTCACAGACAACGCGGACGCCGGAAGCACCAAGAGGATGACCAAGGGACTGAAGTCCACCGGAGGGATTGACAGCGCAACGGCCACCGATCTCAGCTTCACCGTCACGTATGAATCTCTTAGTTTCGCCCTCGGGGCAGAGACGCATGACCTCATACATGTAGAGCTCTTCGGGGGAGAAGGCGTCGTGCAGCTCAACGACCTGGATCTGCTCGGGCGCGATACCAGACTTGGTGTAGACGTCATCGGCGAGCATGCGGATCAGGGGAGCCTCAAGGACGTCCTCATCCCACGCGGTGTACGGGCTGGACAGGAGGGAGGAAGCCTCGATCTTTATGAGCTTGGTGGTGTACTGCATGGCGATTTCCTTAGTGCACATGATAACAGCGGCTGCGCCGTCAGACTGAGGGCAGCAGTGCAGAACAGTAACAGGGTCGGAAATCATCTTTGCGTTCATAACATCCTCAAAGGTGATAGCCTTACGGAAATGAGCATAAGGATTGGAAACAGCATTTCTGTGGTTCTTGATGGAAGCATAGGCCAGATCCTCGAGGGTCATGTCACGTGCCTCCATAAGGCGTTTTGCATTCAAAGCTGCAAGACCGGGCATAGTGATACCCATAAGGCCGTCAATGTCGCCCTCTGCGGTCGGGATAAGGCCGCCGTTAAGCTTGGAACGGGTGAGGGAATCAACGCCGATTGCAATACCAATGTCCTTGTAGCCAAGGGCTATGTCTTTCCACAGGGAGTGGGCAGCGTCGCCGCCGGAAGCGCAGGCGTTCTCAATGTTGTGCATCTCGATAGCAGCAACACCGACATACTTCAGAATATCCTCGCACTGCTGGCTGGAACCTTCGCAGTGAGCGGCATAAGCGATCTCAAGCTTACGGGGATCGATGCCGGCGTCGTCGATAGCGGCGCGGACGGCGATTTCGCCAAGGCGGGAGGGATGGAGTTCAGGCTGTTTGGTGAACTTGGTCTGACCAACGCCAAGGATATATACGTCTCTCATTTATTTGTCCTCCTTAACGATATGGTACTTGGGGCCGATGACAATCTTGTCCTCGTCTTCCCAATAGGTTGCAAACTCCATCTTAGCAGTAGCGCCGACTTTATAGTCAGCCTCTTCCTCTATGAACAGAGGAGCGGTAACGCGAGCCTCGCTCTCGGGGATGCTGACCCAGCAGATGGGATGGGGCTTAGGGAAGTTGCCATAGGGAGGCTTGGTGCGGGTGATTGTGTAGGAGTAGATCGTGCCGGTGTCGGCGAGTTCATACTCTTCCTGCTCTTCGCACAGGCACTTGGTGCAGAAACCGCTGGCGGGGTAGGACTTATGACCACACTTCGGGCAAACGCTGCCGTAGAGGTAATAAGAACCGTCTTCTCTCTGCTTACAAATGTCGTCGGAGATAAAAACTTTGGGCTTAGACATGTCATTTCCTCCAAATTAAATTTCAAGTAACTTTATTTATTCTAACACTTAAAGCACGGGTTGTACATTTCTATTTATGATAAATTTAATGCACTGTTTGCACTCATTCGACTCTTTCCTGGCCATCGCGTCCGGTGAGATGCATGTACTCGTCGTAAGTCATGCTTCTGTCGATACAGCCGTCAGGCGTCAGCTCTATGATCCTGTTAGCAACGGTCTGAGTCAATTGATGGTCATGGCTGTAAAAGATGATATTATGTGCAAATGCACTCATGCCGTTATTCAGGGCCGCTATGCTTTCAAGGTCGAGGTGATTGGTAGGTTGATCGAACAGAAGGATGTTTGCGCTCTCGAGCATCATCTTGGATAACATACAGCGTACCTTTTCACCGCCGGAAAGGACCGAAACGTTTTTGTAAACCTCATCCCCGGAAAACAGCATACGTCCGAGGAAAGTCCTGAGATAGCTCTCGCGCTTGTCAGCAGAGAATTGGCGCATCCAGTCTATGAGGTTATATTCACAGCCGTCAAAATAGCTATTGTGATCCTTGGGGAAATAAGACTGTGTCGTCGACGCACCCCACTTTATAGTACCCTCGTCCGGCTCAAGCTCACCGACGAGCAGCTGGAACATCGTTGTAATGGCTATTTCGCTTTCACCGATGAGAGCGATTTTGTCATCTCGGCCCATGATGAAGCTGACATCGTTTATGACCTTAATACCGTCGACTGTTTTGGATACATTGGTAACAAAAAGCCTGTCTTTTCCGGGTTCGCGCTCAGCTTTGAAGCCCACCCATGGATATCGGCGGGAAGAAGCTGGCATTTCCTCAACTGTTATTTTGTCGAGAAGCTTACGGCGGCTTGTTGCCTGGCGCGATTTGGATTTATTGGCGGAGAACCGCTGGATAAAATTCTGAAGCTCTTCGATTTTTTGAGCTGCTTTTTTGTTCTGATCACGGACAAGCTTTTGCACAAGTTGGCTGCTTTCATACCAGAAATCGTAGTTTCCGACATACATCTTTATCTTTCCGTAGTCTATATCGACGATATGTGTGCAGATGTTGTTCAGAAAATAGCGGTCATGTGATACGACAAGAACAGTTCCTTCATAATCCATAAGAAAGTCCTCGAGCCAGACAACCGATGCAAGATCCAGGTTGTTTGTCGGCTCGTCGAGCAGGATTATATCGGGCTGGCCGAAAAGCGCCTGGGCGAGCAATACTTTGACTTTTTGTCTGGGGTCCATGGACGACATGAGATTATAATGATACTCCGGTGTTATGCCAAGGCCCTGGAGTATTCGAGAGGCGTCAGATTCAGCCTCCCAGCCGCCTAACTCGGCATATTCCTCCTCAAGCTCAGCCGCACGGATACCATCTTCGTCGGAGAAATCCTCTTTCTCATAGATAGCATCCTTCTCCTTGCCGCATTCATAAAGACGCTGATTGCCCATTATGACGGTTTCAATTACGGGATAATCGTCATACATGCTCTGATTCTGCTTGAGAACAGACATACGGCACTTTGGATCGATGTAAACATGCCCGCCCGTAGGCTCAGTCTCTCCGGATAGGATCCTTAGAAAAGTGGATTTTCCGGCGCCATTTGCTCCTATGATACCGTAGCAGTTGCCGGTCGTAAATTGCAGATCAACCTGGCTGAAAAGAACCTGTCCGCCATACTGCAGCGAGAGATTATCAACAGTTATCATTTTCAAACTCCAAATTCTTAGCGATGGAAAAAGTATAACATAATGTTGCAGATTATGCTATACTTGTTTTGCAACAATAATTTCGGATTATCGTCTGCATAATAAAGGGGTTGATGATTTGATACTTGCACTGGATTCTGTTACGCACCTTCTGGTAGACGCTGTCTGTGCGTCTACCATCTTCGGAAAGTTTTCCGGAGAGAATGTAGCTCTGCTGATAATAATGTATAATACTTTGGCGTTTTCCACGCAATGCGTCATAGGCCTTATAACTGACAGGGTGGGCCATCTGCGCATGGTGACGGCTCTTGGCTCGCTTCTTGTTGTTCTGGGCTTTGCACTTCCGCTGCCCCAGGAAGTGAGAGTTGCGCTCATAGGAATGGGAAACAGTCTGTTCCATGTTGGCGGCGGAACAAGAACGCTGCTGAATGCCGATAGGAAGGCAGGTCCTTTGGGCGTTTTTGTAGCGCCGGGCTGCATAGGTCTTGTATTGGGAACGCTTTTTCCTCAGTTTGGTACCGTTTTTGCTGTGCTTCTTACAGTTTCGGCAGCACTTACATTTGCATTAAAAAATACTCAGGACAGAGTACATGATAATTCTGAAAAAGAGAAGGACAGCCCAGTAATCGTACTTATTCTCCTGACTCTAGCGGTTGCGGTACGAGCGATAGGCGGTACATGCGTGTCATTTCCCTGGAAAAGCGGTGCGGCGCTGTCCATAGTTATGACTGTATTCATCTTCGCGGGCAAGACATTGGGAGGTTTTGTCTGCGACCGTCTTGGAGCCTGGAAGACCGCGCTCATATCCATGCCTCTTGCCGGAATTTTTATAGCATTTTTCAGCTCATGGATGGTCCCCTCACTTTTGGGGCAGCTTCTGGTCAACCTGACGATGCCGGTCACTCTGTTTCTTATGTACAGGGCGATTCCCGATTCTCCGGGCTTTGCCTTTGGTCTGGCTGCGTCGGCCCTGTGGCCGGGAACCATTGCGGGAAACCTGATCCAACTGACAGGTCTGTGGCAGTCTGCACTGATAATAGCATGCTTCGTATTCGGATTGTTTTCAATACTATATGCCAAGAGGAGGATCGAAAGATGAAAAAGATTTTAAGCAAGATCACTCTTTGTGTGGTCGTTTCTCTAATTTTGTGCTCCGCCGCCTTTGCGGACGTTGCAGCGGCGCCGATGTATGCAGTCATTCTGGGCATTCCCGTGCTGATAATCGCGGTTTTGATTATACTTATCGCGGTTATCGTGCATGTAATAAAACGAAGCAAAAAATAAGTGGAAAGGATATTCATAGCCTGTCTGCTTACGATCTTGATCGAGACTGCATTTTTTCTGATTTTTGGATACCGGTCAAAAAGCTTTGTCATAGTTTGCATATGTGTAAACGCCGCGACAAATCTGTCTCTTAACCTTATTATCTGGATTCTTTACTGGCTCAATGTAAACCTTACAGTTGCTGTATATCCTCTGGAGCTGCTGGTTGTGGCTGTTGAGTATATTGTTTACAGTGCGCTGGAGGGTAGATCGGGAAAGCTGTTTTTGCTTACACTGTCGGCAAATTTGGTCTCTTACTGCGCAGGCCTTATTCTGTTTGGACACATTTAGGTTATTGAGTCAAAGCTATTGACATTCCACCATCTGGAAGGTGTATAGTTTTGACAAGGGGGAAATGAAACATGCGAATAAAGGATGTTGAAACTCTTGTCGGCATCACAAAAAAGAACATACGTTATTATGAACAAGAGGGGCTGCTGACGCCGGGGAGGAATTCTGAAAACAGTTACCGTGATTATGACGATGATGACGTTCATCGGCTAAAGCAAATAAAGCTTTTGCGAAAGCTGGGAATGCCTATCAGTGAAATAAGGGATGTTCTAGAAAAACGGATATCTTTTCCAGTCGCCGCGACCCGGCACACGGCGGCGCTAAGCGGTCAGATTAACAACCTGTCCAAAGCCCGTGTTGTTTGCGAAGAGATCGCGGACTGCAATATAAGCGTCGATACGCTGGATGTTGATGCATATCTCACACGTATGGATGAAATGGAGAGGGAAGGGACCGTTTTTGTAAACATAGGAAATTCCGATGTAAAGAAAAAATATGCCGGTGCGATAAGCGCCGGAGTCGTGATCGTATTTCTTATGGTTGCCGCTGCCATATGGATGATATATCTGCATATGTCCGCGACGGCAAATGCAGCGCGGATTTTGTTTTCTGTTTTTAGCTGTGTGTTCATAATCGTCGCTATCGGCACGATAATTGCTCTGATGTCGCGCATAAAAGAGCTGAGGAAAGGTGAAACGGATGATCTTAGTAAATACTGATTATTTAGCCGGCAGACAGATCGAGATGTTGGGTCTTGTAAAGGGAGGCGCGGTTTTGTGCCGCAATGCCGGGCGCGATATCGGCAGCGCATTTAAGACGCTCATCGGCGGAGAACTGCAGGCATATACAGATATGATGAACGAAGCGAGAGCTTTGGCAACCAAGAGAATGGTGGAAGAGGCGGAGAAACTCAATGCCGATGCAATTGTGTGTATTCGTTATACCTCGGCGGAAGTAATGCAGGGTGCGGCTGAGGTAATGGCTTATGGTACCGCCGTAAGAATTTTATAAGGAGATAAAAATGGACGAATTCTATAATAACAACAATACGACCCGCTATAAATGCCCCAAATGCGGCAACACAAGCTTTGAAAGCGACCAGTTTCAGGCAACAGGCGGCAACTTTGCAAAGATATTTGATATCCAGAACAAACGTTTTGCAACGGTAACCTGTACCAGATGCGGCTATACAGAACTGTATAAGCGGATGAGCGACACAGGTATGGATATAATCGACTTTCTGTTCGGCAACTGATCGGAAACTATATCATCCCCATCAGAGATATTCTCTGATGGGGATGATTATTCTTTATGGTTCATTCAGATGGATTATAAAATTCGCAAACCTCTCTTGAGACCTCGGTGAACGTTGCTATTGCCTCCGTGCTGTTGTTGATTTTTGTAGCAAGTATACAGAGAATATAGTCGCCGCCTGGGGTATAAATGATGGCAACGTCGTTTTCTGTATTGTCATGATCGGGGGCATAGAGCTCTCCGGTTTTGTTTGCGGAACTGACACCTTCGAAGCCGATAAGCCCGGATGGGATTTTTGATATGCGCTCTTGCGCCTTCATCATATTAAGAATGTCCTCAGAAGCCTGCTGGCTGACATAGGTGCCATTATATATCATCCTCAAAACCGCAGCACAGTCCGAGGCGGAGACCAGATTTTCATCGCCTTCGGCGAGAAACAATCTGTTGAGCACAGTCGAAGTACAGCCTATGCTTTGGATAAAAGCATTAACAGCCTCTTTTCCCGCACTCTCATCCCCATTTCCAAGTGTCCGTATCAAATTGTTTGCCGACTCATTATCGCTTGCAGATATCATGTTTTTCAACGAGATTTCAGTAAGCTCGTCTATTTTGTCCCCGCTTTTAAGTGCGTTGTCATAAATGGCTCCGGCAATAAAAAGCTTTATTACACTGGCTGACGTTACAGGTGATGCAGCGGTCAAACCGTTTGTTGAAACAGTAATTTGGTCACCGCTGTCTAAATCCTCAACAAGAACTATCCAGTCGCTTGCATAGCCGGCGAATTTGCTGTCAAGGGAGATTTTAAGAGTGCTGAGATCAATATTGCTGTTATCTTCCGGGAGGTCTGAAACGGGCTGCTCGATAGGCTCTGTTGTCTCAGGGGCAGAAGTAGCATATTCAGGACTCTGCATTGGACTTTCCGTTGGACTCTCTGTTTTTAATACAGGAGAGGGCAGTTCCGTTATTTCTGCTGTGTGATCAGAACTGCGTATCAGGTTGCCTACAAAGAAACCAAGGAAGAACGCGGCCAGCAGAGACAGAATAAAAACAATAGTGAGAAATTGAGAATTCTTCATGGGATTCCTCATTTCAGACATGAATATACATAAGAGCTTACTGTGGATGCACAGCTCATGAGCTGTGTTTGTGTGTCACCGCAGCCCATAAAGACGACAATATATGTCTCCTCACCGTTATCTACAATCGCAGCCTCATTATACAAATTACTGCGCACACCATTGTGATTCATAAAGGTGTATCGGTTATCAACACCGCCGCCAAGGCCTTCGCCCGCGGTGGAATCGATAATGTACATGTTTTCCCGAAGGTAATCTCGGCCGCCGTCAAACTCACCGTTCCAAATAAGCTCAAGTATGCCCGCAACGTCGGCCGCGCTTACATAGTTTTCGTTGCTGCTGGTAGTGAATCCAATATTTGCATTGACGACAACGCTGTTGAAACCGTAATATGCGCAGACGTCCTCTATATGGCTGAATCCGAGATAATTCATCAAAGTGTTTGCAGCGTTGTTGTCGCTGTAACTGAGCATCGCGTACATCAGTGTGGAAATTTGAATATAATCTCCGTCATTTGCCGACGTCAAATATCCTCTGCCGTTAGACTGATAATCAAAATATGCCTTGTCGCTCATCTTCAGAAAGCCGTTATCGACATCGTATAATATAGTCAGCATGATCGGAATATTTATCAGCGCTGAAGAGATAGACTTGGAATAGGCACTGCCGGCAGAATACTGCATTTCCCGCGTGACGTCTGTTATAAAGACTGAAGCATCTGAATAGGGTGCGTAGTTGTTAAGAAGCCTGTCAAGCTCATTTTCATCCACAAGCGGATCATAATACACAGGCTCCGGGGTGGGCGTAACAGGCTGAGACGTGCTTACAGGAGGAGTTGCAATAATATTACTGTCTTGTTGATCCGACGAATCCTGAGGCGTATCAATATTTGAAGTGATCTCGTCGTCCGGCTCATCCTCTGTAGTTTTGCATCCGCGAAGGATCAGCGCGGCAACCAGGGCAATCAAAAGGGCGGCACAGACACCGATAAGTACGATTATAAGCGTTTTGGACGCTCCGGCGCTTTTTTTAACCGTGCCGCTTGAATTGTTATTATTGTTGTTGTTGCTGAGGCCATAGTCTCCGGAATAAGCGGAAACTGTCTTCTCATTTTGGTATATGCCGGCATCCTGTCTATAGTAAGCAGGTTCTCCCGTCAGCGCCTGTTTCATTTCAGCGGCCGTTGAGAATCTCTCCTCTGGCTGGAATTTGCAGGCACGAAGAATTATATTACTGAGTGCAGGGGAGGCGTAAGCGGGCACTGGAAGTGGCCGGCCGGAAAAGCGCATACCGTTTGAATTCTCGATATCATCAGCAGTTACAGGAGCAGGCGGAAGCGCGACAAAAGGCGGCCTGTTTGCATTGCACAGGCGATAGAGAACAAGCCCCAGAGAGTAAATATCGGAACGAAAACTGACGGATTGACCGCGGTTCAGCTCCGGAGCCATATAATTGAGCGTTCCGGCGATCGTAACGCCCGCATTTGCATTGTCAAGAGACCTTGAGACGCCAAAATCTCCGAGCTTGAATTCTCCGCTGTTGCTGACAAAAATATTGCTGGGTTTTATATCACGATGCAGGATGTTGCGGCTGCTCATGACCTCCAGTGCGGTACATATGTCAATGCCCAGTCTGCGCACCTCATTTTCGGTTATTGCGCGCTGCTGCAGCAGTACGGGTAGGGGAGTAAGCAGCTCCATGCGTATGAAAATATCATATCCGGGCCCATCTTTCTTGGGCACGACCATATGATCCTCATATGACACTATGTTGGTATGCCCCTTGAGGCTGACATTGATCTCGATTTCCCTAAGCAGGCGCTTGAGCATATTTTCATAATACGCACCGAGAGAGCTGGGATCGGTAACAATTCCATCAGCATACAGGCTGTCAGCTTCGTTTTTATCCTGAGGGATGGAAATATGTTTAATCGCAGAGTAATAAGTATTGGTTTGTCCGTATTCAACTCTGTGTGCTCTATATACCTTACCATGGCTGCCCTGTCCGATCAAATCATCGATCTCCCAAGTACCCCAAAGCGGTGTAAAGCTGTGTATATCAGACATTGTGTTACCTCGATTCTTTTCGGAAAGAAAATTGTTTATATAATAACTTGTGATTTGCCGGCATCAGTATCAGAAGCTTATGGTGATGATGGATCCTCAGCAGAGGGCGTGAACGGATCGACGGGAGTAAGCTTTCCCGGGGACTCTTGGGCCGGGGGTTCCTGTATAGGAGCTTCTGTTGACGCAGATGTTGCAGGAGCGTTTTCGGTTGGCTTGTATGTAGAAATAATGACCGTCTGATCTGTGCCGGGCGATATCTCCGCTTCTTTTACAATGATGGTGATACTTATAGATTGATTGTTCACAGAATATGTTGCACGGCACTGGGCCTCACCGGCTGACATCGCAGTAAGAGTTCCGGAATCTATAAGAAATACAGACTCGTCAAAACTTTTCCATGTTATTGACTCTGTGTCGGCCGGCTCACCATCTGCGAGAAGTTCGATTTTGGCAGCTTCACCAACATGTAGGACGATTGAGTCCCCGGCGGCATATATGGTTCCGCTGCCTCCGCGAAGGGAGAGACCGGCAAGATCGGCCACAAGCGGAGCAGAGGAGATATCAGTCTGCGGTAGATCCGTGTCCTCTTCGGGATCCGCTGGAGACACTGTATCATAAAAAGGCGTGGGTGAAACCGAAGCGCTTTTCTGCCCGTTTTCAGCCGTAAAATATCCGGAGATAAACAGAACTCCCGCCGTAAGCAGTACAACGACAGCTATAATGGATAATATACGCATGGAAATGGGCACGAATGGAGGAAAAACAGTATCTGCCAACGCGTGTCTTTTTTCGCCCCTGTTTTGCCGAGCCATGGATCGGACCTCCGTGAATGAAAATTATTGGAGCCTGAATACGTTTGAACGATTGCCGAGCATGATGACCGTTCCCGGGTTAAGCGGTGTGGGCACATTTTGATTTAGTCTCGTTCCGTTTTCCAGGAAAGTTCCGTTACTGGAGTAATCTGTGACATAGAAGCATCCGGTATTTCCGTCATACTGAATTAGACAATGTTTGCGGCTGACGCTTTCACCGCCGCTGCTTATTACTATCTGGCAATACGCAGGATCGCGTCCTATGCAAATCTGCTGATTTGGCGCTATGTCAAACGCGGTTGAAGCGTACATGCCGCTCAAGCCGACTATCTTGTGCGCAGTAAAATTATTCCTGCGCTGTTCCTGCATACCGTTCATATAGTTTGGCATATATGCCGTGCTGCTGCCGGCGGTATTTGACTCCGGCGTGCTTTCACCGGACATCTGCTTATACAGCTCTGTTAAAGTCAGATTGACATATGGAGATATGTAAAATAAATTCAGAAGATTGAAAGTAAAGCAATTGAGTATATACCATCCGATAAAGCTCAACTTTGTAATGATTATACCGCCAATATGATCCTTAGCGATGGCAGATGCATTGTCAAGGCATTCCTTTGCTGTCTTTTCGGGGTGGTTTGCCATATAGAAGAACAGAAAATCGTATTGGCAGCTTTTATAGATAATTATAATTATCGTATAGAGGAGCCCAAGTATCATTAACAATACAGCGATACTGAAACCACCGCTGCCGCCGCCATGGAATATATCTCTTACGGAAGTTCGCGCTATCACTCCTCCGATTATATAAAAAACAAGAGAGGGCAGTGTCCAGAGAAACATGAAGAGAAAATACCATATATAGCCCATAATTGCACGAGAGAAAAGTGAAAAACCCTCAAGAACGCTGGACATGCGGGGAGTTTTTCCTGAGGTCTCCTCGAGATACCATGTGCATATACCGACCTTTGCGGCAGCTATTCCGAATGGAACGATGCTGAGAAGGACCGCCAGCATGTCAGCGCCTACGCATGCGCTCAGTCTTGTTGACATGACCTGCTTTGCACATTCCTTTGCATGTGTCCTGTTAAACACCGTAAATTCCTCCTTATTCTTCATTCATGTTCCATGAGAAACTGTCAGTGCAGCAGGGGACAAAGAGGAGCCTGGTGTTCCCTAATTTTAAAACATCCCCTGCTTTCAGCAGTGCTGTCTCCAGGACAACTTTGCCGTTTAGATAGAATAATTGGGTTGATGTTCCCGGCATAACAAAAAAGCAATTTCCGACTGGATCATAGGACAGGATCGCATGCTTATCGGAAGATATGCTGCGGTCTCCCTTGATGGAAACGCTCATGTCGCTGCCTCTGCCGATAAAATTTCGTCCTGCGGTCAGGCGGTAATCGCGGCCCTTTGCAGCGCCTTCTATGCAGACAAGCCACCCGACGACCGGATCAATTCCGAGCCCGGAGCCTATGGCTGAAATTGTCTTATCGTTTTCAGCGGCAGATTGAGCTGCCGGTTCAGATTCCGGTCCAAACCCGGGCAATGTGGGTGAATGCGTATATCCGGCGTTATAACCTCCGGCATAACTCTGTTGTACAGAGCCATATATATTTCCTCCCGCGAAGCCAACGGTCTTGTCAAAGCTTTTGGCCGGGTCAGTTGTCTGCATAATCTTTGCACAGTATGGACAGGTACTGTACTGAGAATTATCATAGAAATGACCGTTGCCGCATTGGATATTCATTTATAGTTCCTCCCTTTAGTTGATTCTGATTAATGCCACAGATGTGTTATCTTGGCGGCTTCCCCCACGTTCGATCGCAGCCTCTACAAGCTCAGTTGCAGCGCTCTCCGTATTACTTCCGCTGCGATTGAGTATCGCTGCGATTTCCTGATCTGTAAGCGACTTGTACAACCCATCGCTTGCAAGAAGTACTATATCATTGGATATGAGCGGCGTAGCCGAATGACTGTGGTCAACTATCAGATGCTTACCAGAACCGATATAGCTGATAAGTGCGTCGCGCTTGGGGTGGTTCAATGCCTCCTGAAGCGTTATCACGCCCGCGTTTACTTCATCCATAAGCCTTATCATAAAAACCTGATCTGTTGTGAGCTGATAGAGGGCCCCTTCACGCAGAATGTAGATGCGGCTGTCACCGGCAGAGCACCAGACAAGCTCATTATTTGCCACGACTACGGCCAAGACAGTGGTGCCGCAAATCAGAGGCCGTCCGTCCTCGTCCTGAAGTGAAGAAACATACTCGTTTGCACTCTTTATTGCGCTGATAATGGTCCCGTATAATGAGCTATATGGAGTTCGGGATGATAGCGCGGCGATAAGTATCTCCGTTGTAAAGGAACTGGCTTTCTCACCACAGGCAAGTCCGCCCATTCCATCGCACAAAACCGCGTAAATTCCGTCCCGGTCATCAAAAGAGACCGGAGTGATGCTGACACAGTCCTGCTGGCTGTTCCGCCCTCCTATGGAGCTTGCGAGTGCTGCTGACATATTTCCGGACGAGAACGATACGGAACTGTCGGGGCGCCGTCTCTCAGCCGCGGTTTGAGCGTTGGAATAAACCTTCGTTTTTTCGGAGCGGGCAGTATTAAACTGTGGAGAGGATTTGGCCGAGGCTTTTTTTCTTACGGCGACCCATATGATATAGAAACTCAGATAAGCAGCCGAAAGCACGCAAGCGATAAGCCAGATTTTTTCTTTTATCATAAAAGCACAACCTTTTACTGCATACTGCCGCTACATGCTATATCGCTACGGCGCGAACTATCATTTTGGAATCGCCGAATCTGACAATGTCACCTATCTCGAGCTTATGGCGGGTATCGGGCATAATGGCGATGTTGTTCAGAAGCGTACCGTTTTTTGAGCCGAGATCGGTTACATAGAGGATCCCGTCTTCATACTCAAGGCAGAAATGCTGAGAAGAAACACGTCTGTCGAAATCGATGATAACGTCGTTTTCTTCACCTCTTCCGACAAAAACGCTGCTGCCGATCGAAAGTTCAAAATACTGCTGCCAGCCTCTTCCGTCGGCAAGCTCCACGCCTATTCGTGTGCCGCTTCCGGGCTTTATCCGGATGCGCCCGTTTTCATCCGGACGATACTCCGGCGGTGTTATCACAACAGCTTTTTTCCTGGATTTTATAATGAACATTATGATGACAGCGGCGGCCAAAACGAGGATTACGCCTCCGATAAGCAGCCACACCCACAGCGGCAACAGTGCAGTTGCAGGATCAGCGCCGGTTTCTATCACAATTTCCACTACATCGGGTGACAAAGGATTAGCTTCCATTGATATATCCGATATGCCGCTCAAAGTCAGATAATATGTACCATTAACGGGAGGCTCGGAAAAAGACAGGGATGCTGTCTGAGCAGACACGGTAACTCCCACAAATGGTATGTGCTCATTTTCGCTGTTTGTAAAATCATAAGAAGCAAGATTGTCAGATCCGGAAACGGGTTCGCTGAACTCAATATCCAGCGTTATTTTGTCACTGTTATACTGGGCGATGGTCACATATGGAGCGACACTATCGGCCTCCCAACGGTCAAGGATAAGCAGGGAATTATCTCCAGAGCTGCCAATATTGACTCTGAAGCTGTGTTCCTTGCCGTCGGCGATATTTGAAGCCGCGCGTACCTTCAAAAGCCAGCAGGCGGATACCTTGTCGTATAATTCATCAAGCGCGGAAGCTGCGTCAAGCTCGCTCTGTGTACCGAACATATACAGTTCTCCGCCATTCATGCGGGCGAGTGAGGCAAATTCGTCTATGTCGTCATTATTATGATCTGTGCTGCCGGCTGCGTCAACACACAGAGCGTTCAGCGCAATGCCGGCATTCTGAAGGCTGTCAATAAGCTCAGTTCGGGTCGTTCCGGCGCCGGCTTCCGCATCGTTTACACCGTCGGACACTACTATTGCGATTTTTCTCTTTCCGTCAACACTGCCGCAAAGCTCGATCAGTGTGCTGATCGCATCATAGAAATGTGTTGTTGAGTCACGGCATTCAAGTTCATCGATCGCCTGCTCGACCTCTTCATAGCTTTCTCCGCCGCTTAGGACGATTTGCACTTCGTCTCCAAATGTGATGAGTGCCATACTGTCGTTGGCGCCGAGTCGGTAATGATTATTAAGGATAGCCTGCCTGATCTCCCAAAAATAGTTCTTGTTTATGCTTGCGGAAATGTCGAGCAAATAGACATATAATGTCCCTTGGTCCGAGACAGCGGTGGGTGTTAGTGAAACTATATCTATGCTGTTTTCGTCAAGATAGACACTTATATCTTCAAGCCCCGCATCCCCGGCGTCGAGCTTATCATCATAAAAATAGATGTCGGCGTTGGGCATGACAGCCTGCACCTGTTCAATATCGACCGCAAGAGCGCACGCGGGCAAAACGAACGTGATCAAAACAGAGATCAGCAATCCTGCCAGCTTTTTCACCAACAAAATTCCTCCCCGCAGAAGGAGCGTAGGCAAAACAGGCTGTCACCGGCTTTTATCCTTGCCATGTCTCTAAGTGTTTTGGCACCATCAAGC
Organism: uncultured Oscillospiraceae bacterium; assembly: GCA_964539115.1. Taxonomy (GTDB): domain Bacteria; phylum Bacillota; class Clostridia; order Oscillospirales; family Oscillospiraceae; genus CAKSXP01. The sequence goes on from CAZIHY010000003.1 coordinate 23,107, forward strand.
AGCGCCCCGTCCAAATATGTAACGGTTCCTGCTCCGGGAACAATAAACCAAGACTTAGACTCGGGATCGAATACAATTGAAAAATGACCGTCGCGGTTGATTTTTGGGTCATCGGCTATATTTATTTGCATACTGGCGGAGCGCCCGGCAAAGTTGCGCCCGGTATATAGGCGAAAATCGCGTCCTTTTTCCGGCCCTTCGATGCAGACAAGCCAACCCGCGACAGGGGAGAAGCTCTTTTTTTCTCCATAATTAAAGGCAGAGATGGTAGGACCGTCATCATTGTTCGAAAAATCAAGAGGAAGAGGCCGCCCTGCTTGACCGGCAGACGGCGGCGCAGGAGAGTATGCGGAAGCTGCCGAAAAACCATAAGCGCCGATCGTTGCATCGAGTTCCGTCTCAGGAAATGGATGCTGTGGAAGTCTGCTGCCGTTCGAGCCAAATCCGTAAGCGTCGATCGTGGAATCCATATCATGGAACCTGCTTCTGCTGCAAATAGGACATTCATCGTTTCGCTGATCGTCATATCTATGCCCGTTTGGACAGATTCTGATCGCCATATATTATTTCCCCCTATTTTATTATCTCTCTTTCAAGTTTCAGCTCAAGTATTCTCATAACGCTTTCGTTAATGCGGGATTCCTCAATGCTTCCGTCCTTGACGGCAGCTGCGATAGCCTCGATCGCGCTTGCAGCATCCGCTGGGCCGAGAAGAATATCATTGCCTGCCTGGACGGCCATGACCGCTATCTCATCTGCCGTAAAAAACCCGGACAAAGCGCTCATTTCCAGGCCGTCGGTTATAACAACACCGTCATATCCAAGCCTCTCCCGCAAAAGTCCGATTATCACGTTAGCGGAGAGGGAGGCGGGGCGGTTTGGATCGATTGCGGTCATGGTTAAATGAGCGATCATCACCATGTCCGCTCCGGCTTCTATCCCTGATATGAACGGGAGCAGATCCTGCTCTAAAAGCTCATCTTCAGTTTTGGAAACAGCCGCCGCTCCATAATGTGTATCGGCCCCCGCCGAACCATGTCCCGGGAAATGCTTGAGACAGCAGGCGATACCACCGTCATGAAAGCCCTCGACTGCGTAAGGGATAAGCTCTTCCGCCTGAGAAAAATCGTCACTGTATGCCCGTGTGTTTATTACTGTGTCATCAGCGTTTGTGTGTACATCAGCGACAGGGGCAAGATCAAGATTGAAGCCGAGCTCTTTCATATAGGCGGCAATAGTCTGTGCGTTGTCATGCGCTGTTTGGACGCCGTCGTCCTTATATGACAGCATGGGGCCGATCTTTTGAATATCAATAATGTTACCGGTTCTTGTGACGGTGCCGCCCTCCTCATCAGCGCATATGAAAAGTCCAATATCCGCTTTCGACTGGTATTCCGAGACGCTTGCGATGACCGCGTCTCTGGAGGGAATATCGGATTCAGAATATACCAGCCCGCCGACAGTCAGCCCGTCCAGCCAGTCAGAGGGATATACGATCATCATCTGTGCTATTTTTTCCTCAAGAGTTAGTTCCGAAAGGATCTCTTCAGCTCTCCTGGAATAATCTGGTTCCGCTACAACAGGTTCTATCTCAGTCGGTTCCCGGGTGACTTCGGGAGACGGGGCAGCAGTCGGCGTTATGGTCTCAGGGGGCTCCGTCTGTAATTCGATGTTCGGGGTAGGGGAGGCGGCTATATCTTCTGGATTAGCAGCATTACGTGTTTTTAGAAACGCGTAAGTCCCAGCGGACAGGAAAAACAGAACAAGCAGTATGATAAATGCGGTAATCAAAAAACTTTTTTTCATCTTTTTCTCCTGGTACGTTCAGGGCCTCTCATAGCCGGTGTATCCGTCTCCATATTCCACTGCATATGCTGTATTATTCTTATAATACTTAAGTTGTTCATAAGCGAATGGATCGTTCATAACATCATTGAATGTCCAGCCATATTTTTCTAGGTACCAGAGGAGTATGCAGTCCTCTATTCTCTCTCCGTCAGTACCCGATGGTTCGGTAACACACCAATATTTATCGGGCATGGATTCTCCTGTTATCCACCATGATGCAACGCCGCCGTCGACTGCTATCTCAGTGCGTCCGCCAAGCCAACAGAAGCTGCACCCCATGTCGGATACTAACTGAACTATAAGATTGAATTCATCATCAGATGTGATAGTTGCAAGGTGTCCGCCTTTATACATTGCACTGCGGTTTGCCGAGTCCCATGTGATGTCCTCACGTATCAGCTCATAGTCATGGAATGTCGCGTTAACATTCTGTATTAAGTCTGAGGGACCACCGAACATCAGCGTCCCGCTGTCTGTGAGGTAAAATTGAAGATCTTCGAACTGTACGCCGGTATTGTAATACTGTGAGTAATATGCATCCATTACATAACTTTCGGATAAACCGTTCTTGTTGGCATAATCCGGTGAGGTGATATATTCTCCCGTGTTTTCATCAAAGTGATACACATTAACAAATGTACTGTAATCGGAGTGAAACGTGCTGTATGGATAGTAAGGATCATTTCTTTCTGCGTAAGTTTCGGTTATCACTATGGAACAGATCCCGTTATTCCTGATTAGTTCATACGTAATGACCTCAATTACCGGCGACGAGTATTCATAGATGTGTGAATAATCGGCGATTATTTGTTCGTTCAGTTTTTTAACACCGTTTGAATTTTGAAGAAACTGTGGAATACATATATCTAAATATGATTCGTCCGGCTCAAGATTATAACCGATGCCCTCCCTAAGCTGTATGAATTCGGCAGAATTCTCCTCAAGACTATAATATGGAGATAATGTGGGTTCCGGCGTATCAGCAGGATTTATATTGGCGCCCGTATCCTCGTCTTGTGACTTGTAACTGTTGTCCTCCGAGGGGGAGGGATCGTCTTTAATTCTGGTCAGTAAGATCACGATTGCCGCTATAAGGACTATAATTGCAATGCTTGCAATTATAACTGGGATCAGCCAGAGCTTTGACTTTGACTTTTGAGGGGCAGAACTCTCTTTCTGGCGCTCGATAGACTGAATGGGACCGCCAAGGAGGGCCCTTTTAAGTTCAGCTGCATTTAAGAATCTGTCTTCAGGATTAAACTCGCATGTTTTTAGTATTATAGCCGCAAGCTCCGGTGAAGCATACGCCGGAGCGGGAAGTGGTCGTCCGCTGAATCTGGCGGTATTTGATGCTTCCATCATGTCCGCTGTAGCAGGCAAGGGAGGAAGCGGAACGAAGGGAGCGCGGTTTGCATTGCAAAGTCTATATAGAACAAGCCCAAGCGAGTACATGTCAGATCTCAAGCTGACATTCTGGCCGTGATTGAGCTCTGGCGCCATATAGTTGAGCGTCCCTGCCATAGTAACGCCATTTGCTGCGGAATCCATTGTTCGCGAAACGCCAAAGTCGCCTATTTTATAATCGCCGCTGCTGCTGACAAAAATATTACTGGGCTTTATATCACGGTGAAGAATATTGTGCCTGCCCATTACTTCGAGTGCTGAGCATATATCTATACCAAGCCTGCGTACTTCATTTTCCGTTATCGCCCTTTGCTGCAGCAGCTGCGGCAAAGGCGTCAGGAGCTCCATTCGTATGAACACGTCGAAGCCCGGGCCTTCTTTGCGGGGGACTACCATATGATCCTCATATGATACAATATTTGTATGACCCTTGAGGCTGACGTTTATATCTATCTCGCGCATCAGCCGTTGAAGCATATTATCATAGTAAGCCTGCAGTGACTGTGAGTCATTTACAACTCCATCAGCAAACAGGGATTCAACTTCCGATTGCGATGAAGGGATAGATATGTGCTTGATGGCCGAATAGTATGTTTTCTCATACTCTGTCCGTTTTGCGCGGTAAACCTTACCATAGCTGCCCTGTCCGATTATAGTGTCAATTTCCCACACTCCCCATAAAGGGGTAAAACAGCTTATATCCATTTCAGTCCCTCCCGATTACATAAGGTCGAGAATAAGCGGCAAAAATACCCCAATGCCAAATGTTAGAAGAACGCACAAAGCCCACAATACTGCCGTTTTCCAAGTGTTCATCCTGGATGGCTCAGAAGAAATAACCAGATTTTCACTGATATCGATCGTGGGTTCAGACTCATAGGAATAATCGGAGACAGGATCAGCAGCCTTGACCACAACGGCCGTAACATTGTCCCTGCTTCCTCCTTTGACAGCGCAGTCGACAATCGTTGCCGCAAGGCGTTCGGCGGTCGTCCCAACAGCAAGGATATTTGCTATTTCTCGTTCGCTGAGCCCCTCAACGACTCCATCGCTGCAAAGAAGCAAACAATCGCCGGTTCCGAATGGAAAAGCTCCGCTGCAATGTGAACTGAGCGTCATTTCGGAGGGGTCAACGCCAATATGCTGTGTCAACTGGTGACGGCGGCTGTCCGTTGTTGCCTGCTCTGGAGTCAGGACTCCCATATTTACCAGCTGCTGCGCCACAGTGTGGTCGCGCGAAAGCTTTTGCAGCCTGCCGCCGGAGAAAAGATAGGCGGGGCTGTCTCCGAGGTTATAAACTGTGACGTTGTCCGAGGTTATAGACGCTATTGTCATCGTTGAACCTATACGCGCCTTTTTCTCCTTTTGCATTTCACAAACGAGTGTGTTTGCACGCTCGATATACTGGGGAATAGCACGGTCTCCGGCCTTGAGTACAGCCAGCGGGTTGCTTGCCAGCAGACGCGCGAGCAGAGAAGAAGCGCTTGCACCGTATGCCTCGCCGCCCATACCGTCAAAAACAGCGGCAACTCCCTCGGTCAGATTTCCTGAAAAGGTACTGTAATGATCAGACGCTGCAGTCGGCATGGGGGCCTGTCCCTGTATGAAAAAGTTGTCCTCATTATTTTGCCTTACCGAACCCTTATCAGAGCAGGCGGCAAAAGTATATAAGGGAGTTGACATGATATCACCTCGGTTTTCACTTTCTGAGTGTGAGCCGCGTTGTAAAATAGCTCAGGATATAAAATGCCGCGATACTTATGAGAAGGACACCCCACGCTGTCAGCATATGCTCCGATGTGAACTCAAATAGCGGGTCAGGCTCAAATGCCAAAAGCGGCGTATCGGCATAGCTCAACTCAAGCAGACTGTTAAGATCAGCGGAGGTCCCGTATGCCTCGACCGCCCAGCGGCAGGTCACGACAGCTGATATCTTCTCGACAGCGCCGCTCAGTTCAAATGCGAGCCCGGAAAAAAGTATTTGAGGCATAAGAAGTATGGGGGCTACAGTCATAGCCCGGTCAGGGTTGTCGAACAGCGCTGACACAAAAAGGCCCATTCCCATCGCGGAGAGCATACAAAGATAGGTGGTTATGAAATACTCGAGAAAGGGAAGCATTATAACACCGCGGTCAGGAAGCCCGACAAGCAAAGAAAATGTGCCGCTCAGCAAAAGTGACTGAACAAGGCAGAAAATGCTCAAAACTGTGAATTTCGACAGGATATATGCCCCCAGACTCATTGAAGATGCGTATTCCCGCTTAAGTATTACACGCTCCTTGCATATCTCCTGGATCGCATTCAGAACTCCGATCCAGAACGCAGAGCAAGCCAATGCAAACGCCAGCGCCTTGGTTATTTTGAACTCGGCGAATTGCTCACCGTCGGCGACGAGCCATATGAGGACGGCCAAAAGGATCGCCTGAGCAAACAGCAGGGCGAGTCTTTGCCGGTCATTAGTTATAAGCCTCATATATCTTCTGCATAGGATTCCGAGCTGCGAAAAAAGCGCCTTACAGCGTTTGGTATTATTCAGCGCGGAAACGTCCGATGTATGATGCGGAGTTTTGTTTCTGCCAGTGCGGTACTGTGAAAATCTTCTGTGCCAGGTTTCAGTATCAGCGTCCAGCATTGAGTAAACGTCAACGAGACTTTCAACGCCGAAAAACGCCAACGCCTCATTTGGCGGCCCGAAAAAGCAAAGATTTCCGCCGCGCCCAAGAAAAATGATTTTATCACAAAGGTGAAGGTTAAGCGTATTGTGCGTTACAAGAATAACAGTCTTACCGTCTGAGGTCATGTTCTTGAGCGTGTGCATGAGGTTGCGCTCCGTCCCGGGATCAAGCCCGCTGGTTGGCTCGTCAAGAAAGAAGAGGCTCGGGTCGCTCAAAAGCTCAACGGCAATGCTGGCCCGCTTTTTCTGTCCGCCGGACAGGCTGCTTATCATCGATTTTTCATGCCCGGAGAGTTCGACTGTCGCGATGACCTGTCTGACGCGATCCTCGTATTCAGTTTTGGATGTATCAGTTGGCATTCGCAGCCGCGCGGCATACATGAGCATATCCCAAAGCGTGAGTCGGTCATATACAATGTCCTGCTGCGGAACATAGCCAATGATGTTCTTCATGGCTCCGTAGTTTGCATAAAAGTCCTCACCGTTTATGAAAACCGAGCCTGAATTTGCCTTTACGTAACCGCTGATGCAGTTCATGAAGGTTGATTTACCGGCGCCTGAGCCACCTATGATAGCAACAAACTCACATGGATTTATTGAAAGCGAAATATGGTTGGATATTATTTTTTCTCTACCAGAGGATTTGACCTTTCTGACGATATCCACAGCATCCAAGCCTATGCCGTTTTCAGGAATAAGATATGATATTTTGCCGCCGCCAAAAACAAGCTTTGTGTTAGTTATTATAATAACGTCGTTTTCACGGAGCTTTGCCCGTCGATTTAGCATATACCCGTTTATACCGACGCCGTTTGTGCTGTTATTGTCGATTATGTACCAGCCATCTGACTCGCATACTATCCTTGCGTGGATGCGTGAAACGCCTATATGCGGTAGACATATGTTGCAATCCGTATTTCTCCCGATAGTGACGGTATTTTGTCCGGATAGGGAATAAGAGCGCCATATCTCACGGTTATCCGACTCGCTGACAATTATAACAACGCCCATCTCGCGCGGCGACGCGGGGTCGTCTATCCTGATGGTCATGCCGTCTGAGAGTTGGAGATTAGATATTCTCTGACCATTGAAATATAGCCCGTTTGTGCTGTTATTGTCCTGGATCGTCACAACTCCTCCGTGGATCATGAAAAAACCGTGGCAATGCGAAACATATTGTGATTTAATGATAATATCATTGTTCGCGGCAGAGCCGAAGCTGATGATGTCTTTCCCAAAACTTTCCGGAATGATGGTTTCCGCCGTTTTCCCACCGCAGATTATGCTGAGCGTCAGCATTTTGACTCCCCCAAAAAACCATTTTTCGCGATATATTTTTTAAGAAAACCTATTTAATGTAAATTATGAGTCATTATAACATTATACGTATTAAATATCAATATATTGATGTATTTTAGATGCATTCGATGCCTATTTGCCCATATGAACGATTTTGATTGTAAAAGCCAATGAAAAGCTGTATAATAAAACATACAAAGCATATAACATGAGGATTTTTCACCATGCAGGAAAAAATAATTATAAAAGGTGCAAGAGAAAATAACCTAAAAAATATAAATCTTGAAATACCGCGCGATAAACTTGTTGTTTTCACTGGACTTTCCGGAAGCGGAAAATCCAGTCTGGCTTTTGACACCATATACGCTGAGGGGCAAAGGCGATATGTTGAGAGTCTGTCGTCATATGCCAGACAGTTTCTTGGTCAGATGGACAAGCCAGACCTTGACTATATAGAGGGCTTGTCACCTGCAATTTCCATCGATCAGAAAACGACGTCCCGCAATCCCCGCTCGACAGTCGGTACAGTTACGGAGATATATGACTACCTTAGACTGCTTTGGGCGAGAATAGGGGTACCTCATTGCCCGGTTTGTGGTAAAGAGATAAAGCAGCAGACTGTCGACCAGATCGTAGATCAGGTGCTTGAACTTCCGCAGGCGACTAGGATACAGATCCTTGCCCCTGTTGTGCGTGCTAGGAAGGGTGAGCACCAGAAGGTTTTTGAAGACGCTTCACGTTCAGGCTATGTCCGTGTCCGAGTTGACGGAAGCATTTATGACCTTACAGAAAAGATAGAGCTTGATAAAAATAAAAAGCACAACATAGAGATCGTTGTGGACAGGTTGGTGATTCGTGAGGACCTCGGCCCCAGGCTTACCGGTTCAATAGAAACGGCTTCTGCGCTGACAGGCGGCCTTGTGATCGTCGATGTGATCGATGAGGAGAGAGAAATGCTTTTTTCTCAGAGTTATTCCTGTCCCGACTGCGGTATATCGATTGAAGAGCTTTCTCCCAGAGCTTTTTCGTTCAACAATCCATATGGAGCCTGTCCTACCTGCGGAGGCCTTGGCATACAGCTTGTCGTTGACCCGCAGCTTATCATACCAAATACTTCTCTTTCAATATTTGATGGCGGCATCTGTGCCTCCGGCTGGGGAAAGATAAAAACTGACAGCATTGCCAGAATGTATTTTGAGGCATTGGCTAAAAAATATCGCTTTAGTCTGACCGAGCCTATAAAAAACCTCTCAAAAGAGGTAACTGATATTATCCTCTACGGAACTAAGGGCGAAAAGCTGACGCTGCATTACGATCAGGCAAGAGGTAAGGGGACGCTGAAGCAGCCTTTCGAGGGCATTGCCAACAACATCGAGCGCCGCTATCGTGAGACACAGAGTCCTGCGATGCGCACAGAGCTTGAAGAATGTATGTCGGAGCGCAGCTGCCCGGACTGCGGAGGCAGACGGTTGAAAAAGGATGTCCTTGCCGTTACGGTCGGCGGGATCAACATAGCCGAGTTTTGTGAGATGTCCATAACTGACGAGCTCAAGTTCATAAACAGCCTTGAGCTCACTGGGAAAGATGTCATAATTGCCGACCGGATACTAAAGGAGATCAAAAGCCGTCTTGGATTTCTCCAGAGCGTCGGTTTGCAGTATCTGTCTCTGTCACGTGCGGCGGCTACGCTCTCCGGCGGTGAGAGCCAGCGAATAAGGTTGGCAACGCAGATTGGGTCCTCGCTGATGGGCGTTCTGTACATTCTGGACGAGCCCAGCATTGGACTGCACCAGAGGGACAATGAAAAACTCATAAAAACTCTTAATGAACTTAGAGATATAGGCAATACGCTCATTGTTGTCGAACACGACGAGGATACTATGCGGGCTGCCGACTATATCGTGGACATTGGCCCTGGAGCGGGAGTACACGGCGGGGAGGTCGTCTGTGCCGGCACTCTTGATGATATATGCGCTTGTGATAGATCGATCACAGGCCAGTATCTTACGGGAGCAAAACGCATACCGATCCCGGAGCAGAGACGTTCGGGAAATGGCCACAAGCTGATAATCCGCGGCGCTCAGGAAAATAACCTCAAGGATATAGACGTTGAGATCTGCCTCGGCGCGTTTACTTGTGTTACCGGGGTTTCAGGAAGCGGAAAGTCCTCGCTGATAAATGAAATACTTTATAAAAAACTTGCCGCCGACCTAAATCGTGTAAAGGTCCGTCCGGGAAAGTTCCGCGGAATAGAGGGAATGGAATATGTAGATAAAATAATTGCGATCGACCAAAGCCCAATCGGAAGAACACCGAGGTCAAATCCGGCCACATATACCGGTGTTTTCAACGACATACGAGAGCTCTTTGCCGGAACGAACGACGCGAAAATGCACGGTTATACCGCTGGTCGCTTCTCATTCAATGCCAAAGGCGGACGCTGTGAGGCCTGCGCCGGGGACGGCCTTGTAAAAATCGAGATGCATTTCCTGCCAGACGTCTATGTCCCGTGCGAGGTGTGCAAAGGCAAACGCTATAATCGCGAAACGCTCGAAGTCAAATATAAGGGCAAAAATATCGCGGATGTCCTTGACCTGACGGTTGAAGAAGCGCTGGAGTATTTTCAGAATATCCCAAAGATACGCGACAAAATACAGACTCTTTATGACGTCGGACTGGGATATGTGAAGCTTGGCCAGTCGAGTACAACGCTCTCAGGCGGCGAGGCGCAGCGCGTCAAAATGGCGACTGAGCTGTCAAAGCGGAGTACCGGAAAAACGGTATACGTTCTAGACGAGCCGACTACAGGCCTGCATGTTGCGGATGTCCACAAGCTCGTTCAGATCATCCAGCGGCTTACCGACGCCGGCAATACTGTTATCGTAATTGAGCATAATCTGGACGTTATAAAATCAGCGGATTATATTATAGATTTGGGGCCTGATGGCGGCGACGCCGGTGGAAATCTTGTTTTTTCCGGCACACCGGAGGGCTGCGCAAATTGTGCAGAGAGCGCCACTGGTGCTTTTCTCAAAAGGGTTCTGGAATAAAGAAGGGCGGAAGATAAGTGTTCGAAGAATTTCTTACAACTGATGTGGGACATTTTTTCACCACTCTGGCAGTAGCAATGCTGCCGGTTCTCGAACTTCGCGGCGCGATACCGCTTGGCATTTCCCTTGGACTGCATCCGTGGTGTGCGCTTATTGCCGGCGTGATCGGAAATATTATTCCGTCACCGTTTATAATCATATTTATTAGGCGATTTTTTGAATGGGTTCGCAAAAAAAGCGACAGGCTTGAGCGGCTTGTCTCGAGGCTTGAAAAAAGAGCTGAAGGAAAGTGGGACAGCATCCATAAATTTCAGTTTCTGGGTTTGCTGATCCTGGTTGCAATACCTCTGCCCGGCACCGGCGCCTGGACAGGATCTCTTGTAGCCGCAATAGCCAATATGCGTATTAAAAATGCTCTCCCTGCGATTATAATCGGGGTTATAATTGCCGGTTTTTTGATAACCGGCTTGAGTGTTGGCTTTGCCGCCATTCTAAGTTGACCCATTTCGCTCCAGCGGCATAGTATGTTGCGGGAGGGAATGATATGGTACGGGAAATTCTTATTTCTTTTTTTGTTTGTGCAGCGCTTCTGTCATTTACCTGGTATCTAAAGTCTCTGCTGCTTAAACCGCTAAAACCCGGAGACTGCATCGATATCCATATCAGCGTCAGTGCACGGGACTATGCGCCGGAGCTTGAAAATACGGTTAGAACACTTGTCTGGCTTTCAGTTAATGGAACCATACCGGCCGAGATAGAAATCGTAGATCTTGGAATGGATGAGGAAACGTTGGCGATCGCGCAGGCGCTTGCAAAAGATAACAACATCGAACTGCGGAGGGTTCCGGATGGAAGAAAAGCTACTTGATTGTATATCCGGACAAATCAATACTGTCATATATGAAAATGATGAGAACGGCTATTCGGTTTTTACCATACTCGATAACAGCGGGGAAGAGATAACCGTAACAGGGTATATTCCTTTTGCCTCGGTCGGTGAAAGGGTGGAGATCTCTGGTCAGTGGACCACTCACGCAACTTACGGACGTCAGTTTCGAGCAGAGCGCGCAAATCGCAGTGTGCCGATGGGCGAGGAAGCAATTTATGAATTCCTCGCCAGCCGCGCAATTAAGGGAATAGGTGCAGCAACTGCTGCGGTAATAGTTTCTCGCTTTTCCGACAAGAGCCTTGAAATTATTGAAAACCATCCAGAGGAGCTTGCTGCCATAAAAGGGATCTCCCTCCGTAAAGCCAAGGAGATCTCTGAAGAATACCGTCGGAGGATGGGAATAAGACGGCTTCTGGATTTTATGGGGAATTATGGGCTTCGTCCGTCTCTTGCGCTGAGGCTGTATAAATATTACGGCAACAGAGCAGTTGAGATGCTAAAGGAGAACCCCTACATTCTTTCTTCCGATCATATAGGCGCCGATTTTCATGAGACTGACGAATTTGCCGTAAGGCTTGGTTTTGAACCCGATGATCCGGCAAGGGTATCTGCGGCGATCATATACGAGCTTATACATAATCAGTCTAACGGCCACTGTTTTATCCCGGAGGAAAAGCTTGTCGCCGTGACCTCACAGCTTATAGGTGTTGAATCAGAGGCCGTATTCGAGGGGCTGGAGATGCTGTATGACAGCGAAGAGGTAATACGTGAGGATATTGCAGGGGTACACGCTTGCTATCTTGCCAGACTGCATGAGGCTGAGGCTTATACTGCAAATCGCCTGTTTCAAATGGCCTCGCAGCGCGATGTCCTTCCGGATAATATGGAGGCAATAACCTCTGCTCTTGAGTCGAAGCTCAACATAAAATATGCACCGAAGCAAAAAGAGACTCTTTGTACGGCAGCCGAAGAACGTGTCATGATAATAACAGGAGGCCCGGGCACTGGTAAGACGACGACCATACGCGCGATATTGGCAATGTATGACAGACTTGGTATAGAAACTCTGCTTGCGGCGCCAACAGGACGCGCCGCAAAAAGGCTCGGCGAGGTATGTAACAGGGAAGCTCAGACGATACACAGACTGCTTGGAGCCGGTTTTTCTCCGGATGGGGAATATGTAGCTTTCAAAAAAAATCAGGACGATCCACTCAAATGTGATGCAATTATCCTTGACGAGTGCTCAATGGTTGATATAATGCTGATGAGGGCTCTTTTGTGTGCGTTGCCGCAAAACTGCCGCATTGTGCTTGTCGGCGACGCAGACCAGCTTCCCTCGGTCGGACCCGGAAATGTGTTCAGGGATATTATACGTTCCAACGCTGTTCCTGTTGTCAAACTGACAGAGGTATTCAGACAGGCAGAGGAAAGTAGGATCGTTATGTATTCGCACGGGATAAATCGTGGAGAGCATCCTGATTTTCATGAAAACAAGGGTGATTTTTTCCTTTTGCGGCGTGCAGATCCTGCCAGGATAACGGAAACTGTTATCCAGCTCTGCCGCGACCGCCTTCCCAATAATATGGGCATCATGCCGAGCGAGATCCAGGTACTCTGCCCGACAAGACTGTACGAATCGGGCACAAAAAACCTTAACATATTGCTTCAGCGTGCGCTGAATCCCCCAGCTGAGGACAAGCCACAGTTGATGTTCGGAGACCGGGTTTTCAGACTGGGCGACCGTGTAATGCAGATCAAGAACAATTATGAGGTCATCTGCAAAAATGTACTTGGGCAGACGGTTGGAATGGGAATTTTCAACGGAGATGTAGGGATCATTTCCGCCGTTAGTCCAGCGGATGGCATGATACAGGTAGATTTTGACGGTAAATTTGTCGAATATGGTGCAGACAATCTTCCTGAATTGGAGCACGCATTTGCAATAACTGTCCATAAATCACAGGGCAGTGAATATCGGGCGGTGATTTTGCCTATCGGCAAGGTGCCTTCAGTACTCCGCACGCGCGGTGTGCTTTACACAGCAATAACAAGGGCAAGGGAGCTGCTGATTCTTGTCGGCAGCGAAGAAACCATAAATCAGATGATAGATAATCATAAACAGACCGGCAGATACAGCGGCCTTCGCGCCAGATTGGCGGCGCTCAACGAAGGTGCTTGATAAAATTAGGTTGCTTAACAGAGGTGTGATTATGGGGATTTTGTCCAATCTTTTAGATTTGCTTTTTCCACCGCGGTGCGTTTTCTGTCACAAGTTCCTAAAGGGCAATTCTTTGGAGCCTATTTGCCCTAAGTGCCGTTCCTCGCTGCCCCGCACAAATAATGGAGGCAGACAGAAGGGGGACTTTTTTGAATACTGTGTCTCACCATTATATTATGAGGATGATGTGCGCAAATCGATCCACCGATTTAAGTTTGGAGAATGCACCGGCTATGCCGGGACGTATGGCAAATTGATCGCTGAGTGCATAAGAGATAATGTTGACGAAAAATATGATTTAATTACATGGGCTCCTATTTCCAGAAAACGATTGAAAAACCGTGGATATGACCAGTCCATGCTTATAGCGATGGCCGCAGCACTCGAATTGGACGATGTTGCTGTTGAAACGCTGAGAAAACGTGATGTGCCGGCCCAATCCACCCTTGGCGGAGAGGCTCAGCGGCGTGCCAACATTGCCGGAGCATATACTGTGATAGACACTGAGCTTGTAGAGGGTAAAAAACTCCTGCTCATTGACGACGTGATCACAACCGGCGCGACGCTCTCAGAATGTTCACGCATGCTCAGAATGGCTGGCGCTGATAAAGTGATCTGTGCCGCTGTGGCTCGCTCGCGTGACTGAATTTATGAATTAACGTCCATGATAGATCTGAGGATGAGTAAACCCAATGTTCATGCTTCGGGAACCTCCGTATAATGCGGCAATACTTAAACGTACACTGTAAAAGGAGAAAATATGGTCTTTTTTGAAAGAGATATTGCGATAGATCTTGGAACGGCAATGACGCTGTTCTATATTCGAGGAAAGGGCATTGCGCTGCGCGAGCCTACTGTTGTTGCGGTCGATAAGCAAAACGGCAGACTTTTGAAGGTTGGAGAAGATGCGCAGAAAATGCTTGGCCGTACGCCTGCCAATATAGTTGCAGTGCACCCCATCGCAAATGGCGTAATTTCTGATTACGACATGACCTCTGCAATGCTCAAGGAGCTCATTTCAAAAATAACTTCATTTAGTTTCTTCAAACCCCGAGTGATCGTATGTGTTCCCAGCAGCATCACAGGGGTAGAGGAAAGGGCCATTATAGACGCAAGCATCGAGGCAGGTGCAAGGAAGGTCTATCTTCTCGAAAAGTCTGTAGCAGTTGCGATGGGCGCTGGGCTTGATATCTCTAAACCGGATGGACATATGGTCGTTGATATTGGCGCAGGAACAACGGAGATCGCTGTCGTTTCCCTCGGCGGAGTCGTTGAGTGCGAGTCGATTAAATATGCCGGAGATGAGTTTGACGAGGCCATTATCAAATATATCCGCCGGAAACACAATCTGCTGATAGGCAGCCGCACGGCAGAAGAGCTAAAGCTCAGTATAGGCTGTGTTTATCCGCGAGATGAGATCAGCTATGAGGAGGTCAAGGGGCGCTGCCTGATGACCGGTCTGCCGCGTTCCGTAAACATAAGCTCCAACGATATGATCGAGGCGTTGGAGGAACCCTCGGCACGTATTCTCGAAACACTGCATATTGTTCTTGAGCGTACACCGCCTGAACTTATTGCCGATATTTCCGAAAACGGTATAGTAATGTCGGGAGGCGGAAGCCTGATCTGGGGTATGGACAAGCTTGTGCAGAGCAGGACCGGAATCAACACAACTGTTGTCGATGATGCTGTATCATGTGCCGCCTATGGTGCGGGAAAAATGCTTCAAAAGCTTAGCGATATGCAAGATGGCATGATAAACCTCGCCCGCAGAAGGCAAATGAAGGGCTGACTTTTTTGTTAGAGCGCAAAAATATGAAAAAGTGTTCTTGCTATATAACTTACAAAAAATAACGAAAAAAGCAGATAACAGACTGTTTCCCTAAACAGTCTGTTATCTGCTTTTCAGCAATAATATTTGTCAAATGCCGATCTTATCATTTACCCATGCCAAAATATCTCCGTATACCTGTTCGCGGTTGAGTTCGTTGAGCATTTCGTGACGCCCGCCGGGATAGAGCTTAAGCGTCACATCCTTCATACCGGATGCGATAAATTTACGGTATGCACGCATGACGCCGCGTCCCATTTCGCCCACAGGATCGGAATCACCGGAAAAGAAGTAGACAGGCAGATCCTTTTTCATACGTTCGAGATTCCTATTGCTGCTTATAAATTCAATGCCGCCCATAAGGGCGAGGAAAAGTCCAGACGTTGCCATAAATCCACAGAATTTATCAGCAACATATTTGTCGACCTGCTCTTCATCGCGGCTTAGCCAGTCATAGGTGGTGTGCGGATGCGCTATGCCGTCATTGTAGCTGCCAAATGCAAGCTTATCAAGAAACTCGCTGCGATATGCCGCACCGTGCTTTCTGACCTCGTATTCGGCCATCAGTTTTCCGGCCTTTACGATAGCTGGAGCTTGTTGTCCTGTTCCACTTATGATAACTGCGTCAAGCCCTGTACGCCAATTTATGATATAAGTCCTTGTGAGAAAACTTCCCATGCTGTGACCAAAAAGCACATATGGCAGGTCAGGATACTTCTCCTTTTCCAATTCTGTGAGCTTGCGCATGTCGGCACAAGCGATCTGCCATCCGCCGCTTTCTCCAAAATAGCCCAGTTCTGATTCGTTGGACACGGTTTTTCCATGTCCTATGTGGTCGTTTCCTACACATACGAAGCCATTCCGCGCAAGGAAATTTGCAAAGTCATCATAGCGGGCTATATGCTCTGCTATGCCATGCGCAATCTGTATAACGCCTCGGGCATCGCCATCTGGCAGCCATTCACGAACATATATTTCATTTTTGCCTCCGGAGGAGGTGAAGGTAAACTCATTTAAAGTAGGCATTTAAAAACCACCTTTTTCGTGTTATTATGATATTGATATTTTACGCATTTATTCTCGTAAAGTCAACTTTTCAATTGGAGGAATTGCAGTGAACGGTTATGTCATGGCTCTGGACCAGGGAACCACAAGCTCACGCGCTATTATTTTTGATAGCAAAGGCGAAATTGTAACGCTTGCCCAATATCCCTTTAAGCAGATTTATCCCAAGCCAGGCTGGGTGGAGCACGATCCTATGACAATACTTGACAGTCAGCTTCATGCGATGAGCGAGGCCTTTGAAAAAAGCGCTCTTTCTCCTACTGATATAGCGGGAATCGGCATAACTAACCAACGCGAAACGGCTATTGTTTGGAATAAAAACACAGGCAAGCCGGTATATAACGCTATTGTGTGGCAGTGCCGCAGAACAGCTGGAATATGTGACGAACTCACGGCAGACGGCATGGGGGCGTATATCCGCGATAAGACCGGACTTCTTATCGACGCTTATTTCTCCGGGACAAAAATCAAGTGGATACTAGACAATGTTGAAGGGGCCAGAAAACAGGCCGAGAGCGGGGAACTGCTGTTTGGAACCGTTGACAGCTGGCTAATTTGGAATCTTACAGGCGGAAAGGTCCATGTATCGGACTACTCAAATGCTTCCAGAACGATGCTTTTCAATATTGATTCGCTTTGCTGGGACGAATGGCTGTGCAAGCGCCTGGGAATACCGATGTCGATGCTTCCTGAACCTGTCCCCAACTCTATGGAATACGGCAGGGTAGCGCGCGGCATAACCGGAATCGAAGCGTTGGCAGGGGTCCCTATTTGTGGCTCTGCAGGAGACCAGGCGGCTGCTCTGCTCGGACAGGGATGCATTGAGAAGGGACAAGCCAAGAATACATATGGGACAGGCTGTTTTACGCTTATGAACGCGGGAAGTACTTCTGTACGATCGGTTTCCGGACTTGTAACCAGCGTCGCTTGGTCTATCAGTGGTAAAACAACGTATGCCTTAGAGGGAAGCGTATTTAACGCTGGTTCTTCCATACAATGGCTTCGTGATGAACTGGGAGTTATAAAAACCGCGCATGAGTGTGATGTTCTGGCTGAAAGCGTGCCGGACAATGGAGGGGTTTATATGGTGTCGGCATTCACCGGGCTTGGCGCCCCGCGCTGGGACATGTATGCCCGCGGCACGATACTCGGCCTCACAAGGGGCAGCACCAAGGCGCATCTGGCAAGGGCGGTGCTTGAAGGGATAGCTTTTCAGGTACGTGATCTTCTCGACTGCATGGAGACTGACTCCGGAAACCGGCTGTCAGTCCTGCGTGTCGACGGCGGTGCCTCGGTCAGCGCTTTTATGATGCAATTTCAAGCAGATATGCTTAGGCGGCCTATAGACCGGCCCCGTATGGTTGAAACGACCGCCTTTGGTGCAGCCTTTCTGGCGGGACTGGCCTCCGGTATGTGGTCAGATATTTCAGAAATTGAAAAGCTGAGAATATCAGAACGCATTTTCGAACCTGAAATGCCCGAAAATGCAAGGGAAGAACTGCTTGCCGGCTGGAGAAAAGCTGTCGCAAGAGCTCAAAATTGGGCAGACTGAGAGACGAGTTCAAGAAGTTTTTCCCGGCGGTTATCTGCCGGAAATACGATTACATGCTCAAGCAGGCGGCTTAGTGTAAGGCCGATATTACTGCCTGTTATTCCGATGGAGGCAATATCATTTCCATTGACGGCTAGTTCGGACAGCGTCATGCATTCGCCTGAGGACAAAACCTCTGCCAGCATTTTGACATGGCCGGACTTATACAATATATCCATGCTGGAAGCGGCGCAAATTGCCGCTTCCATTCCGTTTTGGGAAACGATGCGCTTCCACTCTACAGGAGAACATATATTCATCTTAGCGGCGGTATTCGCGCCATATGCGGCGTTTTTGACAGTTTTTCTATCCAGCTTCAGCTTCTGTAAAAACTTTTCGGGGTCAATTATGCAGCCTGTTTTTATCATTTCAGAGCTCGCCGCGGACCAGCGAATATCGGGAGATTTTTTCAGACAGTTGATTTTCGACAAATCTAAAGCTTTTCGGTCGTTAATATAATTGTCTATAAGCCCTATGTCAATAAGACTTGACAGCATTTCCGGGCATGGTGATAATAGTATCTTTTGGATTTCATCCCTGACACGCTCTGCGGATAGCTTTTGCACATTTGATGCAAGCCGTGCTATTGAAGAATAAGTTTCATCCTCGATTGAAAAGGCCAATTGAGCAGAAAATCTCATTGCGCGCAGCATGCGAAGCGCATCTTCGGAAAATCTCTTTTCCGGCTCACCCACACATCGAATTATTTTCTTTTTTAGGTCTTCAACGCCTTTGAATGGGTCTATAATATTACCGCGAATATCCGCAGCCATAGCATTTATAGTAAAGTCCCGACGCGACAAATCGCCTTTTATTGTATCAAGAAAATGCACGCTGTCGGGTCGTCTTGAATCGGTGTAATCCCCGTCTGTACGGAAGGTCGTGACTTCTAAAAGGCGCCCCTCGGATCGGACAGTGACCGTGCCGTGTTTTATTCCAGTGGGGATACTGCGTGGAAATAGGCTGATAATATCATCAGGCCTCGCTGATGTGCAAACATCGTAGTCATTTACCCTTCGGCCGAGCAACATGTCGCGCACACATCCGCCAACGGCGTATGCTTTAAATCCGGCATCTTCAAGACGTTGGAGCACTTTGACCGCGTATTTTGGAATTCTGATCGCATCCATCTGCATTATTCTGCCCCTTTTACACTTGTAAATCGCAATTTATAAGATTATAATATGAAAAGATTTTTTTTACAATAAGGAGCAATAACTATGGGCTTTGAAACATATATACATCCAGGGAAAAAGGGTCACCTTATTGGTATTGGCGGTGTTTCCATGTCTCCTCTGGCTGAGGTTCTTGCAGGCATGGGTCTCAGGATCGGCGGGTCGGATATGAATGACAGTGATACTGTAAAACATCTTCGCGAACTGGGCATCGATGTTGCCATTGGTCATAGAGCGGAGAATATCACAGGTGATGTTGATTTTATAGTGCGTACCGCAGCGGTGCACGACGACAATTGCGAAATTATAAGAGCTCGCGAACTGGGGATCCCGGTATTTGAACGCACACAGGCTTGGGGCGCTATAATGCGTGATTACAGAAATGCCCTTTGTATCTCCGGCACCCACGGCAAGACGACTACGACATCCATGTGCACGCATATACTTATGGCAGCAGAGAAGGACCCCACCGTTATGATAGGCGGAACTTTGCCTTTGCTACACGCTGGCCATAGAGTAGGCCGTGGGAACACAATCATTATGGAGTCTTGTGAATATTATAATTCTTTTCACAGCTTTTTCCCGACCATTGCCGTTATCCTCGATATAGAGGCGGATCATCTCGACTTTTTCAAGGATCTTGATGATATTAAGGCGTCCTTCCGTAAATTCGCCTCTCTTGTTCCTTCTGATGGGACAATTATCGCAAACAGGGACGACGAAAATACGATGGATGCGCTGGCGCCTCTTGGACGAGAGCTGTTCACCTTCGGAATGCACGACAACGCTGATGTATATCCCAGAGACATTGCCCGCGTTGGAGCACAGTCGGAATTTGACATCATGTACAGGGGAAGCCTTTTCACGCACGTCAGTCTCCGCGTCCCCGGCGAGCATAACATAAAGAACGCGCTTGCCGCCGCCGCCTCGGCTATAGCGCTTGGCATCAACGCAACTGCTGTAAAATACGGCCTTGCGGCCTTTACCGGAGCCGGACGGCGTTTTGAATATAAGGGGAAGTTCAACGGCGCCGATGTATATGACGATTACGCGCACCATCCGGGAGAGTTAAAAGCGCTTCTGGATGCGATCGAACCGCTTGGTTATAACCGTAGCATCGTTGTATTTCAGCCACACACCTATACAAGGACCAATGCACTATTTGATGACTTTGTAGAACAGCTCAGGCGACCAGATATTACCTATCTTGCGGAAATATATGCTGCCCGAGAACAGAACACGATTGGAATTTCATCTGCTGATCTTGCAAAACAGATTCCAAACGCTCTGTTTTTTGATACCTTTGATGAACTGGAAAAGAGCCTTCGTTTTACTGCGGCCCCTGGCGACATCATTCTCACAGTAGGTGCCGGAGACGTATATAAGATAGGCGAAAATCTTGTTAAAGAATAATAAAAGACCGTGCAAAACAGTTTGTATTGCACGGTCTTTTTGACATATTATATTATTTCACTTTGTTATCATTATAAATGCTCACTCATGCGGAAGTCGCAAGAGCATAAGACTTTTCATATTTTGTAGTTGTCTCCGGCATAAGACCATAACGTTCTCCAAGCGCTTGACAAAACGGTCGAACTGCGTTAAGGCTTCCGAATATAACCTCCAGTTCCATTTCCAGGATATCTCCCGTTCTGTTTCCGGCATGCGTTACACCTGTATCCATCGCGAGTTCGAGAACGACGCCCTCTTCCATATATAGGATAGCGGATGTTCTTGTGAAATCATCACGGCAGATGTTAATGAGTTCTTTTCCGCGCGTAAGTTCAACAATTTCTTCAGGAGCGCCGCAGGCGATAAGATGTTCGATTGCGCCTTCGATCTCGGGCGATTGGCATATCCATTGCTGACGTATACAGAGACCTATGTTTTCCGTCTTATCAATTGTTCCTTTTTTCAGCGAGACGATCACACGCTCTTCATCTGAACGAATTCTCAGCATGAAACCTGCTTTATACAAGTCCCAATCAGGGGTATCGTAGTATTTTGCGCACATCGTAACGCGTTTGAAATCTTCACGTATAAAGCTTCGTATCTCCTCGTCGTTTATTATATCGTCAATCTGTGCAGCGTCTCTCATGTGGAGCTTGATTTCAACCTCTGTTGCCATAATACCGCCTCCGTTTTGTTCGATGATTTATTATATTTTATGATAAACTCATATTTATTTCAATACCAATATTGCACAAGCGACGTATATAGGCAAGTAAAATTTTTTTGCGGCATGCATGTTTAGACCGACTTCGAATATTTACATAAGTATAATTTATGTAAACCATTTTGGGGAGGGGACATAAGTGTCATTTCGTGCGAGGTTATTGGTATTAAAGCAGAGGTTTCTGTCGGTATATTTACAGAAACATAAATCACAGTTAAAGCAGGCGCTTGGGATAGCAATTTGCTTCATTCTGGGGCTTCTGAGCGCAAGCGTAAGGATCTTTGATTATATTTCTCCCTTCGGTGTTGCCATGACAGCACAGGCCGGGGCAGGAATAGGCGGTATTTCAACACTGATTGGAGCGTCAATAGGATATCTTCTGTTTGGCGGCTTTGATTGGGGGATAAGATATGTAGCAACATGTGTGCTTATTTTCACAGTGTCATTTGTCTTTCAGAATACAAGGATATACAGTTCCAGGTGGTTTATGCCTTTGGTTGCCGGCGTCATCTGTACTGTAACCGCCGCTCTGAACAGCTTTTCTTTTCCTTTTGGGGTCAAATCAGCACTGCTTGTAATATGTGAGGTGGTGCTGGGCTCCGGCTGTACTTATTTTTTCTCGATTGCTCTCTTGCAAGAGCAGCGTGACACCGACTTTACAGAGATACGCCATGGCGTAGGTGTGCTTATACTGTACGCATGTATTTTCATGGCCTTTTCAGACGTAATGATCATGGACGTCGTTTCTGTCGGAAGGATGGCTGCTACTATAACCGTTATGGCTTTTTCACTCAGCGGAGGAAGTCTGTCCGGATGCGGCGCAGGCGCAGCCATGGGACTTGCTATGGATTTGTGTGCAGGGGGTACGCCGTATTTCTCAATGGCATATACCTTTTCCGGACTAATCTCCGGAGCTTTTTCAAAACACGGAAAACTCATGTTTGCGTTAAGTTACATAATAGCAAATGCTGCTGCCGTTGCCTGGACATGGCAGGTCGATTTCCGATCTGAGGTGCTATACGAAACATTTGTCGCTTCGGTCATATTTGTAATGATTCCATCCAGTGCGATGATATATTTTGGTTCGGCGCTGCAGAGAGTGCCTGCAGGAAAAGGCGAGACTGGCCTGAGACGTTACTCGGCTAAGCGCCTGCACAATATAAGTGCGGCATTTAATGACCTTTACGAGACCGTCCGGAGAAGTCTTGAGGAGTCGTCAAATGACAATGATATCGCAAGGGTATTCGACCGTGCGGCGGATGGTGTGTGCAGTGCATGTAAGCATAAAAACGAATGTTGGAATGTCAACTATATGGATACGCTTAGTATTATGAACGACGTGACCCCGCTTATGCTCGAAAACGGACGTCTGCGCAGTGAAGATCTGCCTCAGCGTTTCAGGGAAAAATGTCCTTCCATATATTCATTCACCTCCGCTGTCAATTCGGAGCTCCGAAGTCTGATGTACAGAAGGCAGTACCGCAGCAGGCTAGCGGAAAACAGGACAGCCGCATATGGGCAGTACGCTGATATGGCACAGATAATGGATTCTGTGGCCGATGAGCTGTCAGCTGCAGGCGGAGCCGACCCGCTCGCAGAAAGACGTTTGATGCGTTTTCTCCGAGAGACGGACATTGATGCAGAGACTTCGGTGTTCCGGGATAAAAGCGGAAGGCTCCGCGCCATCATCGAAAGCGGAAGACTTACTCCGCTGATAAAAGATGAAAATTATCTGGACAAGTTGTCGTCAGTATTGGGCGTCAGGCTGTGTAAGCCAGATATATCAACAGTCAAAAGTTCCGGCCGGCTTATGGTAATGGAGGCGGAACCGCTCACAGTATCAGTTGGTATTGCAACAACAAAAAAGCGCGGTGAAACGGTAAATGGCGATAGAGGTACATATTTTAAAACCGAGCAGGGAGTTCTTTGCGTCATTCTGTCAGACGGCATGGGCAGCGGAGAAGAGGCCGCACGTGAGAGCGTCGCAGTCGTTAGGATCCTGGAGAGCTTTCTGCGCGCGGGCGTCGACCCCAATGCGGCCATGAAGGTGCTCAATTCTGTCATGTTGCTCAAGAATGGGGATGAGTGGGGGTTTGCGACCGTGGACCTCATGTGTATCGACCTGTTCACCGGTGAAACTTGCTTTTATAAATATGGAGCCGCTCCATCATATGTAAGATTCGGCGGCAGTATCAAGCGGATTAAGGGCAGGAGTCTTGCTGTAGGGCTTGCAGCGGGCGAAGGCTCCGCACCGGATGTAGTAAAAATGAAGCTCAAGCCCGGCAGTATAGCAATTATAGCAAGCGATGGCGTTATGGTCCAGGAGGATGATCGCTGGCTCAGAAATCTCCTTGCAAACTGGAAAGAAGGCAGTTCAAAGGAACTGGCAACGGAAACCATGACTGCTGCGGTCAAACAGTACGGCAGAACGGACGACATGACAGTGCTTACCGTTTTTGTCAACCAACGGGCATAGAAATTCTCTAAATGGGTACAATTATTCATAAAACACTTGTTTGGAGGTGCTGGGCTTGATAAAAGGAATTCAAAGACATGTTGTCGTCGTAAAGACTCCTGACCCTGAAATATTTGAAGAAGCCATTTTTGTCGTTAAGGAAAGCTATATAAAGAATGCGCGCGGCTCTCAGCGTGAGGTGCTTAGGCAAGCTGAACTGACAGCTGAAAGATTTATGGCGGAAAACCTGCCTCAAAAGCAAAAGGGGAGACAATCCAAGAGACAGAAGGTCACAGCGGATTAATAAAATATATCGGGTGGGTCGAATGAACAACATTCGTGACCGTGCCTCTGAAATTGTCAATATGGAAATCATTTATACGATCTGACTCAAGTATATAATCGGTAATCAACAAGATGAA
>CAZIHY010000004.1:0-47010 GCA_964539115.1 uncultured Oscillospiraceae bacterium
GCGACGTGTCCATAAAAAATGATGAAACGGAATTATACTGAAAGTAAAATCTAATCATAAGAGGAGGTCATTCCCATGTTCTAACTGATATCGCATTGTTTTCCCTGCAGAACCCCCAATCAGAAAGGACGTAATTAATGAAAAAACATCATATGAATGGAGGATTGCTATGAGAAAATTGCTGTGTTTGGTTCTTATGCTGTCAATAATTTCGCTCATACTCGCCGTTACAGCTACGGCCGATAACGAAACGATCAGTACTACATATATGCGTGCGCCAGATGGCACGCTTATTCTGGATGAATATCCTGAAATGGATGGTGCCACCGAAAAACTTGCAGCTGCCGAAGCTTATGTCCGTTATCTTGAGGGCAAGGCAACTGTATCCGACGTCATGCAAGCCTATAGTAAATACTTTATAGCCATCGGTGATTTACAGGCATTGTCAACTACACGCAGTGAGGCCGCTTTCATCGCTGAATATCTAAATCCGACAAGTATTAATGCTGCAAGCGACTCTGTTTCCAGTATGAGGCATTATTCGCAGGAAACCAGTTACTACTGTGGGCCTGCCACTGCACAATCAATCTTGGCTCGGTATGGCGTCACTATTTCCCAATCAACCCTTGCTGGCACTTCTTATTTGAAAACTGATTATTATGCAGGTACTCCTTGGTATGTAGACAGTACAACTAAGTATGTCATGGCAAATGTTCTTAACAGCTTGTCCGGTACAAGCTACTTCACGGCGCTTGCAAATCCGACCACAGCTCAAATTAAAGCCGCAGCTATCACGGCAATATCTTCCGAGCTCCATGGCATTGCCGCAAATTTTTATCTGACCCCATACAGCACAGTGAGGCCAGAAGGCTATCCCACAACAACAATTTACCATTGGGTTGCAATACGGGCATACAGTAATTATGGCAGCACTATCTATTGGTATGATCCTGTCTATGGAGCTGCTTCAGTCTCTTGGTCAGGTAATCTGACAAGCAGTATCCTTAGCGATACTGCTGATAACGTTGCAAGTTTCGTTAACGGCAGAGGTATTATATGGTAAATAATTCCGCTCTTATCACTCTGTTGATACTGTTTGTATTCTTAGCAGGGTGCGCATCAATAGAGGATAATATTCCGGCAGAGCGGGAACAGGAATTATCCCCCTCTCCTGCTGTCAGCATCTCTGCGGACACTGTGGATGCGCCGGAACCAGGCGCGGAGTCCGTAACCGGCCGTCCTGACGCTGCCCCGGAAGCTTTGTCGATCGAAGACGTCTGGGGCGACGTTGAAATAAAGCATATGGACTGGTCAACTTCTGTCGCTCTGGACATCTCTGACGCGGGCGATCTGCTCATAGGTTACTACGGTGACAGTGAAACCTCTCCCAGACAGCTTATGACAGTCAACATCCACTCCGGAGATGAAACCATTGTCTGCGAAATGGATTTCCCATGGCAGGCGTCATACGGTCTCATTAACGACGACTGGATCATCTATCGCGTTACCAGCTCATATGACTTCTACGGTTCGGATTATGAGATATACACCTACAACCGTGAAAGCGGTGAGACCAGTCTGCTGTGCGAAGCACCGACCGACGAAAACGGAGACCTCGTAAGCTTTTATTCCCCGAACTTCTCGCTGCGCGGCAATAGTCTTCTTATTGACGAGATAAGCGAACAGGATGAGAATTCATCCGTAGTCACGAGCTATGAATATGACCTCGAGACAGGAGAAAGAACTATTCTGGCCGAACAGTTTGCAATGCCCCGGCATGCGGACGGTTTTGTTATCGGCTTATGCGAGGACAGGAACCAAACCGACAAAACCAAGAATTACAGCATTATTTGCAAGCTGGAGAACGGAGAAATCACACCGGTTACCGAAAAGGGCACGCGCGTATTCGACTATGCTGTGGACGGATATGATTCGGCCATGATAATCGCGCAGAATCTGGACAGCTACGGCCCCGGCGAAGCCTTCTTATATCAGACCAGCGCATATCTGATCGAGGGCAGCGGCGAGATAATCACGCTCCACGATGCGTCTGAGGATTCCAGAAGCTGTGATTGGCCTGACCTGAGCCGTGAGATAGCCGTTTGGCATTGTAATCAGAACGCATTTGCATATGACAGGGTGCTGGGACAAACAGTCCAGCTCACTTATGACGGAACCTCAAATGTCCTGGCAACGGATAAATACATTCTTTGGACGCAGCGCTCCGAGGAAAACACCTCTGATTTCGCCGACGAGCTGTGCATAATTGAGGTCAGCTCATTTCCCGGCAGATAACATTTTTCCAATATTCTCCTGGCAAAAATGAGAGACGAGGCGCAGAACATCGCAAACGAGCTGACCGGCGGCAGCTGTTCATAACGCAAAATCAAACGGGGCCCGCGCAAATCTGCGCGGGCCCCACGTCTTTGATTTTCAGGCTATCAGATGCAGAACTGCTCAAGATATTTCTTGGACAAACGCAGGCTGTCGAGGATACGCTCGCGGCTTCCCTCAAACGCCCTGTCCTCAACCTCGACGCAGACATAGGAGTCATAACGTATATCGCCAAGCGCGGAGAAATACTGACTCCAATCAACCTGTCCGAGGCCCGGGAGTTTGGGCTCCATAAACTGCTCGGGATAGGCAAAGATGCCATATTCGTCAATGCGCTCGGGATAGAGGCGCATGTCTTTGCAGTGGATGTGGAATATCTTGTCCTTGAACTCATAGATAGGCTTTATATAGTCCATCATCTGGAGCACAAAATGGCTGGGGTCGAAGTTGATGCCGAGATTATCGCTGGGCAGTATCTCAAAGATCCTACGCCAGTTCGCCGGCGAGGTGAACAGATTCTGTCCGCCGGGCCACTGGTCCCTGCCAAAGTACATCGGGCAGTTTTCGATCGCGATCCTTACGCCAAGCTCCTCCGCCTTCGCAATTATGGGCGGCCAATACTCCGCAACGAGCTCCATATTCTCGTCAACAGTCCTGGTCTGGTCACGGCCGATGAAGGTCGTTACCATGTTGACGCCCAGTCTTGCAGAGGCCTCGATAACCTTGATGAGATGCGCACGGGCACTCTCCCCCGCTTCGCCGGGAGCGATCGTGTCGGGGTAATATGCGAGAGATGAGATCTCGATGCCCGTCTCCGCACAGCGGGACTTTATGTGCTGGACGTCAGCATCCGTAAGGTTTGCAACATCAATATGGCAGACTCCGGCATAGCGGCGCTCCGCTTTGCCGTTCGGCCAGCAGGCAACTTCAAGACACTTATAGCCCATTTCGGAAGCGACGTCTATGACTTCATCGAAATTCCATCCGTCCAGGATAGAGGTTATAAATCCGAGTTTCATTTGGGACCTCCTGTTAGTCGAAGATTATTTCCTTTCCGCTTGCAGCGCTCTTGTAAATAGCGTCAAGGATGCGCGTTACAGTATAAGCCTGCTCGGGCTTGACCAGAGGCTCGCCGTCCTCCAGTACCGCTCTAAGCCACTGATCGCACTCGAGGACCTGGGGCTCTCCGTCTCCGTCGCCTTCGAAGAAAGCAACACCTTCGGTCTTGAGCGAAACGTCTTCGTCGACGAGGCGGCCATATCTGGTGCTGTTCATCTTCAGTTCGAAGTCAGTTCCCATGCCTCTGGGAATGAGCTCCGCGCCGCCCTTGGTGCCGCAAAGAGTGGTAGCAGCCTCTTTCGACTGGCTCACGTTCAGCGCCCAGCTTGCCTCGAGGAAAATGGTCGCGCCGTTCTTCATCTTGACAAAGCCGAATGCGGAGTCCTCGACCTCAAAGGTCTCAGGATCCCAAGGACCGAAAACGTTGCCGTCCGGATTGTCCTTAAGCTTCTGGAAAACAGAGCCTGTAACGCTCTCAGGCTCGTAGTTATCCATCATCCACAGAGTCAGGTCGAGCGCGTGGGTGCCGATGTCGATCAGCGGGCCGCCGCCCTGAAGAGCCTTGTTCGGGAAAACGCCCCAGGTCGGGACTGCCTTGCGGCGGATGGCATGGGCCTTTGCAAAATAGATATCGCCGAGCGCGCCCTCTTCACAGGCACGCTTGAGAGTGCGGCTGTCACTGCGGAAGCGGTTCTGATAGCCGATCGTAAACTTCTTGCCGGACTTCTTCCATGCGTCGAGCATCTTCTTGGCATCCTCCGCGGTCGCGGCCATCGGCTTCTCGCACATTACGTGCTTGCCGGCTTCGAATGCGGCGACGGTGATCGGGCAGTGCGCAACATTGGGAGTAAGGACATGGACGACGTCAATGCTCTCGTCCTTGAGCAGTTCGCGGTAGTCGGTATATACCTTAGCGTCAGGGGTGCCATACTGGGCGGCTTTCTCCTCGGCGCGCTCGATTATGATATCGCAGAAGGCAACTATCTCGCACCTGTCAGGGAACATAGCAAGAGAGGGAAGATGCTTGGAGGTTGCGATACCACCGCAGCCGATGATACCAATTTGGAGCTTTCCGTCTTTCATCTATAGTAGTCTCCTTATCCGAGTATTTTTTTGGTCATCGCAACATAGCGGCGAAGCTGCTCGACAGCGCTCTCCTCAATGCTGAAATGATGTCCTTCGTATTCGCAGGCCATATAGCCCTTGTAGCCATAGTCGCGGATCTTGGGCAGAATGTCCTCATAGGGGATGCTGCCCTCATTGAGATCCTCGTCGATGTAATAGAACTTGCCGTGCATATAGAAAGCGCAGTCAAGCAGATCCTTGAGCTGTTCAATCTTTGTAGTGGGATTGAAGCTTATGATATCAGCAGCATATTCGCGCTCTATATCCGTATAGTCGCCGGCGAGCATCTCCTCCTCGGAGACGTGGCGCTCGAGCTTGTCTACAAGCTCCTGCAGCTTTTCGGGACGGCAGCCATACTCAATAGCCTCATCCATCCAAAGCTTATGCGGCTTTGTCTGGAAAATGCTCATATCGGGAACAAAGCCAAGGATACCCTTGCCCTCTCCCTTCATGATCTCTATATATTCCTTCCAGACAGGGACCTCGGGATGATGCGGGCTGTGCATCTCGATCGTGAGCTGCATGCCGAGTTCTTTGCAGAAAGGTATCATGGACTTGAAAATTTTCGGAGAGATCGCATGTTGCGTTCTGACCATCGGGAAACCGGCCTTTTTGGCGCAGATGAGGTCATTTATCGTGCTCTGGACAATCTCATCCTCTGTCATGTCGCGGTCGGTGCGGATGCCCATATCGACATATGCGCTCCAGCAGACGGGCTTAAGTCCGTATTTAGCCAGAGTCTCCTTAAACCACTGCAGCCACTCGTCCGTGGGATAGGGGTAACCCGGGACCATCTGGGTCGCGACGATCTCGACTCCCTCATAGCCCATTTCGGCGGAGGTGCGCAGGAGATCCTCGAGTGAGAGTCTGTCGGTTATGTATTCGCTTGCAAAGCTGTAAAGCGTAACGCCGAGCTTAATATCGTTTGCCATATTATTTCCTCCCCTCTCAGTCCGCGATGCAGACGTGGCTTACGTCCGCAAATTCCACATGGTATTGTCCGAAATAACCGGTATAGGGAATGCGGTGATGCATCAACACGCGGATGGTATGTTCTCCAGAAGCGATCCCACCCGGGCACATAACGCGAATCGTCGCGGGATCAAGAATGAACCAGTATTCTTTGAAAAGGTCGGGCAGCTCATCAAGCAGAAACTGTTTTCCGTTGAGCAGGAAGTAAACGCTGTCGCGGGGCAGCGGTTTCCCATCGACCTCAAAATTGAGCTCCTCTATACAGCTGAGGTTAGCACCACGATAGTTGGGGTACTTGATCTTAAACTCATAGCCGATGCGGCAGCCTTCCACGACAAGATTTTTGATATTATCGTCGCAGAAAATGATCTTCCTATAGGACTTGAATGCCACACACTCATCTCCTTTATAATTAGATATACCTATATTATATTGCCTGTCCGTCCATTTTTCAGTTCTTTTTCCCCACTTATGTTTCATAGAAGAAAGCCAAATTTCAGATTTTGAAACCTGGCTTTCTTTCCCTTATGCGTTGTACATCCCGTTGACGGCCATGTAGCTGTAAAGCTCCTCGCCATGCTCCTGTTCTTCCTTCTGGATGTGGTTGAGTACGTTGCGCACATCCTGGGAACAAAACTCAAAGATGCTGGTGTCATACTCGGAGGAGACGTGCTTTTCCATCGCAAGCGCGTCAGAGCAGAGATACTTGTCGTTGTCCTTGCCCTGCTGATTGCAAGAGGAAGCCTTGAAGCTGGCCTTGGTTTTGACGCTGCCCCCACCGCCGTTCATCGCAGGCACCGTGCCGGAGGCAATCTTGTTGAGCGTGTCAAGGTGTCCGCGCTCGGTGTTTCCGATGTCTGTGAACAGGTTTTTAAGCTGGGGATCGCAGGCCTCGCTTGCATACCGGGTGTATTTTTCTATGCAGAGCTGTTCCTGGCTTTTAAGATCGTTGATAAAGCTGGTTTCTTTCTGATTAAGCGTCATTATAAATCACCTCGGCATTAGCTTGGATTTTTTCGATGAAAATATTCACAAAATGCCCAAGAGGATGTATAATACAAGATATTTTTAAGGAATGATGTTATGGTGAAAAAAATTCTGAAAATAGCACTTGTCGTTCTGGCGCTCATACTTGTTTGCGCCGCGTCGCTTATCATCTGGCTGACGGTGACAGAGTTTTCTCCCGAGAGCATCGAGAGCGCGGAGCTCGTCAATATGGACGGCGGCGCTGTCTCTCCGGACAGCGTCCTGAAAATCATAAGCTTCAATACAGGATACGCCGCGCTCGGCGAGGAATCCGAATTCTTTATGGACGGCGGCAGCGAAGTGCGGCCCGACAGCCCGGCAATAATCGAGAAGAACTGCTCCGGAATCCTTGCCGTCCTGGAAGGCGAAAACGCGGATTTCTATCTGCTTCAGGAGGTAGATCTCGATTCCAAGAGAAGCTATGGGATAAACGAAGCCGCCGAATATTCCGAGTCTCTGGCCCTCAGCTCCGCCTATGCCCAGAACTACTCCTGCGAATATGTGCCCTTCCCGATCCCCACGATCGGCAAGGTCCACTCAGGGCTTCAAACACTGAGCGCTTACGGCATCACTGCCGCCGACAGGGTCGCGCTCCCCTGTCCGTTTTCCTGGCCAATATCTACAGCGAACCTGAAGCGCTGTCTTCTCGTCACCCGCTTTGAGGTCGAGGGTACGGATCATGAACTTGTCATCGTAAATCTCCATCTCGAGGCCTACGACGACGGGGAAGGCAAGCTCGAGCAGATGAGGGTACTCAGGGAATTTATAGACAGCGAATATGCCGCAGGAAACTATGTTGTTGCCGGCGGGGACTTCAACCAGAGCTTCCCGGGCTGCACCGGGAAATATCCTGTCGCTGACCCCGAGAAGTGGACCCCCGGTCTGCTGGAAGAGAGCATGATATCCGAAGGCTGGAGCTATGCATACGACGACGCCTGTGCGACCTGCCGCCTGCTGGACGCTCCGCTGAGCGTGGATACCCAGCTGTATGTCATCGACGGCTATATTCTATCGCCAAACGTGGAACTCGTATCTGTCAGAACACTGGACGAGGGTTTCAAGTTCTCTGACCATAACCCTGTGGCGCTGGAATTCAAACTGAGATAATAGCATAACCGGCCGCGGGATTTGGACCCACGGCCGGTTTCTTCTGTTTATTTTACTTTCCTGACCCTGTGTACATGTTTTCCGCCGCGCGGATTCTTACGTTTGTCAAGAATGTCGCGTACATGATCGAGCCCCCTTGTTGCAAAATTCAAGCCTGGCAGCGCCAGAAGTGCAAACACAACAAGGATGAGCATATTTGCAAAATTGATCTCCGTCAGCGTGAATATCGTTTTCATAAAGGCAACACAGAACACGAACGACGCGGTTATGACTATCATCAGGAGCTTTCGCAGATTGTTGAAGGGCTTGCAGGTATTGAACACCATGAGAAGACCGACAACGCCCATGACGACAGTGCATATAGTGCTTGTCTCATCGTCGCCAAGCTTAAATGCGATGTTGAACAGTATGACGCCAAGGATAAGCACCAGATCAGTGACTGCAGCCGGCAGAGCCCTGTACATAACGTTTTTCAGGAATTTGCCCTTTATTATGCTCTCATTCGGCTCAAGCGCAAGAACGAACGAGGGTATTCCAATCGTAAGCGTGCTGACAAGGCTAAGCTGCGACGGCGTGAACGGATATGTCAGCGTAAAGCACAGGGAGATTATCGCAAGCACGAACGAAAAGATATTCTTGACCAGGAAGAGAGATGCGGAACGCTCAATATTGTTGATAACGCGCCGCCCCTCCATAACAACGCTCGGCATCGACGCAAAGTTGGAGTTGAGCAGAACGATGTGTGACACCTGTGCCGCAACGTCGCTGCCAGAAGCCATTGCTATCGAGCAGTCGGCCGCCTTGAGCGCGAGTACGTCATTTACGCCGTCACCCGTCATGGCGACGGTGTGCCCGGCGCTGTGCATGGCAAGGATGAGCTTACGCTTCTGTTCCGGCGTTACTCTGCCGAACACTGTGTATTTCTCCGCAGCTTCACGTATCTTTTTATCGGTATCCAACTCGCGGGCGTCAATGAATTTTTCTGCGTTTTCTATTCCCGCGCGCTTTGCCACCTCTGAGACAGTCAGCGCATTGTCTCCGGAGATGACTTTCACTGTAACGCCCTGTTTTGCAAAGAAAGCAAAGGTCTCCGGCGCCTCCGGCCTTATTTTGTTGCTGAGAAGTATCAGCGCAAGAGGCATTTTGGGGGCGTCAAGAGTTTCGTCATCGAGCGATCCATCGTAAAGAGCCAGGAGCACGACGCGGCAACCCCGCCCGGAATAAAACTCTATCTTCTCGCGGTATTGCTCATAATCCGCGCCAAGAACGACATCCGGAGCGCCAAGGACATAGGTCTCGTCCTCATGGAACGATACTCCGCCGTATTTTTTTGACGAGGAAAACGGCAGGGTCTTTATCGCGGTCTGGTTGACAGTACCCGAGAAATACTTTCTCAGCGCCGCCATCGTATCATTATCCGCCTGCATGGCATATACATAATCCGCCATTATCATGCGTATGTCGTCTTCGATGAAGCGGTCCTCACAAAGAAGGCATATGTCTTCGACTATCATTTTGTTTTCGGTTATGGTTCCGGTCTTATCGACACACAGGGTATCAACGCGCGCCAGCGTTTCGATGCACCCAAGTTCATGCACCAGCGTCTTGCGCTGCGCAAGGCGTATCACGCCGGCAACGAGCGCAACGCTCGTCAGAAGATACAGGCCTTCCGGAATCATGCCGACCAGCGCCGCTACAGTGGATACGATACCATCCGTAAAGCTGCGTCCGAGCCACACGACCTCCTTCACGCACATCAGCACGCCGAGCGGTATAAGGATTATGCCGATCCACAAAACGAGCTTCGACAGGGAGTTCATCATCTCCGACTGTTTCGGTTTTTTGGACTTTTTGGCCTCCAGCGTCAGCTTGGATACAAATGAATCCGCACCGACAGCCGTCAGTCTGGCGCGGCAGGTTCCGCTGACAACGAAGCTTCCGCTGAGCAGCTCAGAACCGACGGTTTTCTTTATCTCATCGGCCTCTCCGGTTATGAGCGCCTCGTTCACAAGACACTCTCCCTCGACCACAACTGCGTCGGAGAAGATCTGGTTGCCGGCCGCGAAAACGACTATATCATCGCGCACCATCTCGTCTATATTTATCGTGCGCGAGACCCCGTCGCGTATTACAATGCCTTTGGGCGAATTGAGGATGCTGAGCTTGTCCAGGGTCTTTTTGGATTTTATCTCCTGCACGATACCGATAAAAATATTCGCGATGACCACCGGCATAAAAGTAAGATTATACCAGCTGCCGACAGCGATCACCAGAGCTGCCAGCGCAAAGAATATCATGTTGAAATACGTAAGCGTATTGGTCAGAATGATCTGTCCGACCGTCTTTGACGACGATTCGATCGCAGTATTGGCATATCCCTTTTCAATTCGCTCACGAACCTGCGCCGCGGTAAGACCGGCGCCCGGTTCTGCGATTATGACGGGTACCTGAGGACGGATCTCGTCCTCCCCGCGCCCTTTTTTTAATTTTGCATGCTTCAGCTTCACTCACCGCCCTTGTATTTTTCCCCACTTCAGTGCCAACCGCGCACACGTTTTAGATATTATAGCATGTTTTTCCTTTCTGTGAAGAACAAAATGTAAATTATCTCTTAATTGTGTCGCACTTGCTTTTATCATGCGATTGTGGCATTATAAAAGTAATACTCAATTTTAAGGAGGTCAGGCAGTGAAAAAACGAACCATTTTTTCTCTAATCGCCGATTTTTCAAAAGGCAGCCGACGATTTTTCCTGTATGCGGTTCTCGCCAGCCTTCTTTCCGTTGTATTCAGCTTCCTTACGCCGCAGATCATAAGGCTTACTGTAGACTCAATAATAGGCTCCGAGCCAATGAATCTTCCCGCCACCTTGCTCAGCGCCATAAATGCTGCCGGCGGACGTGAATTTCTGCGCTCGCACCTGCTCGTCTGCGGCGCCGCAATCATCATATGTGCAGCGCTGTCGGGCCTGTTTAACTTCTGCTCGCGCTACGGGATCTCACTTGGAACGGAGGGCTTTTCAAAGCTCCTGCGCGACAAGCTCTATTCCCACATACAGCATCTTCCCTTCGCATGGCACACGGAGAATCTGACCGGTGATATCATACAGCGCTGCACCTCCGACGTTGAGACCCTTCGCAGCTTCATCTCCGCGCAGTTTCTGGAGGTCGTGCGAACCGTGCTTTTGCTCGCCTGTGCGATGTTCCTCATGTTTTCGATGAACACGCTGCTCGCGGCTGTCGCCGCATGCTTTGTTCCGGTCATCGTTATTTATTCTGCGCTGTTTCATTCGCGCATTTCCCGACAGTTCCTGAAGGCAGACGAATCTGAGGGTGACCTCATGGTAGACGTCCAGGAAAATCTGACCGGCGTGCGCGTCGTCCGCGCATTCGGACGCGAGCAATTTGAACGCGAAAAATTTGAAAAATACAACGACCGCTTCGCCAACGACTGGATAGATCTCGGCTACACGCTTGGTTTTTTCTGGGGCGTCGGCGACTTTGTGTCCTGCCTCAATCTGCTCGTGATCGTCGCCGCCGGTTCCTATCTCGCCGCTACGGGAAAAATGACGCTCGGCGAGCTGCTGGCTTTCGTCAGCTATACGCAGACTCTGGCATGGCCGATAAGAAACCTCGGCAGGACGCTGTCCGAACTCTCCAAGGCAAACGTCTCCGCCTCGCGCCTTATTGAAATACTTGACGCAGAAGAGGAACACGACAGGCCCAACGCAAAAGAACCCGACATGTCCGGTGATATCTGCTTTGATAACGTCAGCTTCGCTTACGGCGCACACGAGGTCCTGTCCGATCTCAGCTTCACGATAAAAGGCGGCAGCACCTTCGGCATACTCGGAACGACCAGTTCCGGCAAATCCACTCTGACATATCTGCTGACACGGCTTTACGAGCTTCCGGAGGAAAACGGGACTATCTCCGTCAGCGGCACCGACATACGGGACATAACGCTGCCCCACCTGCGCAAAAACGTCGGTCTCGTTTTGCAGGAGCCTTTCCTGTTTTCCAAGACTATCGGTGAAAACATCGCCATAGCCGCGGAGGGATCTTCGCTTAAGGAGATCCGGCATTCCGCCGGCATCGCAGATATTGACGCAAACATCATGTCCTTCCCCGAAAGCTATGATACGATCGTCGGCGAGCGCGGAGTCACCCTCTCCGGCGGGCAGAAACAGCGCATCGCGATCGCGCGAACACTTATGAAAAACTGTCCTATTCTCGTTTTTGACGACTCGACCTCCGCTGTCGATATGGAGACTGATGCACGCATCCGCGAAGCCCTGCGCGAGAACACCTCCGGCGCGACTGTCATTCTCATCTCCCACAGAATAAACACCCTTATGCAGGCGGACAACATCCTTGTTATGGACAAGGGACGCGCTGTCCAGTTTGGGTCCCACGACGAACTTATAGCCGAGGAGGGTCTCTACCGCAGGGTTTACGACATCCAGTCCGACGCGGGCAGAACAGGAGGAGCCAATGGATAATGAAAAAAATACCGGCAGCTTCAGCCTGAAGCTCTGGGGGCGGCTGCTTCCCTTTCTCAAGCCCGTCAAAACCCGGCTCTATGTCGTCATCATAATGATGGTTATTTCCGCCGCCGTTGACGCCACTCTGCCGCTTTTCACAAGCTACGCCGTCAACAACTTCGTCGTCGCAAAGACTACCGAGGGCCTCGGCGTTTTCACGCTGCTTTACGCACTCGTCATTCTCGTGCAGTCAATTACTACGATTCTCTACTCCCGCCAGTGTATGATAATCGAGATGAACACCGGCAAGCTCATGAAGCACGACTGCTTCGTACATCTGCAGAAACTGCCGCTAAGTTACTACAACCAGAACTCTGTAGGCTATATCCTTGCCCGCGTCATGAGCGACACGAGCAGGCTAGGCGGAATCCTCGCATGGAGCTCCATACACCTTATCTGGAACCTGTTTTATGTTATAGGCGTTCTTATCGCGATGTTTATCGTAAACGTCAGAATGGCGCTCATCGCGCTTGCGGTGCTGCCGGTTATCATTATTCTCTCCATCGTGTTCCAGCCTAAGCTTCTGGCAGCGAACCGCCAGGTCCGGCACATAAACTCCCGCATAACGGGCGAGTTTAACGAGAGCATAAACGGCGCGAAAACCAGTAAGGTGCTCGTTATAGAGGACAGAAACGCCGGCGAGTTTTACGAGACCACCTCCGAAATGCGCACGGCGACCGTCCGCGCATCGAAGCTCAACGCTGTGTTTCTTCCGCTTATAAGCTTCTTCGGCTCGTTCTCCGTCGCTCTGGTGCTCTACTCCAGCGGACTTCTCGTTATGAAGGACGCTCTCGATTTTGGCGTTCTCTCCGCTTTCATCACATATGCGATATCGATACTTGAACCCGTCTCCCAGATAGCCAGCACCTTTGCCGAAGCCATGGGAGCGCAGGTCAACATCGAGCGCATCACGACCCTGCTGGATACCCCCTGCACGATCGAAGACACAGCCGAAGTCATTGAAAAATTCGGCGGGATTTTTGACCCCAAGACCGAAAACTGGCCAAAGGTCGACGGCAGGATCATATTTGACCACGTATGGTTCAAATATGACGACGCGCCGGAGGGAGACTACGTTCTCAAAGACATAAACCTTGACATCCCGGCAGGCACTACCGTTGCGATTGTCGGCGAAACCGGCGCCGGAAAATCTACGATGGTGAATCTCGCCTGCCGCTTCTTCGAGCCAACCCGCGGAAAGATCCTCATTGACGGAGTTGACTACAAGGAGCGCGGGCTGCTCTGGCTGCATTCCAACCTGGGCTATGTCCAGCAGACTCCGCATCTTTTCTCCGGCTCCCTGATGGACAACATACGTTACGGCAACCTCAATGCGAGTGACGAAGATGTTTACAGAGCCGCAAAGCTTGTCTCCGCCGACACTGTCGCGGCAAAGCTCGAAAATGGCTATGAGACCGACGTCGGAGAGGGCGGCGACAGGCTGTCCACGGGCGAGAAGCAGCTTGTCTCCTTCGCGCGTGCGATAGTTGCCGATCCCCCGATCTTTGTTCTGGACGAGGCGACCAGTTCCATCGACGCGGAGACAGAGCAGCTCGTTCAGAACGCGATCTCACACGTGCTGACGGGACGCACCTCTTTCATAATCGCTCACAGGCTCTCAACCATTCGCTCGGCGGACGTCATCCTGTACATTGAGGGCCACGGCATCGCCGAACAGGGCTCACATGACGAGCTTATGGCAAAGAAGGGCAAGTACTATGCTCTATATACAAAAATGATGATAAAGGATATGGCAGACTCCGCAGGCGTCCGTCTGGATGAAAACTAATGGCAATACAAAACGATCTCACACAAGGTTCAATTTGGCGGCAGCTTGTGCGCTACTCGATCCCGCTGGTCGTATCCAGCGTACTTCAGGCAATGTATGGCATGGTCGATATGATAGTCGCGGGACATTTTATCGGCTCCACTGGCCTGTCGGCTATCAATAACGCAAGCAGCGTTATGAACATGATAACAAACATAATAATCGGACTTGCGACGGGCGGGAATGTCCTTATTGCGCAGCACTTCGGCGCGAAGGACTATGAAAACTGCCGCCGTAGCAGCGTTACGCTGTTCTGTTCAGGACTTCTCTCCGGAGCGGCGGCAGCCATTCTGTTTTTCCTTCTGTCGCGGCAGATCCTGACGCTTCTCCGGGCTCCCACACTGGATGAGGCAACAAGCTATCTAAAGATCTGCTCCATCGGCATTTTCTTCATCATGGGCTACAACACGACAACAGCGGCCTTGCGCGCGGTTGGAAACTCCCGTGCTCCGCTTATATGCATTGCTTCGACCTGCTGTCTGAACATTATACTTGACCTCGTGTTCGTCGGCGCGATGGGCATGGGCGTTCAGGGTGCAGCGCTTGCTACCATGATCTCGCAGGGCGTCAGCTTCGCCATCTCTTTGATTTTCGTACTCAGGAGTCCCGATCTGTTCGGTATACGCTTCCGTACGCTGCGCATTTATGGCGACAGGCTGCGTCTCATTCTGAAGCTGGGCCTGCCCTGCGCCGTACAGATGAGCGTCGCTGCCATATCGTGGCTGTCCGTTACCTATATCATCAACAGCTATGGCGTCGCCGTCTCCGCCGGAAACGGCGTAACGGCCAAGCTGCGCGACTTTGCAACGCTGTTTATCGTTGCGATGAGCAACGGTTCCGCCGGCATGATAGCACAGTGCATCGGCGCGGAGGATTATGCCCGTGCACGGAAGGTGCTTTACACCGCCATTCGCATTTCAGTCGTCATGTCGATCGTTATTATCGCGGTAATGGAGCTTTGGGCGCCGCAGTTCGTTTCCCTTTTTACCTCCGATCCGGAGACGGCGGCCGCGGCTATACGAAATCTGCGCATCGAGATACTGGGCCAGCTGTTCTACTCGATATTCATGCTATATCACAGTCTCGGCGTCGGAAGCGGGCACACGTGGTATGTCTTTTGCTCCAGTTTTGTCAACTGCATCGTCGCCCGCGTCGTGCTCGGCTTTTCGTTCAACGCCATTTGGGGACTGGACGGCCTGTACTGGGCGTGCATGATAGCCCCATTCACCTCCGTACCCATAGGAATCTGGTTCGACCGTTCAGATAGATGGAAAAATACTCTTATAAAAGAATAACATAGCAGTAAAAGGCAAGGTATAACAATAATTATACCTTGCCTTTCTTCAGATCATAACCAGTGCCGCCGCGACGACCCAGAACGCCGGCTTTTTGTATTTTATCACGTTCTTTTTCCGGCTCTTTACATCTCCCTCACCAAACGCAAGCGGCGTACCCGCAATGATCTTTTTGCCTGAAAAAGACGCGGAAGTAATACCGAATA
This sequence comes from uncultured Oscillospiraceae bacterium, assembly GCA_964539115.1. Taxonomy (GTDB): domain Bacteria; phylum Bacillota; class Clostridia; order Oscillospirales; family Oscillospiraceae; genus CAKSXP01. The sequence continues at coordinate 15,495 of CAZIHY010000004.1, forward strand.
ATCGGCGCAAATGTCGCCTCCCATGCTTTTCATCACGGCCTCGCCGCAGGACATTTCCATATGTTCTTTTGCACCGGTCAGGATGCTTTGCGCATTGTTTGCTTTTGACAAAAAGTTTTTCTTATCTCATATATCTGTTAAGAAACCGCACCGCCAGCTGAGGCCATATCTGGGCAGGCATACCCTCGGACAGGCCATCCGCGTGAGCGCCCTTATCAAAAATATGCAGCGCATAGTGTATGCGCTCGTTTGCAAGCGCGGCGGCGAAGGCCATCGAGTCCACAGCCGGTACAGCCGTATCTGCCGCAGAGTGCCAAAGGAAGGTCGGCGGGGTGTTGACATTCACGTTATATCTCGGTGTGAGCTCCTGACGCTCCTCCTCGCTCGGACTGTCAGTTCCGAATATCGCCGTATACATCTGCTTTTCCATAAAGCTTGAGGCGTCCCTTGTCATATCCGTCGCCGCATAGCAGAGTATGTTGGCGTTCGGCTTGATCACACGCGCCGGAACCTCGCAGTCCTTCGCAAGCTCTACCCAGTTGTTGCCGAAGTACGCAGCCAAATGGCCACCAGCGGAAAAGCCGCAGAGCGCAATACGATCCTCGTCAATGTTCCACTTTTCCGCGTTCTCGCGGATCATTACAAGCGCGGAAGCCAAGTCGTATGCCGGTCCCGGAAACAGCGCATTGGGGTTCATCTCACCCTCTGTTTTTCCGAACTCACCATAGGCCGTTGAATACTCCATCACGAAGGCGCGGAACCCGTTTTGCGCAAACCAGCGCGCGACCGGCGCGCCTTCCGGTTCCGCAAGGCCGATATATCCGCCGCCGGGCAGGACAATGATCGCAGGCAGAGGCTCCATACTGCTGCCTACGTCCTCAAAATAACCGTTCAGCGCTACCTTTTTATCCTCGCTGAACACCCATCTGCGTTCTGTCATTATAATGCTCTCCAATACTGTGTTTTCCTTTTATTTTACACCATAATCTCAAAAAAGCAATGACCTCCCGGAAACTGGGTGTAAAATACTGAATTATGGCATCTGTCAAGCAGGAGCGGTCAACAAAAGAACAGCGCAGGATGTGAGGTAACGCTTGCATCCTGCGTTGTTTTCATTTTCACACCGAGACAACTTGTCCCAAAGTCCGGGTTTGGGGAGGCTCCCCAACAAGCATTTTTGGCGGCGGTAGCCGTCCGAAAATCGCAAGTGTGGACACACTTGCATTTTGAAAAGCTGAGTTTTATAATGTGAGTGCTGAAAACTCCGTATGATTCAATGTCCTACTGGTTTACAAGGGAGGTGCCAATGTCTGAAATCACGAAGCGGGCTTTAGAAGTATCGCTGAAAAACCTATTACTTAAGAAGCCTCTGAATAAGATCACAATTAATGATATTGCTGAGGACTGTGGCGTCAACCGTATGACCTTCTATTACCACTTCAAGGACATCTACGACCTGATAGAGTGGTCCTGCATGGAGGATGCCCGACGGGCTCTGGATGGCAAGAAGACCTACGATACCTGGCAGGAGGGCTTCCTTAACATTTTCCGTGCAGTCCAGGAGAACAAGCCCTTTATCATGAACGTCTACCACTCGGTGAGCCGGGAACAGGTGGAAAACTACCTCTATGAGGTGACCTACCACCTTCTCATTGACGTGGTGGAGGAGAAGGCGGCAGGTATGTCTGTTCGGCAGGAGGACAAGGAGTTCATTGCCCATTTCTACAAATACGCCTTTGTAGGCATTATGTTGGACTGGATCAGGGGGAATATGAAGGCCGATTCCCAGGCCATTATTGATCGACTCTCCCTGGTCCTGCTGGGCAATATCACCTCTGCGTTGGAACGGTTACGCACCGACAAGGCCAATCAAACTTGAGGATTTGATAAAAAAATTGACAGCTCCGCCCCTGTGATGGGAATTTCATCACGGGGGCGGAGCTGTTTATTGCACGGAGGGGCACGGTGACCTATGATAAGGGCAGTAAGAGACAAAACAAATATTTTTTAGGAGGTATCATCATGTATTACAGCAGCGGTAACTATGAAGCCTTTGCCCGCCCCCTGAAGCCGGAAGGGGTGGACCACAAGTCGGCCTACTTCATCGGCACCGGTTTGGCGGCCCTGTCCGCCGGGTGCTTCCTGATCCGGGACGCCCAGATGCCCGGCTCCCACATCCACTTTTTCGACCGGGATCCCGTGGCCGGCGGCGCCTGTGACGGCTGGAAATACCCCGAGATCGGCTATGTCATGCGTGGTGGCAGGGAGATGGACAACCACTTTGAGGTCATGTGGGACCTGTTCCGCTCTATCCCCTCCATCGAGACCGAGGGGGTGTCCGTTCTGGACGAATACTATTGGCTCAACAAGAGGGACCCCAACTACTCCCTGTGCCGTGTCACCGAGAATCGGGGCCAGGACGCTCACACTGACGGCAAATTCGCCATCTCCGATAAGGGCGCCATGGAGCTGATGAAGCTATTTTTCACCCCCGACGAGGCTCTGGAGGACAAACGTATCACCGACATTTTTGATGACGAGGTGCTGAAATCCAACTTCTGGACCTACTGGCGCACCATGTTCGCCTTCTACAACTGCAACAGCGCCCTGGAAATGAAGCTCTATATGCAGCGCTTTATCCACCACATCGACGGCCTGCCCGACCTGCGGGCCCTCCGGTTCACCAAATACAATCAGTATGAGTCCATGATCCTGCCCATGGTAAAATACCTGGAGGACCACGGCGCCCAGTTCCACTTCAACACCCAGGTGATGGACGTGCGCTTTGACATCCGTGACGGCAGGAAGGTCGCCAAGCGGGTAGAGCTGCTCCACGACGGTCAGCAGGAGTTCCTGGACCTCACCGAGGACGACTACGTGTTCATTACCAACGGCAGCAACGTAGAAAACTCCACCATTGGCGGTCAGGATAAGCCCTGCGAGTATATCCGGGATATCCGGCCCGGCGGGTCCTTCGACCTGTGGCGGAAGATCGCCGCCCAGGATCCCTCCTTTGGTCGGCCGGAGAAGTTCTACGGCGACCCCGAACAGTGCAAGTGGATGGGCGTCACCGTCAACACCCTGGACGAGAAGATCCTGCCCTACATCAAGAACATCTGCAAGCGGGATCCCCTGTCCGGCAACGTGGTCACCGGCGGCATCGTCACCGCCCAGGACTCCGGGTGGCTCTTGAGCTGGACCATCAACCGCCAGCCCCAGTTCCGCGCCCAGCCCAAAGACTAGTGCCTGGTGTGGCCCTACGGTCTGTTCCCCAATGCGGAGGGCGACTTTGTGAAGAAGCCCATGAAGGACTGCACGGGCAAGGAGATCTGCATGGAGTGGCTCTACCACATCGGCGTGCCCGAGGACCAGATCGAAGACCTGGCCGCCAACAGCGCCAACACGGTACCCGCCATGATGCCCTTTGCCAGCGCCTACTTCATGCCCCGAGCCAAGGGCGACCGGCCCGATGTGGTTCCCGAGGGTGCGGTAAACTTCGCCTTCCTGGGCCAGTTTGCCGAGCAGCCCAGGGACACGGTGTTCACCACCGAGTACTCCATGCGTACCGCTATGGTGGCGGTCTATACCCTGTTCAACGTGGACCGGGGCGTCCCCGAGGTCTGGGGCAGCCTCTACGACATCCGTGACCTGCTGAAGGCCACCGTCAGCCTCCGGGACGGCAAGCCTATCACCGAGATGGACCTGGGACTTAAAGAACGGATGGTGCTGAAGAAGGCACTGGATAAAATTAAAGGCACTGACATCGAAAAACTCCTTAAAGAGTACCACATTATCTAAATCTGACCACTAACCTCGTTGGAAAGATAGAACAGCACCGGGGGCTCGTCTCCTGGTGCTGTTTATATGAACTGTTTATGTACGGAGGTAGATCATGTTTTCCCAACGGTCCGTTCCCTCTGACTTCTCAAAAAAGCCAGCCCCACGGACGGATAGGGATTACACAAAGATGCAAAAATCGTCGAAATACAAGCAAATCTGAAAAGAAACATCGCTTTCCCTGCGCTCGTACAGCGGCTTGCTGTGCGGGCGCTGCTTTTTTATATCGTTTCGGGACAACTTGTCCCGAAGTTCCCCTGTGCCAGGGGGCGCCCGTCCTCTGTTTCGTTTCGATCCACTCCCTTATGCGCTCCGGGAACTGGTCAAGTCCATCTACATTGAGGCTCCGGACAAATCCAGCGGCCACCGCCGTCAGAATATCCGCATTGCTTATAACCTCGTAGGCTTCATCCCGCTGGAAGCCCTCACAAAAGCGGAAACGGCATGCCCCAAAGGCCATGCCGTTTCCAAAACTTTCTTATGACACCCCAGCGAAACGGGAGGTCATTTTATTCAGGTCGCGTTTTTGAATTCCATAAATATCTTTGCCACCTGTGCACGGGTCGCCGTGCTCTTCGGCGCAAACGTTCCATCGCCCATGCCGTTTATAACGCCCGCCTGCTGAAGGGCCGTCACCGCGGCAGATGCCGCAGAGGAGATGTTCCAGCTGTCGGTAAAGCCTTCCGCAGCATTCGTCTTGGGCAAGGTTATACCATACTTGTTTGCATAGTTGTAGAGAAGCAGCGCCATTTCCTCTCTGGTTATATTGCTGTTCGCCGAGATGCTGGAAGAGGCAAACCCGCTGAGTATACCAGACTGATAGGCCCACTGGACATATCCGGTGTAATACTGTCCGCTCTTCAGGTCGGAAAGACCGCCCTTGTATACGGAGAGGAAATCGCCTCGTATATACCCGGTCTTGCCGCCGTAGCTTACATTATACCATGTGTAGCCGCCGGAGCTGGTACTGCCCAGGACCTTGACCGCATCGTACTTTTTCGTTGTTGCGAGGATAGTGCTGCTGGTGTTCGGCTCAGAGCGCATCCGCACGTCGCTGCCTGTCAGCACGCCAACGTCGGAGGTGAACTCCTCCACGCCCGCCATGCGGCCGAGAACTGTTATGAACATCGCGCGCGTCATCGTGCTCTCCGGCGAGAAGGTCGTTGTGCTCGTGCCGTTGAACAGGCTGTTGCCATAGGCATAGCACACGGCATTATAATACCACGCGCCTGTTGAAACGTCCGTGAACGGTATTGTCGTGCTGACGACAAAGGTCGCGCTTATCGTGTGGTTTCCGCTAACATTGGAGAATGTGTAGCTGGATATTTTTCCCTGGCTGACACCGTCGACCACAACGTTCTCGATCGCGTAGCCGGAGTTCGCCTTAATGGTATATGTCTTGCTGCCCGTCTGGATAACGTTTTCCGAACCGCTCGGCGTTATCGTGCCGCCGCTGCCGGCGGATGCTGTTATCGAATAAACTGTACCTATCTTATAGTTTATGACGGCGATCTCGCTGTTGGTGCAGCCGGGAGCCTGGCCGAGGACCTTTATTGTCGTGTTTTCATTTATCGTTATGGGACCGGTGTATTTTGTACTCGAGGTCGTCGGCGTTGAACCGTCCGTTGTGTAGTAAAGCACTGCGCCGCTGGTTGCGCTCGAGAGCGTTACCTTTCCGCCCTTCTGGATATACTCTCCGTTTGACAATCCGCTTGTTACGCTTGCCTTCGGCGTCTCCACCGGCGGTATGCTGATTTTGTATGTAAGTACATTTCCGTCGCTGAACTGTCCGCCGACGGCCTTAGCCTTCAGTGTAGTCGTGGACGTAACGGTAATCGGGCCGGAATATACTTTGCTCGAGGTAGTCGGCGTGGTACCGTCAAGCGTGTAATAGATCGTAACGCCGCTGCCCGTGTGGCTGAGCGTTGCGGTTTTAGAGCCGATAGCAGCCGTGACGCTTATGACGGGAACAGTATTTTTGCAGTTTGAGCAGTAGTCGCCGTCTATGGGCACAGCGCATGAGTGGGTGTAAACGACGTTGTCGCGGTCTTCATAGCGGTAAAGCGCATAGCCGCCGCTCAGATAATATGACTGGATACGGGAAAGCGGATACTGCCCGCCGCTGCCGTATGTAGTGAGCTTTGTTTTAACGGGCGTCTGCTCCATGATAGTCGCGCTGATGACCTCGCCATCTTCATTATAGCCAACGTCGGCGACAAGTACTATATGGCTTGTGGTGTGGTTCAGCGCATCACCAACCTGCAGGCTGTAAATGCTCTGGTCGCTGACCTTTGTTGCAATGGAGGCCCATGTATAAGTTGTATGGCGGTTCGTAAGCCCCCATGCATAAGACACAAAGCCGCTGCAGTCGGTGGAATAATATGGCGCTATCTTGTTATAGGTAGAATATCCTGTATAAAATTTGCTTGTGTTATCCGCCACGGCGGCGGCGTAATCCTCAAGTGAGATATTATATCCGACATATCCCGCGTTGTTTACAGGCTGTCCATAGGCAATGCCCGTCACGGTGACGCCGGCGGGAAAAACGCCGCGATAGCCCCACTGGGTCCTGTCAGCGAGCGGCGTCCACGCGATCTCGTGCAGCTGGCGTGCACGCTTCACGATGTTTTTCTGTCCTTCCGAAACCACGGGTATGAGCGGAGCTTCGACTGCAGTGCCGTTATTGTCATCTCCGCCATTATCCATAAGACTTGCATAGTATTCCTCAGCGTTGGCGTCACAGATCGCGCATCCGTCGTCATCCACGCTGAAGAGGACTGCAAGGCTCTCCCCGCCGTGTATATCGAACGGCTGCATATCAGTGGAGGCATTGAATCCGGAAAACAGGCGCTCAAGCGCAATCTGATAGTTCTCTCCGTCCTTATTGACGGCAAGGTATCCGCTGTCAGAGTACGCTCCGGTGACGCAGCTCAGAAGCAGGCTGTCGCCAGCATAGAGATCATAGTCGAAGACCTCTCCGCAGAGAAATACGTCGCCGTACTGTGTGGGAATAAGGCTCATGGCGTTCGTGATCGAATATCTCTGCTCGCATGCTCCGGTATTCAGATCGTAGTAATAGCATTTGCCCTCGGATATGAATCTCAGCGTATTGCCTATTACATACAGCTGTTTTATATGTTTTCCGAACGAATAAACGACCTGGCTTTCCCCGCCGTTTTCGGGCATATTGCAGACGGTGCCGTCCTCAAGCGTATACCACAGCTTTCCGCCGGAAATGTTCAGGTTCTTTCCTTCATCGTCTGAGAGCTTGACGCTGCCGGAGACGGTCTCGCGCCAGATCCCGTTTTCCGAATAATAGAAAACATCGTCCTGCGTAAGCATTACGCCTCCATTTATTATATTAAGCGAGCTGTTTCCCGGCTCCGCCCACTCGTCTGTTACGGCGAAAGACCGCGCGGGAATCAGCGACATTATTATGGCACATAAAACCAAAGAGGCAAATATTTTCTTACTTTTTGTAACCATTGTTTCTCCTTACTCAGAAAATATCGTGATCAAGCGTACTTTTTAGTTACTAAAATACCACATTTTCTAATGTAAGGCAAGGAATCTGGAAAGAATTTGTGTAATCTTTTGTTGCTTTTTGTAAACAATAGTGTCAATTTCATGTAATGAGTACAAAATATAGTAACAGACCAGAGATAAACTCTCTGGTCTGTTATGCTGTTACATTTATATTCACGCGGCTGTCAACTTGCCGTCTGAAACATCGATCACGATCTCGGTCTCAGGCTCCGGATCATCCTGGATTATCTTGCGCGCAACAAGCGTTTCTACCTTAGACTGCAAGTAACGCTTCAGCGGTCTGGCGCCGTATACTGGATCATAGCCATTCGTGATTATATTATCGCGCGCCGCGTCCGTTATACGCAGTCGGAGCTGGCGGTCCTCCAGCCGTTTCTGCAGATCGCGCAGCTGGAGCGTGAATATAGCCTCAACATTCGCGCGTGTCAACGGCTTGTAGAACACGATCTCGTCCAGACGGTTGAGAAACTCGGGACGGAAACTGCGCTTGAGCAGCGCGTCGACGCCCGCTCTGGCCTCTTCGCTTATCTCGCCGTTTTCCGTTATGCCGTCGAGTATAATATCGCTGCCGAGGTTGGAGGTCAGAATGATAATGGTGTTTTTGAAATCAACCGTCCTGCCTTGGCTGTCGGTTATACGGCCGTCGTCAAGCACCTGAAGCAGGACATTGAAAACGTCCGGATGCGCCTTCTCGATCTCGTCGAAGAGCACGACCGCATAGGGCTTGCGGCGCACGGCCTCGGTCAGCTGGCCTCCCTCGTCATAGCCGATATATCCCGGAGGAGCGCCGATAAGTCGGGAGACAGAATATTTTTCCATATATTCGCTCATATCTATCCGAACCATAGCGCTCTCGTCGTCAAACAGCGCCTGCGCCAAAGCCTTCGCAAGCTCTGTCTTGCCGACGCCGGTCGGTCCGAGGAACAGGAACGAACCGATCGGGCGTTTCGGATCCTGTATACCCGCGCGGGAGCGGAGTATTGCGTCCGCGACACGCTCTACCGCCTCATCCTGACCTATCACGCGCTCATGCAGCGTATCATCCAGGTGCAGCAGCTTTTCACGCTCGCCCTCCATCAGCTTGGACACAGGTATGCCTGTCCAGCGTCCGACAATACGTGCTATCTCCTCCTCGGTTACACGGTCGCGCAGGAGCGTATGCTTTCCAAGTTCCGCGTCCCGCTCCGCCTCCTCCAGTTCCTTCTGAAGCTGAGGCAGACGACCGTATTTTAGCTCTGAGGCTTTGCCGAGGTCGTAGTTGTTCTGCGCGATCTCGATCTGCGAGTTTACTGAGTCTATCTCTTCCCTGATCTTCTGCGCCTTGCCGATGGAGTTTTTCTCGTTCTCCCACCGGGCTTTCATCGCGGAAAACTCGTCGCGCAGATTGTAAAGCTCCTCCTGAATTTGCTTCAGATGCTCCTGAGAAAGCTTATCCGACTCCTTCTTGAGCGCGGTCTCCTCGATCTCAAGCTGCATTATCCTGCGGGATACCTCGTCCATTTCAGTCGGCATGGAATCGAGTTCTGTCTTTATCATGGCGCAGGCTTCGTCCACGAGGTCTATCGCCTTATCCGGCAGGAAACGGTCGGATATATACCGGTTTGAAAGCGTCGCGGCGGCTATCAGCGCTTGATCCTGGATCTTGACGCCGTGATATACCTCATACCGGTCTTTGAGTCCGCGCAATATGGATATCGTGTCCTCGACACTGGGTTCATCCACTATTACAGGCTGGAAGCGTCGCTCAAGCGCGGCGTCCTTTTCGATATACTGGCGGTATTCGTTGAGAGTCGTCGCGCCAATGCAGTGCAGCTCGCCGCGAGCGAGCATCGGTTTGAGCAGGTTGCCCGCGTCCATCGCGCCGTCCGTTTTGCCGGCTCCGACTATGGTATGCAACTCGTCGATGAAGAGAATTATCTTGCCCTCGGACTGCTTTATCTCATTGAGCACAGCCTTTAGCCTTTCCTCAAACTCTCCGCGGAACTTCGCGCCCGCAACAAGGCTGCCCATATCCAGAGAGAACAGCATTCGGTCCTTCAGATTGTCCGGAACGTCGCCGCGCACTATGCGCATTGCAAGCCCTTCAGCAATCGCGGTCTTGCCGACGCCCGGCTCACCGATCAGGCATGGATTGTTCTTTGTCTTTCGCGAGAGTATGCGCACGACGTTTCTTATCTCGTCGTCCCGCCCAATGACGGGGTCGAGCTTCTGATTACGGGCAAGCTCCGTAAGGTCCTGGCCGTATTTCTTCAAAACGTCATATGTCCCTTCGGGATCATCGCTCGTGACACGCTGGTTTCCCCGCACGGAGCGCAGCGAAGTCATAAAGCCGTCCTTAGTGATATTGTATGTGCGGAAAAGCTTCTTGAGCGTGTCGTCCGACTTGTCGATGAGCCCCATCATGATATGCTCGACGGAGATATATTCGTCCGTCATGCCTTCTGCCGCTTTCTCTGCAGCCGTCAGCGCCTGTTCAAGCTCGCGTGACAGATATACATTTCCGGCGCCGGAACCAGACACCTTCGGAAGCCTGCTTATTTCGCCGTCCAGCTCTCTAGCCATGGCATCTGCCGAAGCGCCCATCGCATCCATAAGCTGCGGGATAAGCCCGTCCTGTTGGCTCAGCAGAGCAAGCAGCATATGAGCCTGTCTGAGCTCCTGATTTCCGTTTTCGACCGCTATCGTCTGAGCCGACTGTACGGCTTCGATACTTTTCTGTGTGAATTTCTGTGCGTTCATATAGCTTACCTCCCTTGAGTCAAATGAAAGCCGCCGCACTGCGGTGGTATTCCCTGACGATCAGTTCTGTCTGCTCAAGCGCAGCAGTCGTGTCGTTCAGGTTATAGAAAAAGGCTTTCATCGCCCTGTCAAAATACGTTATAAAGCCTGCTATCAGACTGCCGATATCCTCCTCGCTGAGCTTCTGTGCGTCGCTGAGCTCAAGCTTGAGTTTGCGCGTCAGCTTACCTCCGTCGAGATAATATTCGCAGTTTGGGTTATATACGCTTTCAAGCTTTATCCACAGCTTGTAAAACTGCGTCAGATAGAGAATAAGGTTCGCGTTCTGCGTCCGCAAATTTACTCTCAGTTCGCCGAAAGAGTCGCCGTGGAAGGCGCGGTAAAGCTCCACTGTATAGCGCACATTCGGGTTATATTTGAAAGCAAGCGCGGAGCGCAGTGAAAAAACGCTTCCGGAGTTTTGCAGAAGTATCTGAAAACTGTCACGCCCTGACAGAAGCTTTTCGACGTTTGAGAAAATGCTCTGCATACGCATTTCCGGCGTTGTATATGAGACATACTCAGCCAGTATCTGGTTTACCATATTAGAGCGGTTAGTTCCATGCTCGTATGCCAGACGGTCGATTGCCGCGACAACGTCGTCCGAAAGCATCAGCGGATACATATTTTTGTTCATTTTTCGCATTCCTCCCGTTCATGGTTTCATGTTAACACCAAACATATAATTTGTCAACGGATTTATATATATTGAATTGCAAATTTTATGTGAACAAATTTCATTTTCTTTATTTCTTGACGCAGGAAGCGGAGCGCGCTATATTATATTTGTATAACTAATCAGGACGGTGGAATTTAGTGAAGCATTTGTTTGACGACAAAAAGTATCTTTGCTGGGGGCTTACCGCCCTTTTTGTCATTATAGGTTCTATTCTGTTTTTCATGCTGCTTCAGCATCTTCCCGGCATCAGGGCCATGATCTCAAAGCTGCTTAATACTCTCAGCCCGATAATATGCGGCTGCGTCATTGCCTATCTGCTCCAGCCCGTTCTGAAGTTTTTCCAGAGGGTGCTTTTCGGCCCCATCTGCAAAAAGCTATGCAAAAAAAAGCCGGAAAACGCGCCCAAGATCTCCCGCGCTGCGGCCTCCGCATTTTCGCTTGTTCTGCTTGTCATCGTTCTCATCGCACTGCTCTGGATGCTGCTGCCGCAGGTGTATGATAGTCTCGAGATGTTGGTCGTCAACATGCCGGGCTATGCTACGACCGTAGTAAATTGGGTAGAGGCCAAACTCACCAACATGCCCGAGCTAGAGGGTGCGGCCATCTCTGTTCTCGACACGATATCCGACTCATTGACCAACTGGTTCAAGACCTCCATCCTTCCGCAGATGGAAAGTTTGCTTACAAATGTGACGACCGGCGTTTACAAGGTCGTGCGCGCAGTATTCAACATTCTTATCGGGCTCGTTGTATCTCTGTATCTGATGTATAATACGGAGAAATTTACCGCCAGCTGCAAGAGGCTGCTTTACAGCATGTTTGCACCCGAAAGGGCGATCCGTATACTCAAGGCCGTCCGGTATACCGACAACGCTTTCATGAGTTTTATCTCCGGCAAGCTGATCGACAGCCTGATAATAGGCCTGCTTTGCTACATCATCTGCAACATACTCGGAATGCCATACGTTGTGCTCGTCAGCGTCATCGTCGGAATCACAAATATTATTCCCTTCTTCGGCCCATTTATCGGGGCCATCCCTTCCGCATTCCTGATACTGATGGTCTCTCCCGTCAAATGTCTGATATTCGTCGTCTTTATCATAATTCTCCAGCAGTTTGACGGCAACATTCTCGGTCCTAAGATCCTCGGAAATGCCGTTGGCATCAAAGGCTTTTGGATCATGTTTGCAATCATCGTCGGAGGCGGACTGTTCGGATTTATCGGCATGGTGCTCGGCGTTCCCGTCATAACCGTCGTTCTGGAGGGCATGCATTACCTTGTAAATTCCGCTCTGGAACGCCGCGGCTTGTCGACCGCGAGCGCAGATTACGAACACCTTGACTATATAGACCCTGAGACCAGGGAAATGGTCGCCAAGAAAGACAATAAAAAAGCCGCCCCCAGCGGCGAAGACACCGCAGAGAACGGCAGTAAATCCAAATCAAAGAGAGGTAAAAAGAGTCCTCCCGGCAAGTGATAACTCGTCGCAGAATACGTCTGCTTCCCGGAGCGTGCTGAAACGCGAAAAGCTGACTCTGATCGCTCCGTCAATGACACGCGCATCAAGTCCCATGGCCGACAGCACATGGCTGCGCCGCCCGCGCTTGCATGCCGAGCCGCGCGAAATGCATATCCCGCGGCTGTCAAGCTGGTTGAGAAGCACCTCGCTTCTGTAGCCCGGAAGAGACATGCACAGGATATGGCCCGCGCCGCCGCCAATGATAACACTCCCCGGTATTTCGGAGGTCACACGTTCTGTTATGTGCCGTCTTATCTGCTCCATTCGTGCGGCGGCCTCCGGCATGGCATCTGCGGCAGCTGCCGAGGCGGCAGCGAAAGCGCAGATCTGCGGCATCGGTTCGGTCCCGGAGCGCCGGCCATCCTCCTGCCCTCCGCCAAGGATCATCGGGGCCAGATTGAGTCCATCCCTTATATACAGCGCTCCTATACCTTTAGGCGCGTGTATTTTATGTCCGCTTATTGATATCATATCCGCGCCAAGTTTTTTCGCGCTGAACGGCACCTTCATATAGCCCTGAACGGCATCCGTGTGCAGCAGCGCGGGGCATTTTGCCGCCTTTATCGCGTTTGCCGCGCCGGCTATGTCCGTCACGGCTCCCGTTTCGTTATTTACCATCATAAGCGAGACCAAAGCCGTGTCCGGTCGGAGCGCCTCGGCGAGTTTGCCGATGGATATGCTCCCGTCTGCCTCCGGCGCAAGGCGAGTTATCTCCCACCCGTCATGCTCAAGCCTGTCCAGAGTTTTGAGCACCGCATCGTGCTCGACAAGCGAGCTTATGATATGTCGGCCGTAACGGCGCATTTTTTCAGCCCCGGCAAGAATCGCCCAGTTGTCGCTCTCCGAGCCGCAGGAAGTGAAGATTATCTCCGACGGCTTTGCAGCGCCCAGATCCTTTGCTATCTGTGCGCGCGCATTTTTAAGTGCCTCCTTCGCCGTGCGTCCCGGCGCATGTCCGGAAGAAGGATTTCCAAAATTCTCGGTCATCATGCGCATTGCGGCCTGCGCCGCCTCGGGACAGACCTGCGTCGTTGCCGCGTTATCAAAATATATCAAGACAAATCAACTCCGTTTTCTATTGGAACACTTTATTATTAAGCGTTCGCAGATTTTTGTCAACACCAAAAGGAACTCAACTCCATGAAATATGCCATAACAACCCTCGGCTGTAAGGTCAACCAGTATGAGACCGCGGCCATTGAAAAGCTGTTGGCTGAGCGCGGCTTCCATCCCACCATGGACGGAGACGCCGACGCCGTTATCATAAACACTTGCGCCGTGACCGCCGAGAGCGGGCGAAAATCCCGTCAGGCAATACGCAGGATGAAGGGCGAGAACCCTAACGCCGCCGTCGCTGTCTGCGGCTGCTTTTCGCAGGTCGAGCCGGAAGAGATAGCCGGCCTTGGTGCTGACATTGTCTTCGGAAGCGGGGACAAACACGGGATGATAGACGCGCTGGAAGCGCTCCTTCGGGAACGCCAGGGTCCCGTTGTATGCATAGACGACCCATTCAAGCGCTTGAAATTCGAGCCGCTGCCCGCCGGCGTAATTGAGCACCGCACGCGCGCCATGCTCAAGATACAGGACGGCTGCGACAACTTCTGCACCTATTGTATCATCCCTTACGCCCGCGGACGCGTGCGCTCTCTCCCAACTGAAGAGGCCGTTAAAGAGGCCGCACGGCTCAATGAAGAAGGATTCCGCGAACTCGTGCTGACGGGCATCGAGATCGCATCATACGGCAAAGACCTGCGCGACGGATCCAACCTCGTAAGCGTTGTGGAGGCCGTAATCGAGGCCGCGCCGGACGCAAGGATACGGCTCGGTTCACTGGAGCCCACCGTTATAACCGGGGAATTCTGTGAAAGGCTGGCGAAAACGGGCAGGCTATGCCGCCATTTCCACCTCTCGCTCCAATCCGGAAGCGACGGCGTCCTCAAACGCATGAGGCGCAAATATGACACCGCTTTTTTCCTGGAGCGCGTAGAGATGCTGCGCCGGTGGTTTCCGGGCTGCGGCCTGACCGCCGACCTTATCACCGGTTTTCCAGGCGAGACCGAGGAAGAACACCTGGAGACACTGGACTTCATCCGGAAATGCGGCTTTTCACAGATGCATATCTTTCCCTATTCCATCCGCCCCGGTACAAAGGCGGCCGACATGTCGCCGCAGATTCCAAAATCGGAAAAGAACCGCCGCGCCCATGAAGCCCAGCTCGTCGCCGACAGCATGCGAAACGAGTTTATTGCAGGCTGTGTTGGTCAAACGCTTTCCGTCCTGTTTGAAACAGACGGAGAGGTCTGTTCTGTCGGTCACGCCGACAACTACTGTGAGGTATCGGTCCCCGCGTCCAAGCTCCACGGCATTGTCAAAAATGTTAAAATAACGGGTGTTTCCGGTCAAATGCTTGTCGGAGACGTTATTTGATTTTATAAATGTGTTGTTATATAATTTATATGTTTTGTTAATATATTTATCGTTTTATTTCGGGGAGGTTTTGCGAAATGACCAGAAACGAAACATACAATTTTTCTGCCGGACCGTCTGTCCTGCCTGTTGAAGTGCTAGAGCGTGCCTCATCAGAGATCCTCAATTGCTCCGACAGCGGTATGTCGGTTATGGAGATGAGTCACCGCAGCAGTTGGTTTCAGGACATTTTCGACAGCACCAAGGCAAAGCTCAGAAAGGCGCTTTCTGTTCCCGAGACACACGAGATATTGATGCTCCAGGGGGGCGCCAGCCTGCAATTTTCCATGGTCCCGATGAATCTCATGGGCGAAAATGGCAGCGCAGACTATGCGGTCACAGGACACTTTGCCAATATTGCATGTAAAGAGGCGAAAAAATATGGCAGTGTCAATATCGCCGCGTCGTCCGAGGCAGAGGGCTTCACACGTATCCCCTCCCAGAGCGAGCTGAAACTTGACTCTGGCGCAAAATATTTTTACTACACCGCAAACAATACGATCTACGGGACCGAGTGGCACTACGTTCCCGATACGGCGGGAGTTCCCATCGTATGTGACATGTCCTCCGACATTCTCTCCCAGCCTGTCGACGTATCAAAATACGGCATAATCTTTGCCGGGGCGCAGAAAAACATGGCTCCCGCGGGTCTGACCGTCGTTATCATAGATAAATCTCTTGCCGGAAACGAGCTGCCTTACACTCCGCTCATGATGAGCTATCAGCGCATGATCGAGAAGGATTCAATGTACAATACTCCCCCCTGCTGGAATATTTATATTCTGGGCCTTGTTCTCGACTGGCTGGAAAAGCAGGGAGGCGTTGAAGGCATGGAGAAGCTCAAGCGCGAAAAGGCCGCGCTCATCTATGACTATCTCGACAACAGTTCTTTCTACAATGCCAGTGCCGAGAAGGCATCCCGCTCCGACATGAACATCACCTTCCGCACCGGAGACGCAGATCTGGACGCTGCTTTCGCAAAGCAGGCCTCCGGCCGCGGACTGCTCAACCTCAAAGGACACCGCGTGGCGGGCGGTATGCGCGCCTCCATCTACAATGCACAACCCATGGAGGGCGTTTGCGCTCTTCTTGACTTTATGAAGGAATTCGAGGTAAAAAACCGTGTATAATATAAAAACCCTAAATAAGATTTCTGAAACCGGACTCAACATTTTGCGCAGCCAGGGCTTTGAAGTCGGAGACAGCGTAAGTTCCCCCGACGGCATCCTGGTCCGCAGCGCAAAGATGCACGATATGGAGTTCGATCCGGAGCTCTGCGCCATCGCGCGCGCGGGAGCCGGCACCAACAATATCCCCATTGACCGCTGCACGGAACAGGGCATTGTTGTTTTCAACACCCCCGGAGCCAACTCCGAGGCCGTCAAGGAGCTTTGCATCTGCGCGCTGCTTCTTGCCTCCCGTGACGTTGTCGGCGGCATTGAATGGGTCCGCAGTATCGCCGGAAACGGCGACGAAGTCGCCGCCATGGTCGAAAAGGGTAAATCAGCCTTTGTCGGCCCTGAGATCGGCGGAAAATCCCTTGGCGTTATTGGTCTCGGCGCTGTAGGCGCAAAGATCGCAAACAGCGCTATCACCCTCGGTATGACTGTTTACGGCTACGACCCCTATCTCTCCGTCGAGGCCGCGTGGCAGCTCTCACACAGCGTTATCCACGCCGTCGACCTCGACACGATCTATGCAAACTGCGACTATATAACAGTCCACGTCCCCTATATGGATTCTACCCACCACATGATAAACAGTGAGTCAATCGCAAAAATGCGTGACGGCGTGCGTATTATCAATATCGCCCGCGGTGAGCTTGTAGATGACGAGGCGATCATCGCGGCTCTCGGCTCCGGAAAGGTTGCGCGCTATATCACCGATTTCCCCAATGGCCGCATAGCAGGGATCCCCAATATCGTTCCCATGCCGCATATTGGCGCCTCCACTCCCGAGAGTGAGGAAAAATGCGCTGTTATGGCTGCAAACGAGCTGGTCGATTATCTGAACAACGGCAATATCAAAAACAGCGTCAACCTCCCCAATGTTTCGCTTGACCGCATGGGCGTTTCCCGCCTCTGCGTTATCCACCGCAATAAACCTGGCATGATAAACCAGTTCCTTGACTTGATCAGTGCAAGAAACATCAATATCGAGCATATGATAAACAAGCCGCGTGGTGAATACGCATACACCGTGATAGACACAGGAACACCGATAACAGAGGATATAGCAGGCTCCATCTCCTCCATGAACGAGGTCATGAGAGTCCGCGTACTGTAATCTAAACACATAAAGCCGATACCTAACGGTATCGGCTTTTATACTTTTTGAGCTGCCCATCGCCGACAGTGCGCAAAGCGGCTCTCATAAAAACCCGGAACAGAGCCTTAACGCGGTTCCGGTTTTTTTGCGCCTTTCTGCCGTCCATTCTCCGGAAATGATTGGCTTTTTCTGTACATATTTTGTTATTAATGCTATACTAAGATCAATACTTAGATTTTTTCGCTGGGTGGGATAATTTTGATAAAGTACTTTATCAGGCGGATATTGATGATGATACCAACTCTTCTCGGTATCCTGCTTGTCGTCTACATACTGATCTATTCCCTGCCTGGAACCTCCAAAAGTGCGTTTCCGGCCTACGGGGACGGGGACGCTCTCGACTCCGTCTATGAGACGCTGGGCGCGGGAGAGAACATCGCAACAAGATTTGTCCGCTACTGTTATAATGTCGTTGCGCACCAAACTCTCAGTCCCGAAAGCAGAGCCGGACAATCAGTCCTCGACGACCTCAAGCTGCGCGCACCGAGAACGCTCATACTTTCCGCCGTCGCGCTTGTGTTCACGATCCTGATCGGCATTCCTGCCGGTATATGCGCCGCAACGCACAAGAACAAATGGCAAGACCACTCCGTTTCCTTCTTGACGCTGACCTTTTCATCGGTCCCGTCATATTTTCTGGCGATCATTCTGGTCACGGTATTCGTTCTGGGCCTGAAACTCATAAAAGCTGTCAGCTTCTATTCGTGGGAATCATATATCCTGCCTTCCGCAGTACTTTGCTCAGGAGGCATCGCTCTCACGGCGAAGATGACGCGCGCAGCCGTCATTGAAATCCTGGAAAAGCCATACATCACGGTTCTCAGGGCAAAGGGACTGAAACGGTCGCGGGTCCTCTATATACATGTGCTCCGCAACTCGCTCATACCTATCGTATCTTCCCTTGGAAATATCATGATACAAATTCTCTGCTCAACGCTCATTGTGGAGAACTTTTTCAACATCAACGGTCTGGGGCCGTATCTTGTCTCGGCGGTATTCTCTCGCGACCAGTATGCACTGCTGGGCGGCGTACTTTTTTCAGCCGTCGTCATAATGCTGGTCAGCGTCATTTCCGATCTATGCTGCATGCTGGTCAATCCACAGATGAAAGCGCGGTACGGCAAAAAGCGGACCGCTGTAAGCGGTGAATAAAATGATCAAAGAAAAACAAAGCCAAAATCAAATACGCAGTAGGGGACCATGGAAAACGGCGGCAAAGCGCTTTTGCAGCAGCCCTCTGTCCGTGGCGGCTCTGGCGGTTCTTGTTATCATCATAATAATGTGCCTTCTGGCGCCTGTCATAGCAACGCATAATTATCTGGAAATCGATCTGCACAACATCTGTGACACGCCTTCAACGGCACATATTCTGGGCACAGACACCCTTGGCCGCGACCTCTTTTCACGAATGCTTTACGGCGGACGGAACACTTTGCACATAACCTTCTGCTCGCTCCTTCTGGCGACAGCAGCCGGAACGCTGCTCGGACTTGCCGCCGGTTATTACGGAGGTATAACAGACACACTCATAATGCGCGTAGCCGACGGACTGGCCTCAATTCCAACTATCCTCCTAGCCATCGTCGTCGAATGCGCGCTCGGCTGGGGAACCGGCAACTATATGTACGCCATGGCGCTGGCTTTCACCCCTCCGATAACGCGGCTACTGCGCACCACAGTTATGAGCATCATGGGCAGCGAGTATATAGAGGCAGCACGCGCGCTGGGCGTCAGCAGTTTTGGCATTATAATGCGGCACGTTCTGCGAAACGCTGCCTCTCCTCTTTTAATACACATCTCCGGCACTGCGGCGGAGGCGCTGCTTATGTGCACAGTCATCGGCTATATTGGGCTTGGCATCAAAATACCGGAGCCGGAATGGGGCCTTATGGTCAACATCGGCTACTCCAGGCTGCATACCTCGCCGCATGTCGCGCTTATCCCCTGCTTTGCCGTCATAATCTGCGCCCTGTGCATGAACCTTATCGGAAACGGGCTGCGGGATGCATTTGACAGCCGCTCAAGTCAAATTTGAAACCGGAGGGATAACTGTGGAAACATCCGAATTTCTTCTCGATATACGAAATCTCTCCGTCTCCTTCCCAACCCGACAGGGAGAAGTTCATGCTGTAAACGGCGTCAGCTATAATGTAAAACAGGGCGAGATAGTAGGCATTGTCGGTGAGTCCGGCAGCGGCAAGAGCGCCGCGGCCTATGCCGTCATGCGTCTGCTCAGCGCCCCCGGGAAAATCACCGGCGGCGAGATACTATTCGACGGAACGAACGTTCTGTCCCTGACAGAGCGCGAATTGGAGGATTTCCGGGGGCGGGAGATCGGAATGATCTTTCAGGACCCGCTGCAATGCCTCGACCCCGTTTTTACTATCGGCTCCCAGCTTATCGAAACTATGAGGGCACATGAACCCGTTTCCAAGAAAGAGGCCCTGGCACGCTCAACCGAGATGCTGCGCGCCGTAGGTATACACGACGCCGGACTAATGATGAAGCGGTATCAATATGAACTGTCAGGTGGGCAGCAGCAGCGCGTCATGATCGCCATGGCGCTTCTCTGCAAGCCCAAACTGCTCATCGCAGACGAACCGACAACCGCGCTGGACGTCACTATACAGGATCAGATCGTCCAGCTCCTCAAAAGGCTCTGCAGCCAAACGGGTATGTCCATGGTATTCATCACCCACAATTTTGGCATAGTCGCGGATATCTGCGACCGCGTCTGTGTAATGTACGGCGGGCACATCGTGGAGCGAGGCACGGTCGACGAGATCTTTTACAATGCTGCGCATCCATATACAACGGGACTCATGCGCGCCATTCCAAACGCGGACCTCCTTACTAATGAACGCCTTATTCCAATTGAAGGCACGCCCGTAAGCGCATATGACAAGCCGCGCGGCTGTGTTTTCAGCCCTCGCTGTCCCGAGTGTATGCGCATCTGCACTGTGCGCTGTCCGCCGGAGACTTCGCTGTCTGCGACCCATGGCGCAAGCTGCTGGCTCTTGTGTGAGGAGGCTGAGCAAAATGAGTGACAATGTTCTTCTCTGCGTACGTGACCTTAAAAAGCTCTTCCCCGTACGTGACGGGGGCAAAAAGAAGCTTGTGCGCGCGGTCGACGGCGTCAGTTTCAGCATAAACCGCGGCGAGACCTTTGGTCTCGTCGGCGAGTCCGGAAGCGGCAAAACAACACTCGGACGCACTATTCTCCGCCTTACGGAGCCCGATTCCGGATCCATTATATACGGCGGCGAAGACATCACCCATGCGGATATGAAAAAGTACCGCTCAAAGATGCAGATAGTTTTTCAAAATCCCTCCGGCTCGCTCGACCCCAAGCTTCGTGTGCGCGAGGTCGTGGCCGAGGGGCTGCGCGCGGCCGGGCGGCGCATGTCCAAGGAGGAGATGACCGAAAAAGTCGGCGAACTGCTGGTTTCCGTTGGCCTCAATGCCGAGGATATGTTCCGCTATCCCGGCGAATTCTCAGGCGGACAGCAGCAGCGCATCGGCATCGCCCGAGCGCTCGCGGTGGAGCCCGAGTTTATCGTCTGCGACGAGCCGGTTTCTGCTCTCGACGTATCTTACCAGTCACAGATCGTGAACATGCTGGAGGACCTTCAGGAAAAGCTGGGGCTCACTTATCTCTTTATTTCACATGACCTTTCCATCGTGATGCACATCTCGGACAGGATCGGCGTCATGTATCTCGGCCGGCTGGTGGAAACAGGCTCTCGCGAGGATATCGTCCTGCGTCCCGCACATCCATACACCAAGGCGCTGCTCTCCGCCATCCCCCTGCCCGACCCGAAACTCAGCCGCGAGCGTATCCGCGTTCCGGCCTTTACGGAGACACAGAGCCTTTCGAACGATGAGGGTTGCCGGTACCGCAACAGATGTGAAAAATGCACGGAGAAATGCTCCGCCGCCCCTACGCTTCTCGAGATCGGGCCCGGACACTTCTGCGCCTGTGCTGAAATGTGATTAAATCAAAATAATATCCGCTGACCATAATGCAAGTCAGCGGATTTTTCTATACGACCTGAAAGATGTAAAACTTGAGATAATCTGTCTCCGGTACATTCCATAGTATCGGATGATCGGGAGCCTGCTGGCGCGCCTCGATCTGGCGCAGCTCGACGCCGGCGTCGAGCGCGGCGGAGCGCAGCATCCTTACAAACAGCTCGCTCGGCATAAAGTGACTGCAAGAGGCGGTCGCAAGATATCCGCCGCGCGGCAAAAGCTTCATCGCACGCAGATTGATCTCCTTATATCCCTTTTCCGCGCGCGAAACCGTCTTGCGCGACTTCGTGAACGCGGGCGGATCGAGAATTATGAAATCATAAGGCGCTTTCCCCTGTTTTTCAAGCTCCGGAAGAAGGTCAAACACATCCGCAGTCAGGAAACCCATTCTGTCCTCAAGCCCATTGCGGCGGGCGTTTGTGCGCGCCATTTCGATAGCAGAGGCGGATACGTCGACTGCCGTGACATGCTCCGCGCCGCCTTTCGCCGCGTTAAGCGCGAAGGAGCCCGTGTGGGTAAAGCAATCAAGAACGCGCCTGCCCTTTGCCAAACGAGCAACAGCAAGCCGGTTATATTTCTGGTCCAGGAAAAAACCGGTCTTTTGGCCGTTTTCAACGTCGACGCTGTAATATATCCCGTTCTCACATATCTCCGTGACCGTGCTGTCCGGCACGGGCCGTCCCTCCAGAGGGAACCAGCCCTTATTCTGCTCCATGCCCTCCAGCTCGCGTATCGCAACGTCGTTGCGCTCAAATATCCCGCTTATGTGCTGCCCATCCTCTTCAAGTACCTCGACGAGCAGCGGAAAAAGCACATGCTTTATCTTCTCAATGCCGACGGAGAGTGTCTGCGTCACAAGAATGTCTGAAAACCGGTCGACGGTCAGCCCCGGGAATGTGTCAGCCTCCCCGAAGATGACCCGGCAGCAGGAGACGTCGCTGCCCATAACCGTTTTTCGGTAATCCCAGGCATAGCGCAGGCGTCGCTTCCAAAACGCACTGTCAAACCTGTCGTTCGCGTTGCGGGAGACTAGCCGCATCCTGATCTTACTCTCACGGCTGAGAAAACCCGTTCCGAGGTATTTTCCCTTTTCACTCACCGCGTCGACCAGAGCGCCGTTTTCGCATTCGCCTTCCTCCCGCAGGATCTCCGCCTCATAGATCCAGGGATGCCCCCGCTCTACCCAACGCGTGCCCTTCTGCGTTATTATGCACCGCGGAAACTCCCGCTGCGCCTTCACAGAAGCGCCTCCATTTCGTCAAGCAGTTCGCCGAAGAGCCCCAACGCGGCGTTGACAGGCTCCGGCGTGCTCATGTCGACCCCTGCTATCTTCAAAAGAGAGATCGGGTCAGTGCTGCTGCCTCCGGAAAGAAAGCGCTTATAATCATGAACTGCGCTCTCCCCCTCCTTGAGGATGCGATCGGCTATCGCGACAGCCGCAGAGAAGCCGGTTGCATACTGGAAAACATAGTAGTTATAGAAGAAATGCGGTATTCTCGCCCATTCATATGCGATCCCGTCGTCGGAGACCATATCAGGACCGAAATACAGCTTATTGAGTTCATAATACTTTGCGCTCAACGCGTCGGCTGTCAGTGCCTCGCCCCTCTCGGACATGCGGCCCATTTCGAGTTCGAATTCCGCGAACATCGTCTGACGGTATACAGTGCCCTTGAACTGGTCCAGAAAATGGTTGATAAGATATGCGCGCTGGCGTTTGTCTGCAGTTTTGTCCAGCAGATGCCGCATAAGCAATATCTCGTTGCAGGTCGAGGCAACTTCAGCGACAAATATGACATAGTCGCTGGTGCAGACAGGCTGGTTCTTCGTGCTCAGATAGCTGTGCAGCGCGTGCCCCATCTCGTGTGCGAGGGTAAACATGCTGTCCAGATTGTCCTTGTGATTGAGCAGGACATAAGGATGCGGGCTGGCGCTCCCGGTCGAATATGCGCCGGAGCGCTTGCCTGCATTTTCATAAACGTCGATCCAGCGGTCCTCAAAGCCCTCTCTGAGCATATCGGTGTAATCCCCGCCCAGAACCGAAAGCGCCTCGAGAACAGTGTCCTTCGCCTTTTCAAAGTCTATCGTTTCAGCGGCGTCCGCAACGATCGGCGTATAGACGTCATACATGTGCAGCTCGTCAAGGCCCAGTATCTTTTTCCGCAGGGCGACATAGCTGTACATCTTATCGAGATTTGCGTGTACGGCCTCTATAAGGTTCGTATATACGGCAACGGGGACCTCGGTAGCGTCGAGCGAGGCCTCCAGTGTATTTGCATAGCCGCGCGCATTTGCAAAGAAGCGCAGCTGCTTGAATTGCGCGTCCAGCGTCGAGGCGATAGTATTCTTAAACTCACAGAGGCGGTCGTAATATGTCTCAAAAACCCTCTTTCGAAAATTTACGTCCCCGCTCTCAAGCAGCGGCACGAACGATCCATTCGTCAACTGATGGGTCACGCCCTCGCTATCCGTCACATCGGGAAACTTGAGATCCGCATTGCGCAGGACACTTCCAATACTGTCCGGGCTGTCCGCCATCTCCCCGGCTGACGCGAGGATCTTCTCGCATTCCGGTGAAAGGATATGCGCAGCGCGGCGGCGTATCTGGTAAAGACTGCGGCGGTACGTCCCAAGCTCCGGTTTTTCGGCATAGAAGCTCTCGAGCGTCTCTTCGGGAATAGCCATTATCTCCGGCGTAGAGAACGCCGCAGCGCTGCTTATCGCGACAATCACGCTCATTGCCTTGCCGCGCATGTCCTGATAATAGTTGTTTGCCGTATCCTCGTCGCTCTTGCAGCTGGCATAGACCATCAGCGAGCTAATACGCACGTCCGACTCGTCGCTCAAACGGAACCAGTCAAGCAGATTCTCAGCGCTCTCTCCGAGACGTCCCTGAAAGGCAGCTATCCTCTCCGGCAGTTTTCCAAGCGCTTCGTATTCTGCAAACCACGCCTCATCGCTCTCATAAATATCCGCAAGGTTCCATGTAAATTCCTCTGGGACCTCGTCTCTCCTGGGTATTGCGGTATTCGCCATTATATTGACCTCCAAATGTGATTATTTTATTCGCCGGCGCAGAATATCTCCCGCCTCAAGCTTATACGGGCATTTTATGATCAGTTTCTGCTGCGGATGCGGCGCATACGTCACGATTTCGCCCTCCTGAGTCGTCATCGCCCCGACCTCGAACTCAAGGCCGAGCGAGTTTGGCGAGAGTATCTCCAACCGGTCGCCGGAACTGAAATTGTTGCGCTGTTCGATAAGGTAACCGCCATCCGCTTCTCCGAGCACAAGCGCGATAAAAGTGCAGTCGCTCTTATACCCCGCAGACTCCGCCTTTGCCGTCAGCGCCTGTCCGAAATAGAATCCGGAGAAATATTCGCGGTGGCTTGCGCAATTGAGCTCCCTCTCGCATTGTTCAGGCGCAGCCGTTCCGTCCAGCCTGTGGCGGTATGCGTTCACTACCGTCGCGGTGTAATACGTCGATTTCATCCTGCCCTCGATCTTGAGCGAGCCGACTCCCGCGGATATAAGCTCATCTAGAAATGGCATCGCGTTCAGGTCACGCGAGCTGAGTATCGTCATCCCGTGCTCATCTTCCTCGACGGGATAATACTCTCCGTCCGCCCCCACCTCGCTCAAAACATAGCGGTACCGGCATGGCTGCGAGCAATCCCCGCGGTTGCCGCTGCGCCCGTTCATATAGGCGCTTATCAGGCAGCGGCCCGAATACGCCATGCACATCGCTCCATGGATGAAACACTCGATCTCCATATCCTCCGGTATCGCAGCGCGAAAAAGCCGTATCTCCTCCAGCGTCATCTCCCGCGCGAGCACAACACGCTTTGCGCCAAGCTCGTAATAATGCCGCGCAGCAGCATAGTTGAGGCAGTTTGCCTGCGTGCTTACATGGACTTCAAGCTCCGGCGCTGCCTGTTTTATCGTGCATATTGCGCCGAGGTCGGAAACGATAACGGCGTCTGTCCCAAGCGCATACAGCTGTCGGGCATAATCCGAAAGCGGCCCGACCTCGCCGTTTCTCATAAAGGAATTTACCGTTACATACAGCTTTTTGCCCAAGGAATGGGTCATGGCCGCCGCTTCTGCAAGCTCCGCCATCGTAAACGCTGCGGCAGAAGCGCGCAATTGCAGCATCGGGCCACCGACATAAACAGCATCCGCGCCGAATCTGAGCGCTGCGCGCAGGCCCTCGATGCTTCCTGCTGGGGCAAGAAGCTCCGGTTTTTTTGTCATAGCTCATTCTCCTGATACCAGTATTCCCTATATTATAATATCTTCTGCGCATATTGGCAAATCCTTATTACTAATAGTTTGGCTTCTTTTAAGCTGCTTACCGAAAATAAAAAAACAAAAGACACGTTATCCGGATCACACATCCGTTTCCGTGCCTTTTGCCTGTTATATGCCTTCGGGTTTTCCGGCTTTCTCGTTACTGGATTAAGCGCTCCCCATGTTCCGCGACGGAGCAGATCGACTTCGCGCCGCTTTTTCTTTGAGAGCTTTTCATACGGTATGAATTTCTCCATTTTCATTCTCCTTTCAAATTCAGAAAGAGATAATACCAGAGCCGCTGCCCCATGTCAACAATACATCATTTGCAATTATCCCCTTATACTGGTATACTGTTATCAATGAGTCAATGGGAAAGGAAACTACGCATGAAGCAGAAGACAATGATAAACGATTTGACACAGGGCAGCGTTGCAAAACAGCTTGTGCTGTTTACGCTTCCACTGGCTGCGTCCAATCTTCTTCAAATAATCTATAACCTTGTGGACATGATCGTTATTGGTCAATTTGTCGGAAGCACCGGCATCTCCGCCGTCTCCATCGGCGGAAACCTTATGCATATATTTATGTTCATAGGTATAGGCTTTGCCGGCGCGGGGCAAGTCATCATCTCACAGCTGGTCGGAAAGCAGGACAAAGAGGGCGTCAACCGCGCGATCGGCACAATGTTTACCTTTCTCGCAATTCTCGCTATTGCCTGCACCGCCGTCTCTCTGCTTGGACAGGACCTTCTGCTCTCGTGGATGAACACCCCGGAAGAGGCATGGGATCAGACAAGAGATTATTCCGTCGTCTGCTACTGGGGAATGTTATTCATCTTCGGCTACAATGCGGTCTCCTCCATCCTGCGGGGAATGGGCGATTCCACCCGCCCGTTTATTTTCGTAGCCGTCGCGGCGGTAATCAATCTGCTTCTCGATCTGCTCTTTATCGTGGGTTTTGGCTGGGACGCCTTCGGAGCCGCGCTTGCGACCGTCATAGGTCAGGGAGTCAGCTTCGTCAGCTCGCTGGTATACCTTTATACCCGCCGCTCCCAATTCGGCTTCGATTTCAAACTCCGCAGCTTTGCTGTTGACAGGGACAAACTTGTCCCCCTGGTCAAGCTTGGTTTTCCGATGGCTCTGCAGAGCATGGCAATAGTTCTGAGTTCCCTGATCGTCACGTCGTGGATAAACGAATACGGACTCATCGCCTCCGCCGTCACCGGTATCGGCTCAAAGCTGCGCGACACCATGTCCATAGTGACAAACTCCCTGTGCACGGCAACCTCCACAATGGTCGGTCAGAATATGGGCGCCGGCAAAACCGACCGAGTAAAGCGTACCGTTTGGGTCAGCTTCGGTATATGCATGGGCGCATTTGTCATCTATGCGGCAGTATTTCTCCTCTTCCCGACTAAGCTATTCTCCATCTTTGATACCGACCCCGAAGTACTCGCATGGGCTCCCAAATATATGTGGACTCTGGTCATCACGCTCCTGTGCTCCTGCATGATGAGCAGCTTCAACGGCCTTATAAACGGCATCGGTTTCGCCTCGCTGGCTTTTGCTATCGGTATGCTCGACGGCGTTGTTGCGCGCGTCGGCCT
This sequence comes from uncultured Oscillospiraceae bacterium, assembly GCA_964539115.1. Lineage (GTDB taxonomy): Bacteria > Bacillota > Clostridia > Oscillospirales > Oscillospiraceae > CAKSXP01. The sequence continues at coordinate 42,580 of CAZIHY010000004.1, forward strand.
TGCAATACTCCTGGGCAAGGTTTTCGAAATGGGCATAATGGGCTTCTGGATGGGCAGCGCCCTTGCCGGCCTGTTCACCGCCATCCCCGGAATGGTATATTATTTCTCCGGCCTGTGGAAAAAGCGTAAGCTCGTTGTGAACTGATCCAAAATCCAGAACGCATCAAAAACATTATGATGGTACGAATTGAGGGTAATATCCAAATTGTTTAAAACTTTGAAGCCTTGCAGCTGTGCCCTGTCCCTTCTTGGCAGCGCTATCCTGGCTTTTGGCCTTTGCAACATACACGCGTTTTCCGGCGTCACTGAGGGCGGCGTGCTCGGTCTGACACTTCTTCTGAACCAGTGGTTCGGTATATCCCCTGCAATTTCCAGCATTATTTTGAACGCCGCCTGTTACCTGCTCGGCTTTCGGATGCTCGGCCGCGAGTTTATCGCATATTCTGTAATTTCCGGCGGAAGCTATTCCGTTTTTTACGCGGTATTTGAACGTTTTGCTCCAATATGTCCGTGGATAACAGAGCATACGCTGTGCGCAGCGATCGTGGGATCTGTGTTCGTAGGCGTCGGAGTTGGACTGTGTGTCCGTGCGGGCGGCGCTCCGGGCGGCGATGACGCGCTGGCGATGAGCCTTTCCCGGTTGACCCGCTTGGAAATACAATGGATGTATCTTGCAAGCGACTTGATAGTACTTGCGCTCTCGCTGACATATATTCCGCTCAGAAGGATGATATTTTCGCTGCTTACCGTTGTCCTGTCCGGACAGATCATCGGATTCGTGCAGAAAATTGAATTCAAAAGAAAATAGGCGTCTGTCGATTGATTTGACAGGCGCCTGTTCATTATTTTCATTTTTTGTTAATCCAGTACCTATTTCCGTTTACTTTGCGTAATACTCATCCAGCGACTTCTGCCAATAAGCTATGCAGTCGTCATATCCGAGACTTCTGCAGGTCTCGACGTACTGGTCCCAATCCGTCTCAAGGCTCAGAGCGCCGGTCAGGAACTGGCCCAGGCTCTGCTCGGCATAGGTTTCCAGCTCCGCGATCTTGACGGAATAATCAGCGGAATCCTCCTGCAAAATGCTCAGGTTCGTGGGAAGGTTATAAGCGCCGTCGGTATTGCTACTCCAGGTGTTGAGCAGATCCATGGTCTTGTCGCTGTACAGAACAGTCAGCTTCTCGCCCATGTAATAGGTCGGGATGAAATCAGACGCCGTGAAGGCATACACCGCCGTCGCCGGATCGACGTCCCACTCGTTGTTCATGAGCATGTCGGTGTATTTCCAGCCGCCGCTGCCGTCGTACTCCCAGCTCTCGTCTTCTACGCCAAGGTTCACGGCCATGATCCCTTCATCGGTCCAGAAATAGTTCAGGAAGCCAAGCACGATCTCGGGATGCTCACAGCTCGTGGTTATATTTGTATATCCGCCCGAGCCGAAAACCGATCCATCCGCCATGTGGGTCTCCCCGCCCTTTTCAATCGTGAGATAGGGGATCGCCTGAACATAGAAATCCGGATCATTGGTCTGTCCGCTTTCCTCCATCAGGCTGACCTGGTTTGCAGCCACCATGAACACACAGCTTCGTCCGTCGAACACATACGACCATCTGCTCGTCTCTCCGGGTGCATCCGAAACGGACATCCAGTCTTTGACGATCAATCCCTCGTCATACCACTTCTTATACATCTCCATAAATGCCTTTGTACTGTCGCTGGCTATTCCGGAATCCACCTTGCCGTCTATCTGGAAAAAGCTGCGGCCGCTGGAGACATAGCCCTTTGTGTCATATCCGGAGGCGAAAGACTGTGTGAACAGCATTGCTTTGTCCATGAGCAGCGCAGAATCCGCGCCAAAGGTATCGCGGCAGGCGACCATGTAATCATATAGCTCGTCATAGGTAGTTGGCACCTCCATGCCCAGCTCATCCAGCCAGTCTCCGCGTATTGCCATTGCGGAGTTCGGAGTCTGTGCCGCCTCATCTCTGATCTGGAAAAAGCCTCCCGCGGTTCCGTCAGAATTGTAGAAATTTCGGCGTATCTCATCGCTTGAGGTGTAATGCTCCAGCATATCGGGTGCGTATTCCTCCATATAGGGGGCAAGATCATATATAATGCCCTCTTCTATGGCGGCCACCTGACCGCCCGGGTAATACGGCGAGATACCCATTATATCCGGATATTCGCCGGAAGCAATGATTATCTGACGCTGGTCCATCGCTGCGGAGTATGTCACCTCCTGCCAGTTTATATGAACGTTGGTCAGCTCTTCAGCCTGTTCTACACATCTGTAATCAGACATACTGCTTATCGCCTGGTTGAACTGGGACATAAAGGTCAGCCACCAGCTCACCTCATACGTCTCCTCTACAAGAGGATAAGTCACGCCTTTTGTTGTCTCCGGTTCAGTGGCCTCGGGGGTCTGCTCTTCCGTAACTTCTGCAGTTGGGGCTTCGGTGACCGATTCGGACTCTGCCGGAGTTTCCTCTGCCTTCTGTCCGCAACCCGCGAACACGCACAAGATAATCAGCACCGCAAGAAAAAGTGACAGATTTCGATTTTTCACACTCGTACTCCCTTCCATTGCTAGATTTATTATTTGTAAAAAACTCGATATTTACAAATCAATTTATTTCGCAGCCTCGATTCCGGCGAGTCTTCCGAGAGCATAGCATATACCGATGCTCACTCCGGATATGGGAGTTGAGTACTGCGGACCAAACCGGCGGCCGCAGCAGTTTCCTGTTGCAAACAATCCGGGTATGGGCTCCTTTTTTGCGTTGAGTACTCGCTGGTTCTCGTCCGTCAGCAGCCCTCCGGTCGTGACCATGAGCATACCGATCGTCCTGCGTGCGCTGATCTCTCCAAAATATGGAGGAGTATCTATCGTGAACAAAACGCGCGGGTCCTTTCCGAAGTCCACGTCTCTGCCATTCCTTGCCATTTCGTTATAACGTTCGACAGATGCAAGGAAGTTTGCCTTGTCTTCGCCCTCATAGCCCAGGCGGTCGGCAAGCTCCGGCAGACTGTCTGCGGCATAGACGATCTCTCCGCGGCCTTTGTCATGCCCCTTTGGTCCTGCGGCGACCGCCGCCTCGAGCGCGGCGCGGGCGCGGGTGTCATACCCGGGATTATTGCAGGCATACGCCATATGAGCCGGAGGGCTGGCCTGTGCATCGTCGAATATCTTCGAGTCATACACTATCGTGTATTTGCCGGCTTTGGAAAGCGCATTGGCGTTCCCCGTAAACACAGTGTCCCCGAACATCTCGTTGCAGAAGCGGTTTCCCTTGCCGTCGAGCCACAGGGGGCCAAAGGTCTCAAATGTACTCACATGCGACAGGAAATTGCCGCCCATTGCGGAAAGCGGCCTCGGCTCCAGCCTTCCGCCGGCCCAGACGCCCATTTGTATGCCGCGTCCGTCGTGGTCCATAGACATCCAGCGATCGCCCTCGTCCATCATGTCATTTATGTCAGGCAAAAGCTCTTCGCGCATCTCCTTATTTCCGCCGAAGCCGCCTGCCGCGAGGACGACAGATCTCGACGCGTTGTACCTGACATATTTTCCGTCCCTCGTTCTTGCGATAAGTCCAACCACCCTTTCGCCGTCGAGAAGCGGATACTCGGCGTATGTCTCAAAATGGAATTGAGCGCCGTTTTTTTCCGACTGCTCATGGTTGCGGACAACTGCGCGGGTCATGGAAAAGCAATCAGGACCTTTTTCACGCGGCTCAGCGAACTGTGCAGTTCCGGGCCAGAACTTATAACCGGTTATGTCGCCGGTAAACCGGCTGCCGAGAGGCCAGAAGCCAACGTCTATCTGGGATTTTTCCTCTTCTGTGAACGGTTCGCAAAACCAGTCGAAGGCTTCTCCGGAGGTCGCTGCAAATTTCATGATAAGCTTGTTGTTGCACATGTTCAGACTGCGCCTCATCCACTCGTTATAAAACTCTATCGGATCGACCTTAGGCACTCCGCGGCTTGCAAGCCACTTTGAGTTTATATGACCGACGTCCCTGCCGAAAACATTGAAGCGCTCTCTCGACATCTGTTCAAGGCATATGACGCTTGCCCCTTGCTCCGCCGCCGCTCTGGCCGCACAGCTTCCAGAATGGCCGGCTCCTACGACGATCACATCCGCGCTGTACTCGGCGGCGATCTCAGCATTGTTTACGGGATCAGGCGGCACTCGCCAGTTGCTCGTTGAATATGGCACGACTTACTCCTCCTCGTTTTTGGATATAATAGCCAACAAAAAGCTTTTAACAGGCGGTCTCTTTGTTGAGAATTATAATATCATCATCACTTTAGAATGTATAATTCATTTTCGGGCGCTGTTATTCCTAAATTGCATGTGAAATGCCATTAATTCACATTGCTTCTATCCTTGTGTTTTATGTTTTGCATGGGCTTGGATATCCAAAGTGTTTG
>CAZIHY010000005.1:0-38249 GCA_964539115.1 uncultured Oscillospiraceae bacterium
TGTTTTGTGAAGGAAGAAGTTGCAAAGCTCTGCCATATGATCGAGGAAAGCGACAACATAGTTTTCTTCGGCGGAGCCGGCGTGAGTACTGAATCAGGCATACCCGACTTCCGGAGCGTCGACGGGCTGTATAACCAGAAATATAAGTATCCTCCTGAGACAATGTTGAGCCACAGCTTTTTTGTGCGCGAGCCGGAGGAGTTTTATAAGTTTTATCACGACAAACTTGTCATAAGCGGGGCAAAACCAAATGCAGCACATATTAAGCTGGCAAAGCTCGAGAGGGCAGGCAAGCTGAAAGCTGTGATAACGCAGAATATAGACGGACTGCATCAGATGGCAGGAAGCCGTAACGTTCTGGAGCTGCATGGCTCTGTTCACAGGTGTTATTGTTCAAAGTGCGGCAAAAGCTTTGATGAAGAGTATATTAATAACTGTAACGGCGTTCCTTACTGCACCTGCGGAGGAATCGTCCGCCCTGATGTTGTACTTTATGAGGAAGGGTTGGACGGCTTGGTGATACAGAAAGCTATCGAGGCGATAGAAAAGGCCGACATGCTCATTGTCGGAGGAACGTCACTGGTCGTATATCCCGCAGCCGGGCTGATAGATTACTACCGCAGAAATAAACTCGTACTTATCAATAGAGATGTGACAAGTCAGGACAACGCGGCCTGTCTTGTGATCCGTGACAAGATCGGAGAGGTTTTCTCCCAAATAAAGGTGGATGTATGAGGATAGACGTTCTTGGCGTTGGCTTTGATGATCTGACGCTGGAAGAAGCTGTCGATAGGGCAATGGAGCTTATCGAAGAGCGACGCGGGGCCTATGTAGTAACGCCTAATCCCGAAATAGTTCAGCTCTGCAGAAGCGATGAGTCTGCGCTGGAAGCGGTAAATAAGGCAGATATGGTGCTGCCGGATGGTATAGGCGTTATAAAGGGTGCTGCAATACTTGGTACGCCTCTTAAGGAGCGTGTGCCCGGGATAGATTTTGCGCAGGCGATGTTTGCAAAGCTTGCAGCAACAGGCGGAAGCGTATATTTGTTTGGCGCAAAACCCGGCGTTGCCGAACTCGCAGCGCAGAAGCTTTTAGAGCGCTTTGCGGGGCTGTCACTTGCCGGTACAAGCGATGGCTTCTTTGACGATGATGCTCCGATAATCGAAAGAATAAACAAGGCTAAACCGGATCTTCTGCTTGTGTGCCTTGGAGCGCCGAAGCAGGAGAAATGGATGTATAAAAATCATGGGCTGCTTGATGTCGGGCTTATGGCGGGTCTTGGCGGAAGTCTAGATGTTATTTCCGGAAATGTCAAGAGGGCGCCGGAGGCTTGGCAGAAACTGGGCCTTGAGTGGCTTTACAGGCTTATCAAGGAACCAAGTCGCATTGGCCGTATGATGAAACTGCCCGGGTTCCTTTTCGACGCTGCGGCAGAACGACTTGGAGGTAAAAAGTAATGGGCGGAAAGCTGATCGTGTTAGAGGGGATCGACGGCAGCGGAAAATCCACTCAGTATGCAAGGCTCTGCGAACATTTTGAAAGTGATAATGTCCCGTTCCGAAAGGTCGTTTTTCCACGTTATGATAATGAATCATCTGCTCTTATAAGAATGTACTTGGCGGGTGACTTTGGAAAAAAACCATCGGATGTCAACGCATATGCAGCCTCTGCATTTTATGCAGTGGACAGATATGCTTCGTTCAAAACAGATTGGGGAGAATGGTACCGGAACGGAGGCGTTGTACTTTGTGACAGGTATACGACTAGCAATGCCTGCCACCAGGGTTCAAAGCTTCCGGAGGAAGAGCTTCCCGGATTTCTCAATTGGCTTGCGGAATTTGAATACGAACAATTGGAACTTCCGCGCCCAGATCTCGTCATATACCTGAATACGGAGCTTTCGTTATCTCTTGAACAGCTTCGCCGCCGGCAGATGGGAAGCGATACTGAGGGAGATATACATGAAAAGAATGTTGAATATCTCCAACAGACGCTCAAAACAGGCAGATACGCTGCGGTGCATTATGAATGGCGCATAGTGGACAGTGCCGTAAACGGACGCCAAAGAAGCATAGAGGACATTCATCAAGAGATATATTCAGCGGTTTTGGAGGCAATAAGATAGAATGGATATAGAACAGGCAAAACATCAGATAAGGGTTTCGGCTGGATCTCGCCTTGCGGCAATAGACAGGTTCTATTTCCTTGAGAGCAACAAGGACATCCTGTACATGCTGTTAACGGTACCTGAATATAAGGAATCAAAGCGCGTGTTCACATATTACAGCGTGTCAAAAGAGGTCGACACCCGCACAATGATTGGTGGAGCTCTTAAGTCCGGGAAACAGGTTTTTCTTCCGGCGACATTGGGCGGCGGAAAAATGGAATTCCGTGAATATAATGAGGGAGACGAGCTTGTAAGCGGCAAACTAAACATTCCGGAGCCGCGTGAAGGAATGCCGGTCGCGGAGCCCGAGGATGGGGACGTTTTAGTTGTTCCCGGGCTTGTATATGATCTGCATGGCTACAGGCTCGGATACGGCGGAGGCTATTATGACAGGTATCTTGCAAACTGCAAGGGTTTTACCATAGGACTTTGCAGAAACAGGATGATGTTCGGGACTCTGCCCAGGGATCAATATGATATACCTGTTAAGTGTATTGTTTCCGAAACAAAAATCGCGAGACCCGAATAAGGGTCCCGCGAAATGGTAATGTTTATTTATATCTGATTTTTTCGATCAAGTCTGTGCGCTCAGCAACCGCAGCCGCAGTCGTTGTTGCCGCAGCCGCAGCCGCAGTTATTACCAAAGGTGCCCCAGCCGCCGCAGCTAAACAGAAGAATGACGATTATAATGAGCCAAATGCAGCCGTTACCGTTTCCACAACACATAATAATATTCCTTTCTACGCGCTATAAAATTTTATTTTGCAAACCAGGCTCCGCGCGTGGAGTGGTTTAGTGGTGACGGTCGTTTTCGACCTGTCTGAGACATCTTATGTCTTAACATGGAGAACGGTGACAGTAAAAATTTTTGCGCCGCGTGGCGCGTTAACTGAGCGATTAGGAGTGCGGATATGTTTAAGAAGAAAAAGTCCCAACTCGACGAGACAGAAGAACAGCTCACGGAATTTCCCGAGAATGAGCTGGCTGAGTATGAGTATGACGACGATTACGGCGATTACGATTACGGCGATGATGAGGAATACGAAATGCGTGACTATCATCCGATACGTTTTCGGCGTGACGGAAAAAGCGGCCTTCTTGGCGGTATAATGTATGCTGTGTTTATCATCAGCGTAAGTGCGATTTGTGCCTGCGTCGGATGGCTGTTCGCAAGCGATGTCCTTGCGCTGAACAAGGAAGAGTTAACCGCTGTTGTTGTTATACCGCCATATGAGGACGCAAGCGGATATACGATGGCTGAAGAAGATGACACATCAAAGGCAGAAGAGCTTGTCAGCGGTTTGATAGACAAGGTCACGAACCGTGATGGCGATGAAGAGGACGACGGAGAAGAAGAGGCCGATCCATATGCGGGCGACCCAAATGTTGATATTGATTTTGTTGCGAGCGTGCTTAAGGATGCAGGGCTCATTGAATATGAATTTCTCTTCAAGCTTTATTCAAAACTGTCTCATGCCGACTACAAGATCGAGCCAGGAACATACGAGTTGAGCACGAACTTTGATTATCGTGCTCTGGTCAAAAAAATGCAGATCGGCAGTGAGTCACAGGTTGAAACAACGGTAACCTTCCCGGAAGGATTTACTTCAGAGGATATTTTTGCAAGACTCGAGGCAAACAACATATGCTCTGTTGAGGATCTGCGTGAAGCGGCAGCGAATTATAATTATTCGTACGCTTTTCTTGAAGATCTTGAGAAGGGAAGTTCATCAAGACTCGAGGGCTATCTGTTCCCGGATACCTATGACTTCTATGAGGGCATGCAGGCGTCCAGCGCGCTTAATAAGTTCCTCCAGAATTTCCACTACAAAATAACGGCGGAAATGTATGAAAAAGCTGAGAATCTTGGTTACACTTTTAATGCGTGTATAATTATCGCCTCAATGATAGAGAAGGAGGCGGCTAACGATGAGGAACGTGCGAACATCGCCTCCGTTATTTACAATCGACTTAATGCGGGGATGCCTCTTCAGATAGATGCAACGTCTCTGTATTCGCATCCCGAACATGAGGGGGCGCCGACGCAGGAGATGCTTGACGATGCGTCAGACCCGTATAATACACGTCTGAATTACGGACTGCCGCCTACGCCGATTTCCAACCCGGGCATCGCCTCTATCAATGCGGCGTTGGGACCGGCCAGCACAAATTATTACTACTATGCGCTGGATACAGAGACAAATACTCACAGGTTCTTTACGAATTCGTATGAGTTTGAAGTCTTTGTTGCGTCGCAGAGCTATGACTAATATAAAAGCGCCCTTTTCAGAGGGCGCTTTTGCATCGAAAAGATTGAATTAAAGCTTGCAATTAGCTATTTTTGCCTATATAATATTCTACGCTAAACATTCTAGGAGGAAAAATTGATGAACCTGAGAAAGATTTCCCGCGTTATAACTATGCTCCTTGCTGTAGCTCTGCTGTGTCTTTGCATGACTGGATGTTCCAGCACCACGGACGCTTCCGGAGCCACTGATAGCGCTGCAACCGGAAGCTACTCTATGATTATTATGTTTGTAGTTCTTATAGTTGTTTTCTATTTCTTCCTGATTCGGCCGGAAAACAAGAAGAAAAAGAAGCTTCAGGAAATGCGTGATTCGCTTGCCGTTGGTGACAGCGTGACTACTATCGGCGGTATAATGGGTAAGATCGTCAGCATCAAGGATGACACGATTACTTTTGAGACAGGAGAAGACAGAGTTCGCGTCCAAGTCGCAAAGTGGGCCATTTCTACTACTGGCAAGAACAATACCGAAGAGCCTAAGTGATAGCCTGACCAAAACTGAATAGAATTATATGCCTCCCGATGGAATATGCTTTAATGACATATCCATCGGGAGGTTTTTTTATGAACGCAACTGAGAACAGGGAAGGGAAGAAGAGCTTTGTGATACGATGCGCAATGTCCGGCATTATCGGAACGGTGATAACGGCAATACTGATGCTTGTACCTGCGATATTGATTTCGCACGGAAGTATATCAGTGAAACTGTCCGATTCACTGACGCTTTTGTGCATGATAGTCGGAGGAATTTCTGCAGGGCTTATTATGAAGTCGAATGGCGCGGGAGGCGCGGTGCCAATGGGTGCGATCGGCGGTCTATGCGTGGCTGTGGTCATGGCTCTGGTAGTTGCAATGAGAGGGTCAGAGGCAGGGTTTGATGCGTTTTCACTAAAATTGCTTATCTGCGGGGTAGTGGGCGGCGTGTTTGGAGGAACGCTAAAAAGTGGTAAAAGCAGACAGAAACGCAAAAAACACAAGAAGTAGTGTATACATTTAGTAATCGACACAATAGGTTGACATAATTGAAAAATGATTACCTAGATATTGTGTGATTACTATCTGTAACGCCCAATATCTAGCGAAAAATCCTGCAAAATCAAGGGCAAAATGAAGCTCAAGTTCACTTGGTTTACATAATATTTTGATATTTAGTTTACATAATATATCGGCATAATTCACAAAAATGAACTTATTTTTGTAAAACTATTGATTACAAGCAGAATTTGTATTATTATTCTTTCACGCAGAATTATGTAAATTTGTTAATTATGCAGATAGTAAGAGAGAAAGAAAGGGGGGATTTTCGGAGTGTCTGATTCAGAATGTTTAAGAATATTCGAGGATTACCTCACAAATGAGAAAAAGGCTTCGAAAAATACCCTCAGCTCTTACTTGAGAGACATAAGGAAGTTTGGCGAGTATCTGGAATCGCACTCGGATCTTGATATGGTTTCGGCCGGCGAAGAAACGCTCGGAGAATATATAGACTGGCAGCGCAGCTCCGGAAAGTCTGTTGCGACCGTTTCCAGGGCGATCGCCTCACTTAAAAGCTTTTATTCTTATTTGCTTCAGCTTGGTTATGTTTCCAGCAACCCTACAACTAAGCTTGTTCCGGACAAGAACACACAGAAGCTGCCGCAGATACTCACAAGCAAGGAGGTTGACCTGCTCCTGGAACAGCCTGACTGCACCGATATGAAGGGCTATCGGGACAGAGCAATGCTCGAGTTGCTTTATGCAACCGGTATCCGAGTGAGCGAACTTATTGCGCTTAATATCTCGGATGTCAACCTTTCAGTAGGCGTTATTTGTTGCCGCAGCAAGGATAAGGAGCGCTACATTCCGCTTTATCAGAAGGCGATAAAGGCACTTCGCGAATACATAGAATTTATACGTCCACAGATGGTTGCCTCACCTGATGAACAGTCGCTTTTTGTAAACGTCAGCGGAAAACGCATGTCGCGCCAGGGTTTCTGGAAACTCATTAAATCCTATCAGGCGAAGGCAAAGATTGAGAAAACGATAACTCCGCATACTCTCAGGCATTCTTTCGCCGCGCACCTTCTTGAAAATGGTGCTGATCTTCGTTCCATTCAGGAGATGCTGGGACATGCCGATATAAGCTCAACACAGATCTACTCCCAGCTTGTCAAAAAACAGCTGAAGGACGTATACAACAAGGCTCATCCCAGAGCTTGAGATAACGGCGGTTTACTTTATGAGTCTTTTCAAGCCATACAACTATAAAAACAGAACTGAAAATAATAACGGCGCGCTGAAAAAGAACCGTTTTTTTATTTTCTGGGAGATATTCTTCCGTAAGTTTTGGCGATTTGTTTCGCTTAATGTCGTCTATTTTCTTATAACGCTGCCGATACTGTTGTATTTTTACTATACCGCTAACGGCTTTTTTATCTCTTATTTTGGAGATGGCTACGCTGATCTTTTGCCCGGTATTGGTTTTATTGCCGCTTTTACCTCCGGCATTCCCGACGCGCTTAACATTCCCATCCTTGTGGTTTCGGTACTGCTGTACGGTCCGCTTAAAATGGGCATGACTTATGTTTACCGCAACTTCACAAGGGAGGAGCATGCGTGGTTTTCTGATGTGTGGGAAAAGGCAAAGGAAAACTGGAAACAGGGCGTTGTTTTAGGTGTGCTGGATTTTCTGATAACGCTGCTCCTGGTAAATAATATTGTCGGCGGTTTTTCTGCGCAGAGCGCAGGAGTAGGCACGTTGTTTTTAATTTCAAGATATCTTTCGATAGTGCTTTTAGTCGTTTTCGCCTTTGTGCGGCACTATTCTTATCTGATAGCAGTTACAGTAGTTCTTCCCATACGGGCTATAATCAAAAACTCTTTGCTGTTTATTGTCATGGGACTTGGCAGAAATATTATTTCAACAGCTGTCTGTGTTTTGGTGTGGCTGCTTTCACTTTTCACATTGCCGCTTGCATCGGTTGTGTGTCTGCCGCTTCTGACTTATGCTCTTTGCGGTTTTGTGACCGTGTATGTCTGTTATCCGACTGTCAAGAAATATATCATCGTACCTGCTATGAAGCTCAGCCAAGATAACGAAACAGAGAAAACTGAAAATGAATAAAAACTAAGGCTCCGTCCGGTTTTCTGATACGAAACCGGACGGAGCCTCTGTTATCAAAAAGCCTTGCTCATTACAGTGTAAGTGTGCTACAATATAATGAATTGCGGATACAAGACGTCGGAGGTGTTATACGTTGAGAATTTTGGGTATAGACCCCGGAATAGCGACAGTTGGTTTTGCTGTTCTGGATTCCGAAAAAAACACTCAAAAACTTGTCACCTGCGGAGTTATAACAACTGAGGCAGGTCAACAGCTGTCAAAGCGCCTCGATAGGATATATAATGACCTTACACAGCTTATAGACAGTTTTATGCCGACAGTAATGTCTGTTGAAGAGCTGTTTTTTAACACTAATATAACAACGGGCATTTCTGTTGCACATGGGCGCGGTGTGATACTTTTGGCTGCATATCGCTCAGGGCTCGAGATATATGAATATACCCCGCTTCAGGTCAAGCAGGCGGTCGTCGGATATGGCAGAGCGGAGAAAAAGCAGGTCATCGACATGGTAAAGCGTATACTCAAAATGAAAACTGCTCCAAAGCCCGATGATGCAGCGGATGCTGTTGCTCTCGCGCTGTGCCATGCGCGGAGCTCAACTTCGCTTTTGAACTTAACAAGGAGGGCTGAGACATGTTCTACCACGTAAATGGTATAGTAACTGATGTCCTTCCGCAGCTTGCCGTTGTTGACTGCGGAGGAGTCGGATTTGCGCTCAATACTACTAATAACACGCTTTCCCGCCTGAAAACTGGGGAGAAGGCGAGGCTTTATACATACGTTTATATCAGGGAGGAAAGCTTCGACCTCTATGGGTTCTATACTTTGGACGAAAAGCGGCTTTTCGAGATGCTTCTGAGCGTTTCAGGCGTAGGTCCCAAGGCGGCCCTCTCTATATTGTCATCATCTTCGCCCGAGTCCCTGGCGCTTTCCATAATCAGCGGAGATGACAAGGCGCTCACAATGGCGCAGGGGGTAGGAAAGAAAACCGCTCAGAGGATAATTCTTGAACTGAAGGATAAGATGGCTAAAGAGACTAAGGAGCTTTCGTTCTCCGGTGCTGCCGCGATGCCGGTTCAGGCGGGTTCAGGCGGCAAGCTGAACGACGCAGTCAGTGCCCTTATGGTGCTGGGTTATGCTCAGGCGGAGATAAATGCCGCACTCAAGGGGATCGATGTTGACTCTCTTGGACTTGAAGATGTAATCAAGCAGGCGCTGAGAGCGATGATGAAATAATCATAGGGAGGAGACGGCATGAGCATTAGTTTTTCCGGGATTTCGGACGAAGAGGAGCTGCTGACTTCAACTACTATCCTGCCTGAGGATGCCAATGAAGGTTCGCTCCGGCCGAGAACGATTTCAGATTATATTGGTCAGAAAAAGGCCAAGGATAATTTAAAAGTATTTATTGAAGCGGCAAAGATGCGCGGAGAGCCGCTGGATCATGTTCTGCTTCACGGCCCCCCGGGCCTCGGCAAGACAACACTGGCAGCGGTTATTGCCAACGAGATGGGAGTCAATATGCGCATAACCTCCGGCCCCAGCATAGAAAAGAGCGGTGACCTTGCGGCGCTGCTCACGAACCTTCAGGAGAACGACATTCTCTTTGTTGATGAGATACACAGACTCAACAGATCCGTTGAGGAGATCCTCTATCCCGCGATGGAGGACTATGCTATCGATATAATCATCGGGAAGGGGCCGTCAGCAAATTCGATAAGGCTTGATTTGCCTAAATTTACTCTGATAGGCGCGACGACCCGTTCAGGGCAGTTGACGGCACCTCTGCGCGACAGGTTCGGTGTTACGCTCAGGCTGGAACTGTACACACCCGAGGAGCTCCAGATGATCGTCACAAGAAGCGCTGGAATACTTGGTATAGCGATCGAGCCTGAAGGCGCAGTGGAGATCGCAAAGCGCTCCCGCGGTACTCCGCGTATTGCAAACAGGATGCTCCGTCGCGTACGGGATTTCGCACAGGTCACGGCGGGAGGAATCATTACCCAGCAGGTCGCGGACGAGGCATTGGAGCGGTTGGAGGTCGATAAGCAGGGGCTTGATGCTCTTGACAGGCGTATGTTGGGCAGCATTATAGAATTCTATAATGGAGGTCCCGTCGGACTCGAGACTCTGGCTGCTACGATAAATGAAGAAGCAGTCACACTTGAGGACGTGTATGAGCCGTATCTTCTGCAAAAGGGGTTTCTGACCAGAACGCCGCGCGGCCGCTGTGTTACTAGAAAGGCATATGAGCATCTAGGCCTGGAGTATCTCGGGCAGCAGCAGATGGACATATAAGTTTATCGGAGGCAAAGTATATACATGGGCAAATATTTTGGTACGGATGGTATCAGAGGCGTTGTCAACAAAGGCCTCGATGCCATGCTGGCATATAAGGTTGGCGTTGCCGCTGCCATGGTTCTTTCAGAGGTACGCAGTGACAAGCCGGTTTTTACAATAGGCAAAGACACGAGGATATCCGGAGATATGCTGGAAAGCGCCCTTATCGCGGGCCTTTGTGCCGCCGGGGCGGATGTGATAACTCTTGGCGTGGTTCCAACCCCGGCTGTCGCTTTTATAACCGTTGACAGCGGGGCGGATGCAGGTGTCGTTATCTCCGCTTCCCATAACCCCTATGAGCACAACGGTATCAAAGTTTTCAACAGCGAGGGTTTTAAGCTGTCGGACGAACTGGAGCTGAAGATAGAGCGCATAATAGATGGGGAAGAGGAGCTCATTCTCAAAAGCAACAGTGAGATTGGCCATGTGCTCAACAGGGGACATGAGTTTGTAGACAGATACGTTGATCACATTGCGTCCAGGACAGAAGCACAGATCAGAAATATCAAGGTCATAATCGACTGCGCCAACGGCGCTGCCTCAAGAACAGTCAATAGAATTTTCAGCCGCTTTCCAATACAGCTTGAGCTGATCAAAGATCATCCGGATGGAGTCAATATAAACGACGGCTGCGGCAGCACACATATGGACCTTCTCAGCCGAATGGTTGTTGCAGGAGGTTATGACGTCGGCATAGCTTTTGACGGCGACGCAGACAGATGTTTGGCTGTTGATGAGCTTGGAAACCAGATTGACGGCGACGCGATAATGGCGGTCTGCGGAAAATTTATGAAAGAAAACGGGAGACTGTCCAGTGATACGATCGTTGCGACTGTCATGTCCAATCTCGGTTTTCATGAATACTGCAGGAAAAACGGAATGAACCTTGAGTGCACAAGTGTTGGCGACAGGAACGTACTCGAGCGTATGAGGGAAAAGGGATATTGTCTTGGCGGAGAGCAGTCTGGGCATATGATTTTTCTTGGAGATGCAACGACCGGGGATGGTCAGCTGGCCGCGGTCAAGTTTTTAAGCGTTATATGTGCTTCCGGAAAGAGCGTTTCAGAGCTGGTGGCAGATATTCCCAAGTATCCGCAGGTACTTATAAATGTGCCTATCGATGGCGGAAATGAGGTAAAAAACGCGTTGATGGACGACGAAGTCATCAATATGGAGATAAAAGCAGAGGAGGAAAGGCTGGGCTCTGAGGGCAGGATCCTTGTCAGGCCCTCTGGTACTGAGGCTCTTATAAGGGTTATGGTTGAGTCGTCAGATGAGATAATTGCCAAAGACACAGCTAAAAAACTGTCAGATTTGATAAGAATGCGAGGGGAAAACACAAAATATTAAAGAAAAATAACAAAAATAGCTTGACTTTTTCTAGAATTGAAACTATACTCAAAAATGTAAGTTTGGAAGTTTTCATATGGATATGAATAATAGTCAATTATCTGATGAGCAGCTCCAGCAGCTTGCTCTCAACGGAAATCTTAGGGCTGAAGAGCAGCTTGCCCTTCGTTACAGCCGTTTGGTTCGTATATGTGCCCGGCCATATTTTCTGGTCGGCGGCGACAGCGAGGACCTCATACAGGAAGGCATGTTCGGCCTCCTCGCTGCAATTAGGGAATTTGATCCCGCGAAAGAAGCTTCCTTCAAAACTTACGCTGAGCTTTGTATTAAAAGAAGACTCATTTCTGCCGTTAAAGCGGCCTCCCGAAAGAAACATCTGCCACTGAATGAGGGCGTATCCCTGGAAGAAATCCTCTCAGAGGAAAGTAATTCCCATAATTCATACCACGGCGAAGTGTTCAGGCGTGTTCCTGAAGAACAGGTTCTGGCCAAAGAGAGCGAATCCGAGTTTTTTTCCACCTTTTCACGGTGTTTGTCAAAATTTGAAAAAGAAATTATGAGTCTGTATTTGTCCGGCCTTTCATATGCGGAAATGTCGGAAAAGGTTAACAGACCGCAGAAGTCTATAGACAATGCCGTGCAGCGTATAAGACGCAAATTGGCGCAGCAGACCTATTCTAGCGACAGCAGCTGAAAACGCTGTTTCGTAATAAATGCCCGTATGGGAAATCTACTAAAAGAGAGGATCCAAAATGTTCGAAGACAAGACCCTTATTTGCAAAGAGTGCGGCGCGGAATTCGTTTTCACCGCCGGCGAGCAGGAATTCTATGCAGAGCGCGGCTTCCAGAATGAGCCCCAGCGCTGCAAGCCCTGCCGTGATGCCCGCAAGAATGCTGCCCGCGGCCCCCGTGAGTACTTCACGGCTGTTTGCGCAGAGTGCGGCGGAGAGGCTCGTGTGCCCTTTGAGCCCAAGAGCGACAGACCTGTTTATTGCAGCGACTGCTTCGCAAAGAGAAGAGAGGGCTAAATAAGTTCTCAATTTAAGAGTAATTAAAAATGCACCGGATGATTCCGGTGCATTTTTATGTTGAATTATACTTTTATTAAGGGTATAATAGCTACGAATCATCAATTAGGAGGATAAACTATGTTTGAGATAACTAAAGATACCGTCATTGCCGAGATCGTGCAGTATGCTCCCGAGACCATGCCGCTTTTCCAGTCCATCGGCATGCACTGCATGGGCTGCGCCATGGCTTCCGGAGAGAATGTTGGCGAGGCATGCGAGGTTCACGGCGTTGATGCAGATGAGTTTGTGGCAAAGCTCAATGCATTTCTCGCGGCTGTTTAATTTACACTTATTTATAATAGAAAGCGCGGGGATAAGCCCCTGCGCTTTTTATTTTAGGGGAAAACAATATGAGATATGAATCATTATCGCCGCGGCTGAAGCTTATTGCTTCACTTGTCCCTGCATGTTCCGTTCCGGTCGATGTTGGAACGGACCATGGCTATATTCCCGCATGGCTGCTAAAAAACGGTGTCGTGCACCGGTGCTTTGCGACTGATATTAACAAAGGGCCTCTGGCTTCCGCCGCCAGTACACTTGAGGATGCCGGCGTGAGAAAACAATGCGAACTGATCCTGTGTGATGGTCTTGCAGGCTGTGCGCAAGGCTGTGCGGATATTGTCATTATAGCAGGAATGGGCGGGGAAAACATATCAGGCATTCTTGAGCGTGCACCTTGGGTCAAGAACTGCGAGCTAATTCTGCTTCAGCCGATGAGCAAGTCGGAGAAACTGAGATCATGGCTTGCTGAGAATGAATATGAGATTTTTGACGAAAGGCTTGTTATGGACGGCGGAAAGATATACCCGGTAATCTGCGCAAAGGGCGCTGATCGTGTATGCGCGCTATCCGCGGCAGAGAAGCACACAGGCCGGCTGTGCCTGGTTTTAAAGGAACCGCTGTTCGAGACTTTTTTGAATGAACTGATCTTAAAATATGAGAGGGCTGTTGGTTCACAGATGGCAGCCGGAGCTGGCTCTGTGCATCTGACTGAAATGCAGGAGCTTCTCGAGGCGTTCAGAAAAATAAGAGAGGAGAACTTTTCATGACAACCGTAAGGGATTTTGATCGATTTTTCGCTGGTCACATACCCTATGAGATGAAAGAGGATTTTGACAATGTTGGGCTTCTTGTTGGGATGAACGACACAGAGGTAAAAAGGGTTCTAATTGCGCTGGACATAACGAGCCAGACGATAGAAGAAGCTGCGCAGTTTGGAGCTCAGCTGATAATCTCCCATCATCCGCTCTTCTTCGGGCTGAAAAAAATAACAGATGAGGAGCCGACAGGCAAAGCGATCGTTTCACTAATTTCATCAGGGATTTCTGCAATATGCCTGCATACAAATCTTGATTCTGCGACAGGTGGAGTAAACGACGCCTTAATCGAAAAAATAGGGGCAGTTAGCAAAGGGATACTCGACGAAGCGCATGAATCGGAACAGGGCGCTTACGGCATAGGTCGGTATGGCGAGCTTCCGGAAGCTGAGTTGATGCAGGACTTTCTTGCAAGGCTCAAGGTTGTGCTTCAGACAAACGGCCTTCGGTATCATGATGCAGGGCGAAAGGTCTCGCGTATTGCTGTATGCGGCGGGTCCGGCGGAGAATTTCTTGAGAAAGCGGTATCCCTTGGGTGTGACACATATGTTACGGCTGATATCAAGTATGACCGTTTCTTGACAGCCAAGGAACTTGGCATTAACCTCGTTGATGCGGACCATTTCTGCACGGAGAATGTCGTTGTACCGGTTCTTGAGCGGCTTGTTCGCGAAAGTTTCCCAGAAGTGGAGACGAAAATTTCAGAAACACATAAACAAACGGCAAAATTTTTTGCCTGAAGCATTAATATTCCCCCTTTTCTTCTGCATATCTGTGGGCTTATCCACATATAAATCAAGCAGAAATGATAAGGGGGAATAAGCATGTCCGACAACAGTATATATGAAGACATTGCTCAGAGGACTGGCGGCGACATCTATCTTGGTGTAGTCGGTCCGGTCAGAACCGGAAAATCCACGTTCATAAAGCGCTTCATGGAGACGATAGTCATCCCTAACATAGACAACATTTATGTCCGCGAGAGGGCGCGCGACGAACTGCCGCAAAGCGGTTCTGGAAAAACAATAACGACTGCAGAGCCGAAATTTGTACCGGAAGAAGCCGTTTCGATCTCCGTAGAGGGAGGTATTACGTTCTCCGTCAGGTTGGTAGACTGTGTTGGCTATATGGTCAGGGGTGCTCTTGGACAGTTTGAAGATGGGGCGGAGCGAAATGTGACAACGCCGTGGTACGATGTTGAGATACCGTTGACGCAGGCGGCGGAGGAGGGGACCCATCGGGTGATATGCGATCACTCAACTGTCGGGATAGTAATAACCACAGACGGGAGTATATGCGGAATACCCAGAGAAGACTACATAGAAGCGGAAAGCAGGGTAATAAATGAGCTTCGTGAAATTGGAAAGCCCTTTGTCGTCGTTTTGAATTCCGCAGAGCCCGAGTCAGCCGAGGCACAGTCTGTGTTGGAAGAGATAAAAGAGAGATACGGCGTAAGCTGTGTGTGCGTTAATTGCCTGGAACTCGGACGCAGTGAGGTCGAAATGATCATCTCCGCTGCACTGGATGAATTCCCAATAAGCGAAATCGGAGTTTATCTGCCCTCATGGTTGGAAGCCCTGAGTTCTGATAAGGGAATAAAGTCCGTGCTTTACGGCGAAATATTACAGAAAATGGGGACGCTGAAAAAGCTGTGCCAGGCAAACGCGGCGGTTGCATCTCTGTCCGAATCGGAGCTTGTAAGCAATGCTTCACTGATAGCAGTATCCGCGGGCACGGGATGTATAAGCGTCAGGATGGAGCTTACTGACTCGCTGTATTACGAGACGATAAGCGCTGAGACCGGATTTGAAATAAGAAATGATGCCGAGCTCATGGCGATTCTGATAGAGATGGGAGGCATAAAACGGGAGTATGCGAAGATTGAAGCCGCGCTTCGCGAGGTTCGTGAAACAGGGTATGGCGTGGTAATGCCTAGCAGCGAAGATATGAGGCTGGAAGAGCCTGAAATCGTCAAGCAGGGCGGCCGTTACGCTGTCAGGTTAAAGGCAAGCGCACCGTCACTGCATATGATAATGACTAATGTTGAAACGGAGGTATCTCCCGCATTGGGCGGGGAGCAGGCTTCAGAGGAGATAATGAACTTCCTGATCCAGGGTTACAATGGCGACATCAGCAAGCTGTGGGACTCCAATATATTCGGGAAGTCACTATATGATATTGCGTCAGAGAGCCTGTCTAAGAAGCTGACGGATATGTCCGACGCCACGCAGCTTAAGCTGCGAGAGGCCGTTGAGAAGATCATAAATGACGGCAGTAAAAGGCTTATATGCATTATTTTTTAAAACCTGGGAACAGACGGTGGGTTTCCGCCGTCTGTTTATTGTAAATTATTTTGAATTTTTGTCGTTTTTGAAGCTTGAATAAAATCAAAAAAATCATATCCTGGTTGCAATAAAATGCATTTTGGCGTATGATATAAAATATAAATTTTCGAATGAGGTGCGATAGATGAAACGGCTTTCCAAAGTGGCTTCTGCCGTTAGGGAGTCATCCACGATCGCAGTGGACAGTCTGGCAAAGCAGATGAAGGACCAAGGTCTTGATGTTATCGCGTTTGGCACTGGTGAACCAGATTTTGACACTCCGGATAATATAAAGGACGCCGCTATAAAGGCAATTAACGGCGGCCTTACGAAATACACACCGGCTGCTGGTATTCCACAGCTCAGACAGGCGGCTGCGGACCGTCTCAAAATGGATTTTGATCTCGACTATACTCCCGAGCAAATTGTTGTTGCCAGCGGCGCAAAACATAACGTTTATGTGGCCCTGTGCGTGCTTTTGGATCCTGGGGACGAGGTTATAATTCCGGCTCCATTCTGGCTCAGCTATTACCAGATGGTAAGGATGGCGGGCGGAGTTCCCAGAATCGTATATACCGAAAAGGAGCAGGACTATAAACTGACGGCGGATCAGCTGCGCTCCGCAATTACGGACAAAACAAAAGTTTTTCTTATAAATAATCCCGTCAACCCAACAGGTATGGTCTATGATTGTGAGCAGCTTACCGCTCTTGCAGAGGTGTGCCGGGAGGAGGATCTGTATGTCATATCAGATGAGATATACTCCAGCCTCGTATATGACAACAGGCAGTTTGTCAGCTTCCCGACAATAAGCGAAGATGCAAAGGAGCGAACAATACTTATAAACGGCGTTTCCAAGTCATATGCGATGACCGGCTGGAGGG
This sequence comes from uncultured Oscillospiraceae bacterium, assembly GCA_964539115.1. Lineage (GTDB taxonomy): Bacteria > Bacillota > Clostridia > Oscillospirales > Oscillospiraceae > CAKSXP01. The sequence goes on from CAZIHY010000005.1 coordinate 16,641, forward strand.
TCGGCTACTCTGCATCTAACAAACAAATAGCTGAGGTGATGACCAACTATCTAAGTCACAGCACCGGGGCGCCGGGAACGATGAACCAGTGGGCCGCGGTCGAGGCGCTGGTCGGACATCAGGACGGCATAGAGGCGATGAGGACGGTTTTTGAGGTCCGGAGAAACTATATTGTTGACAGGATAAACAGCATAAAGGGCGTCAGCTGCCGTCAGCCGGAGGGCGCGTTTTACGTCATGATGGATATCGAAAAGCAGATCGGGCGTACACTTGGAGGCAGAGTTATTACAAATGATGCGGACTTTGCAGCGGCGCTTCTGGAGACGGAGCTTGTTGCCGTTGTACCCTGTCTCGGATTTGGCGTGCCCAATTATGTCCGATGGACATATGCGACCTCCATGGAGAATATAAGGGAGGGCCTCGACAGGCTGGAAAGATTTCTTGGCGAGTAAACAGAACTTACATATAAACGGGATAGGAGAATTGCTGTGAACAACGATAGCTATGCAAACCCACTTGTTACCAGATATGCCGGAGATGAGATGCTGTATATCTTTTCTTCGGACAAGAAGTTTTCAACATGGCGCAGACTGTGGCTTGCTCTCGCAAAGGGTGAGAAGCAGCTCGGACTGAATATAACCGACGAGCAGATAGAAGAGATGCAGGAGCATCTGGACGACATTGATTATGAGACCGCCGCCGCGGAGGAAAAGCGTCTGCGCCACGATGTTATGGCGCATGTCCACACCTTTGGCAAGGCTTGTCCGAAGGCGATGCCTATCATACATCTCGGCGCGACAAGCGCCTATGTCGGCGACAACACGGATATAATCCAGATGAGGGACGCGCTTCTGCTTGTAAAACGCGAACTATTGGCAGTTATTGAAAAACTTTCAGAGTTTGCCGACGAGTACAAATCTCTTCCAACACTTGGCTTTACTCACTTCCAGCCTGCACAGCTTACAACGGTTGGAAAGCGCGCGTCGCTCTGGATAAATGATCTTCTGCTCGACCTGCAGGAGGTGGATTACCGCATATCTACGTTGAAACTTCTTGGCTCCAAAGGCACCACAGGTACCCAGGCGAGTTTCATGGAGTTGTTTGACGGCGACCATGATAAGGTTAGGGCGCTGGAGGATTTTATTGCGCGTGAGATGGGCTTCGACGCATGTGTTCCCGTTTCAGGACAGACCTATTCCCGAAAGACGGATGCTTTCGTGCTCGCGACGCTCTCAGGCATTGCCCAGAGCGCTTCGAAATTCGCAACGGACATGCGGCTTTTGATGCATCTCAAAGAGCTGGAGGAGCCGTTTGAGGGTAAACAGATTGGTTCGTCCGCAATGCCTTATAAGCGTAATCCGATGCGGTGTGAGCGCATTTGCGCGCTGGCCCGCTATGTTGTGGCGGACAGCCAGAATCCCGCAATGACTGCGATGACCCAGTGGTTTGAGCGCACGCTGGACGACTCTGCGAATAAGCGAATCTCGATTCCCGAGGCATTCCTGGCTGTTGACAGTCTTCTGCGCATCTATCTTAATGTTGTCAGCGGCATCAAGGTGTATGACAAGGTGATAGAAAAACATATTCGGGCGGAACTGCCGTTCATGGCGACTGAAAACATAATGATGCGTGCTGTTAAAAACGGCGGCGATCGTCAGGAACTGCATGAGCGCATACGTGTCCACTCTGTCGCAGCGGGCGCGGTCGTTAAGGAGCAGGGAGGAGAAAACGACCTTGTTTCTAGAATCGCGGCTGACCCAGCATTCGGGCTGACGGAGGAAGAGATACGGGCGGAGCTCAAGCCGGCCGCGTTCATTGGCAGAGCGCCGCAGCAGGTTGAGGAATTTCTGCGGGACTGCGTGTATCCGGAGCTTGAGAAGAATAAAGACATTCTCGGAGACATGGACTCTGATCTGAAAGTCTGATTTTTATATGCAAGAAGCGGGAGACAAAAGTCTCCCGCTTCTTTTTCTGATGCAGTCGAAATTCCTTGTAAAACTGAGAAAATAATGATAAAATTATTCGGCTAAATTTGATGTTCGGAGGCCGAAATGGGTATTCTGATTAAAGATATTCTTGCCGTTATGCCAGATATGACGGCAAGAAGGGCAAATATCTGTATTGAGGGCGAAAAAATATTCTCAATTGACAATATTCCGGAGGACTTTTCCGCTGATACCGTGATAAACGGAGAAGGGAAGCTTCTGACGCCGGGATTTATAAATGCTCATACACACGCGTATATGAGCCCTTTCCGCAACTGGGCTGATGATCTTGATTTTTCTACGTGGCTTTTTGATAAGATCATGCCAGCAGAAGATAAGATGACTGAGATTGGAGCTTATTGGGGCGCTGTGCTTTCCTGCATGGAGATGATAAAAAGCGGCACAACCTGTTTTTTGGACATGCATATGCACCCGACCAGCAGTGTAAAAGCGGCGCTCGACAGCGGTATGAGAGCTGTAATCAGCCGGGGCCTTTCCGGAGGAGAAGACGATGTCGAGGGCGGAGCGAGACGCCTTGCCGAAGCGCTGAGCGAATATGATGCTTGTCATAAATTTCCAACAATAGGCTTTATGCTGGCGCCGCACGCTCCGTATTCCTGTGACGAGGCCTATCTTTGTGATATATCCGCCTATGCAAAGGATATGGGGCTGGGGATCCACACCCACCTTTCCGAGAGCAGGAGCGAGGTCCAAAATTGCATTGAGAAGTACGGCGTGTCGCCGATAGGGCTATTCGACCGCTGCGGCCTTCTGAACGAAAAAACGGTAGCCGCCCACTGTGTGCATCTGTCGGATGAAGATATAGCATTACTTGCAGAGCGCAGGGTGAATGTCGCTGTCAACACAGGCAGCAACCTGAAGCTCGGAAACGGTATTGCCCGCGTTCCCGATATGCAAAAGGCGGGAATAAACCTCTGTATCGGAACAGATGGTGCGTCATCAAATAATTCCTTGAGCTTGCTGCGCGAAATGCAGCTTGTCTCTCTCATACACAAAGGCATAAGGGAGGATCCTCTTGCTGTGTCTGCGCGCGACGCTTTTGCGATGGCAACAACAGGAGGCGCAAAGGCCCTTGGCTTGGAGGGGAAAACTGGTATAATTGCCGAGGGATATTTTGCAGATATTGCAATATTTGACCTTGACACACCGGCTCTCACCCCTCTGGGCGACCCTGTCGCGGCGTTGTGTTATTCTTCTGCGGGAGTTAACGCGGACACGGTTATCATAAACGGCAAGATCGTCTTGAAAAATGGAGAATTCACCTGCGTTGACATGCAGAAAGTCAAGTTTTATCTCGAGCGCGGCTGTAAACTTATCGGCACAATGGAGGATGACGAAAATGTATGAAATTCGTGATATAAACCTTGCGCCTTCCGGAGAGCGGAAAATTGAATGGGTACGGCGCAATATGCCTATACTGCGCTCGATTGCAGAGGATTTTGAGAGGACTAAGCCATTTTCCGGCCTTAAAATTGCGCTTTCGGTCCATATGGAGGCTAAGACGGCGTATCTTTGCCGTGTGCTTCAAATGGGCGGGGCGGAGATGCATGTCACCGGCTGTAATCCGCTGTCAACACAGGATGACGTTGCTGCGGCAGTGGCGGCGGGCGGAATCGACGTACATGCATGGCACGGCGCAACGGAGGAAGAATATATTCATCACCTGTGTGCAGTACTCGAATGCGGCCCTAATATCATAATTGACGACGGCGGCGATCTCGTTAACCTGATGCACACAAGATACCGCGAGCTTATCCCTGACGTAATCGGCGGCTGTGAGGAGACGACCACCGGTATTCACCGTTTACGTGCAATGAACGCTGCCGGAACGCTGCGTTTTCCGATGGTCATGGTGAACGATGCTGACTGCAAGCACCTGTTTGACAACAGATACGGAACCGGACAATCTGTTTGGGATGGGATCAACCGTACTACAAATCTGATTGTTGCCGGCAAGTGCGTTGTGGTTGCCGGATATGGTTGGTGCGGCAAGGGAACGGCGATGCGTGCCAAGGGCATGGGCGGACGCGTTGTTGTCTGTGAGGTTGACCCGGTCAAGGCTATCGAAGCTGTCATGGATGGATTTGAGGTCATGCCGATGAGCGCAGCTGCCTCTGAGGGTGATATTTTCGTAACAGTCACTGGATGCTGCGATATAATAACCAAGGAGCATTTCCCGCTTATGAAGGACGGTGCTGTAATGTGCAACGCCGGTCACTTCAATGTTGAGATAAACTTAAATGAGCTCTCCGCAATGGCTGAAAGCAGCTATGAGGCGAGAAACAATATAACCGGATACCGCATGCCTGATGGACGCTGTCTGTTTGTACTTGCGGAGGGAAGGCTTGTTAACCTTGCTTCAGGGGATGGGCATCCGGCGGAGATAATGGATATGAGCTTTGCTATTCAGGCGCTCAGTGCGAAATATCTCGCGGACCACAGAGGCGAACTTCGGGAGAAGCTGATAAAGGTTCCTGCGGAGATTGACCGAGCAGTCGCCGAGCGAAAGCTTGAGACGATGAATATAAAATTTGACAGGTTGTCAGATACTCAGAAGGAGTATCTCGGTGTGTAAATGCAAGTAATAACTTCCGCAAGAGGTGAGAGAATTGGAAAACAAAGACTTTGAAGAAGTAAAAGCAGAGCTGACGGATCTGCTTGAGAGCAAAAACATGAGGGAACTCAAGGTCAGGCTTGAGGACATGAATGAATTTGATATTGCAGATTTTCTGTCCGGGCTTAAACCCAATGAGATGGCGACGGTTTTCCGAACACTCTCAAAATCTCTCGCGGCGGAGATATTTGCAAATCTCGAGGTAGAGGAGCAGGAGTATATCATAAACTCCATAACCGATACAGAGCTTGGAAACATCGTTGAAGACCTGTACGTCGACGATGCCGTCGATATGATGGAGGAACTGCCTGCAAATGTTGTTAAGCGTGTCATGCGCATGGCGACGCCCGAGACCAGAAACCTGATAAACCAGTATCTCAAATATCCTGAAAACTCAGCCGGCAGTATAATGACGGCTGAGTATGTGGATCTCAAAAAATATATGAACGTCCGTGAGTCTATTGCCCGTATCCGTAAGATCGGCGAGGACAAGGAGACGATATACACCTGCTTTGTAACCAGCGGGGACCGCAGGCTTGAGGGCGTTATAACTGTAAAGGACCTGCTGCTGGCAGATGATGAAGCTATCGTCGGCGATATAATGGACACAAACGTCATTTTTGCAACGACGACGGACGACCAGGAGGATGTTTCAAACCAGTTTTCGGACTATGACCTGCTTGCTATACCTGTTGTAGATAAAGAGGGGCGTCTTGTCGGAATCGTAACCGTCGACGACGTCATCGACGTCATCGAGGCCGAGGCTACGGAGGACATCGAAAAGATGGCAGCTATAACCCCGTCAGACAGGCCGTATATGAGAACCGGTTCACTGGAGATATACAAGAACAGAATTCCCTGGTTGCTGTTGCTCATGGTGAGCGCGACCTTTACAGGAATGATAATCACCTCGTTTGAGGATGCGCTGGCAGCACAGGTTGCGCTGACGGCGTTTATCCCGATGCTTATGGATACTGGCGGAAACTCCGGCAGCCAGTCCTCAGTTACGATAATCCGTGCTCTGAGCCTTGGCGACGTTGAATTTCGTGACGTTTTCAAGGTAATCTGGAAGGAATTCAGAGTTTCTATTATGTGCGGAGCGACGCTGGCTGCGGCAAACTTTATAAAAATCTTGGTCGTTGACGTCCTCATAATGGGGAATACGGCTATAACGCCGCTTGTTGCCGCTGTCGTGTGCCTTACGCTTGTTGTAACGGTCATATGTGCGGAGTTTGTAGGCTGTTCGCTGCCTATACTTGCAAAGCGAGTCGGTTTTGACCCCGCAGTCATGGCAAGTCCATTCATAACGACCATAGTGGATGCGATCTCTCTTGCCGTTTACTTCGCTTTTGCAAAAATCATGCTTGGAGTGTAAGACTATAATGCACATATCAACCGTAATAAATCAGATGCTCGTACTGCTGATAATACTCATAATCGGCGTTATAAGCCGTAAGACGGGCATAACGGACGACATTGGAAACAAAAAACTCTCGCGGCTTCTGATAAATGTGTGTCAGAGTGCCATGATACTCGCTTCTGTCATGAATAGTGAGTCGGCTATTTCGATCGGCTATGTTTTCGAAATCATTGGCATATCTGCGCTTTTTTATGTGCTTTTGATAGTTTTATCTTACTTTGTACCAATGGTTCTGGGCGCGCCGCGAGACGACAGGAAGCTTTACAGATTTATGTCCATTTTTGGGAACGTCGGTTTCATGGGATTTCCGGTAATATCGTCGATATTTGGCGAAGATGCAGTATTTTTCGCATCGCTGTTTAATATTCCATTTAATATCCTTATGTACACTCTGGGCATAGCGCTTGCGTCTGGAGCTAAGGAGAAAGTAAAGTTTAACTTCAAGCAGCTGATAAACGTTCCGCTTATTGCTACCTTTGTAAGCCTTATTATTTTCCTGCTGCATATCCCGATCCCCACGCCTGTCGCACAGGCGACCGAGCTGTTGGGAGATATGGTTGTTCCTGCCGCGATGATCGTTATAGGAACGTCTCTGGGAGGCATGAGTCTGAAGAAGATGCTGGGCAACTGGAGACTTTACATATTCACGCCGATAAAACTGATGCTTCTTCCGACGATAGTTTATTTCCTGTTTGGATTTTTCGTTAAGGATCAGATGATCCTTGGAATTACCACAGTTATGGCGGCGCTGCCCGTTGCGACAAACTGCACCATGCTCTGTCTCGAGTACGGCGGAAATGAGGAGCTCTCATCCAGCGGCACATTCATGACGACAGTGTTGTCGGTTGTGACGATACCTCTTATGGTATATTTGTTGTTGATTTAATATGATTTTTTTACTTTGACTATCCAGACTTTGTTGGCTTTCCTTCGGCGGATGGGAAAGGCAATAGGCCTGTTCCGCAAGGAAACTTTGGAATTTCCTCCACGACGGAGCGCGGACAGTATCATTTCAACGATCGCATCCGAGGAGGCCGCTGTTTACTTTGCAGGGGACAAGTCTGTGGAGGAAGTAGCAAGTCTGATACAAAGCCGTGTGCAACTTTATCTCGGCGAACGTGGATAGAATAATGATAGCGAAAACGCCTGCCAGGTGATTTGGCAGGCGTTTTGTACTCAAAGCTCGTTTTTGTGTTCTTCATAAAAGTTTCTGTAATCTTCTAAATTCCGTTTCAGCAGTTCGGGAGTATCCAGACCGTAGGGGCATCTGGATTTGCAGCGGTTACAGTGGAGACAGTTTTCAATGCGGGACATTTTTTCCTGCCATTTCGGGGTGAAATAGGGCCTCCAGGGAGAGCGGCGGATCAGCATGTCCATACGCGCGGAATTGTTGATTTCGATCCCGGCAGGGCAGGGCATGCAGTAGCCGCAGCCGCGGCAGAACGAGCCGGAGAGTTCGGCCTTGTCCTTTTCTATGTATTCGCGCAGCTCATCGTGAAGCTCGGGCGGGTTTTCCGCGAGCTCAAGCCACTGGCCAAGCTCTTCCATGGTCTGTACGCCCCAGATGGGCGCCACATTATCAAAGCTGTTCATAAATGCGGCGCAGGCCCGCGCGTTTGTCAGCAAGCCACCGGCCAGACCCTTCATCGCAATATAGCCGACGTCGAGCTCGCGGCAGTGCGCGACAAGCTCGCACTCGCGCGGCAGGGAGAGATAGCTGAACGGATACTGCATCGTCTCGAAAAGGCCGCTGTCAACGAGACTAAACGCAAGCTCAAGATCATGGGTCGTAACGCCGATATGACGGATATAGCCCTTCTCTTTTGCTTTGAGCGCCGCCTGATAAATCTCGCTGTCCTCGGTTATCATCTCCCGCACAAAATGGAACTGGAACAGGTCGATGTAATCCGTTTTCATGCGCCGAAGGCTTGTCTCGATATGCTCTGTCAGTGTTTTTCCGTCGCGCGCCATGCTCTTTGTGGAGATAATAATATCCCCTCTGACGTCCGAGAGTGCATGTCCGATTTTTTCCTCGCTGTCGGAATAGCTGTTGGCGGTGTCAAAATAGCGGATGCCGCCATCATAAGCGGCGCGCAGGATACGGACTGCTTCCTCCTCGCTGCGGCGTTGTATTGGCAGACAACCCAGCGCTGGCTTTGTAACGATAAGTCCACTTTTTCCAAGTCTTACAGTATTCACAGTAAATCACTCCTGTTTCAAACTGAAATAAGTATACAGGACAGCGGCTGGAAGTGCAATATTGCAATTTCAGCGTAATGTGATACAATTGAGAAAAAAGCTCAGGAGGAATGTCATGAAAAGGAAATTGCCCGTTGCTTTGCAGCTTTTCTCCATAAGGGGAGAGCTTGAAAATGACCTTGAAGGCGCGCTGAAAAAAGTAAAAGAATTTGGATATGACGGGGTCGAGTTCGCGGGACTCTATGGCCGCGGCGCCGGTGAGATAAAGGCTCTGCTTGATGATATCGGGCTGGAGGCTGTTTCGGCGCATGTTTCTATTGATGAGATGCTCTCTGATCCGGACGGCGTTATGGAGCTTTACAGCACGATCGGATGTAAATTCATTGCTGTTCCGCATCTTGAAGAGAAGCGGCGCGTCGGGGGAGAGGCATATGAACAGACGCTTCTTGATATGCGCATGCTGGCTTCCTGTGCTGAAAAGCACGGTCTTACCTTTATGTATCACAACCATGACTTCGAATTTGAAACAATCGGGGATAAATATGCGCTTGATGTACTCTTTGAGGCTCTTCCAGAGATCTCCATGGAACTTGATACCTGCTGGGCGGCGGTCGCGGGAGCGCAGCCTGCTGAATATATAAAGAACTATTCTGACAGGTCTCCGGTCGTACATCTGAAGGATTATTCTCTCATTGGCAAAAAACCGGAGGACATTTTCTGCATTATGGAATCTGGAGGCGACGCCAGAGACAAAAACGGTGTTTTCGGTTTCCGGCCTTGTGGCTACGGAATGAATGATATTGAGGCCATACTTGATGCGGCGGACGAGTCGAACGCCCAGTGGTTTGTAGTTGAGCAGGATGCTCCGATGGCGGGGAAAACGCCGCTTAAGTGCGCTGAAATGAGCGTTAAATATCTAAAAATGGTGATATAACAGAAATGTTCAAGCCCCCGGAGGATACTTCTTCACGGGGCTGTGTTTTATGATGCTTTTTCGCCTTCGAGAACATCTATTGAAACCGCGACGCTGTGGTTTATAGGTTTCCATTCGACCTTGGCAAACAGCGCGCAGAAAGATATTGGGATATATGTCAGCATAAACAGCGGGAAGGTCAGCGTATACACCAGCTTTTTCAGTGTTGTTGTATGTATATGTTTCCACTGCGTAGCTGTCGTAACTGCCCCGATGAACAGTAAAAGCAGATAAGTGTTCATAAGGCTTTCAAGCGCTGAGATGACCACCGGAAGAACATCCTGGCCGAGGTACAGCCCGGAGAAGAACATAACGATATTACAGATGAGTGCGGAGAAGGACAGAGCAATCGCGGGCATAATGGACATTGACATATCAATGCAGCCGAAATCGCGATATTTGAAGATCCCATAAAATAGCCTAAAACCGTATTTATTAAACACCTGAAGATATCCCTTGGCCCATCTCAGCCGCTGTTTCCATGACTGGCTGAACAGGACCGGCTGCTCGTCGTAGAGTTCCGCGCTGCCGCAATAGCCGATTTTCACACCTTCAAGTACATTATGGACGGTGAATTCAATATCTTCCGTAAGATAGAAGAAGCGCCAGCCACCGCAGCTTTTTAGGATCTCACGGCTGAACAAAAAACCGGTTCCGGAAATTGCACAGCTTGTCCCCAGGATCATACGGGCATGATTCAAAAACTCAGATTCCCTCATGAACCACAGTGAATAACCAGCAGATATCCAGTTATCTCCGTAGTTTTTCGAATTGCGGTAGCTTGTAACGATCGGGTGCTCGGCGGAAAAAACTTTGTTCATCTCGCTTATGTAGTCACGCTTGAGAAGATTATCCGCATCAAAAACGAAATACCCCTCAAAAGCGTCCTCATTGTAATCATCGGCGATTTGTCTCAGCAAAAAATTGAGGGCATAGCCCTTTCCGACATGTTTCATATCAAAGCGGCGGTAGACGACTGCGCCGTGTCTGGCGGCAACATCGGCTGTTGAGTCTGTACAGTTGTCCGCAACTACAAACACCGTTATAAGTTCTCGGGGATAGTCCTGCTTATTTATGCTGTCAAGCAGCTGGGCGATCACCTGCTCCTCATTTCGCGCCGAAATCAGTACAGCATAACGGCGAAGCGGCGCGGGCGAAGGTCTCTGCCGTCTGTGCAGCAGAGTAACGGGTATGTAAAACAGCTGGTAAGAGTAGCAAATTACAAAGATAACTGCGATTATAAAGTTGATCGTCTGAACTATTTCGAAAATCTGCATTCTGCATCCCTCCGTCGAAAATATCTGTCAACATGTTATCATTTGGCATATTAAGATAAAATCAGGCAGAGTTTTAAGCTTATCTTAAATTATTTTGAAGACGGATTGACTTATGCAGGAGCTGCATTAAATTCCAAACAATAGTAACTGGATTGTAATTGACGCTTCATTTTTTGTTAATTATAATAAAAGTAACAACAAGGCAAAGATCCGTATTATTTTGAAAGGAGCTTTACTATGAGCTGGAGAACTCCCCCTGAACCCATTGATGAGAGTTTGATTAAGGAAGTCTATGACGCCGATGTGGTAGTCGTAGGTCTTGGCTATTCCGGAACTACTGCATTCCGCGGAGCGCAGGAGGCCGGTGCCTCGACTATTGGCATTGAGTTCCAGAAGGAAGAGCGCTATACCGGCTACGGCAGAGATATAGGACATCTCAATTCCAAATTCCTCAAGGAACGCGGTGTGCCGGAAGTGGATCCGATTGAATTTTATAACGAATGGATGAGGCGTGCCGGAAACCGCGCAAACGGCGAGCTGGTAATGAAGTTTGCCAAGAGATCCGGGGAAACCTTTGACTGGTTTACTGATGTGATGGATGAGGAAGGCTTCAAGAATATGCATGTCGCCTTCTGGCCAAATGGAAATGAAAAGTTTAAGGAAGAGGCTCGCAACGGCGGCTTTATCCTGAACGGTTATCGTTTCTGGAACGGCACCGCACAATTCCCTGATCCCAGTCCGATGGGCTGGCCCGGACATCCGTCGCTTCCGGAAACTGCGAAGCTCAATCAGGATAAGGCTGTGGCGGAGGGCGCGCGCGCTTTTTACGGCATTGAAGCAATGCAGCTTGTCAGAACCGGAGACCGCATTACCGGCGTGATCGGCAAAGACAGGGAAGGCAATTATTATCAGTATAACGGCAAAAAGGGCGTTATACTGGCATCTGGTGATTTTTCTGCCAATCAGGAAATGCTGGAGGAGCTGGCGATCGATATCACCGACCTCTATACTCCGGACGAAAAGCCTACGCGCAATGGCGGACGCAACGGACGCGGCATACAGATGGGCGTTTGGGAAGGCGCAAGGCTTGAGACCCGCCCGCTCCCGACGATGGGTGGAAACCAGATCGGCGGCATGGGCGGCTATTGCTCCTTTGGTGGAGTCTGGCTCGATAGGAACGGTAAGCGATTCTGCAACGAGGTGTTTGGCGGAAACGAAATCGTAGGATTTTCCGGCAACCAGACTGTTCGCGGCGAGACCTATACGGTTTTCGACGAGCATTGCCTGGAAAATGAGCTTTCCTATGCCGTTCCCGCACATGGCGGCTTCGATGTCAGCGTCGGTGGAGCTGTCGAAAAGCTCGAGTCATTGTTTGAGTTTGCAAAAGCGAATCCGGAGACCGGCAAATACGAGAGCGCTCCTGGACCCGCGGCTCCCGGCCCCGGCCCCGGCGGCAGCAGAAAGCCGGATGTTGTCTTCTATGGCCGCACGCCTGAGGAACTGGCGAAAAATGCGGGACTTGAGGGTAAAGTTGCGGAGACCTTTGCGCAGTCGCTGCACCGCTACAATGAGTTCTGTGCGGCAGGACGTGATGAGGACTTCGGCCGCGACCCGAAAGTGCTCGATCCACTGACCGATATGTTGTTTATGCAGGTTAGCGCACCGGCCAAGTTCGGTTTTATGCTCGTCACCGTCGGCGGTCTTGTTACAGACGGAAACCAGCAGGTCCTCGATATGAATTATGAGAAGATACCGGGACTTTATGCAACAGGCAACTGTTGTGGACGCAGATTCGGAACGCAGTACTTCACACCGATTTCCGGTGTCAGTATAGGAATGGCGATGACCCTCGGACGCGAGGCTGGTATCGCCGCTGCAAACGCAGAGTAACTGCCAAAAAAGTAAGACATCCGCTGTAACGGCGGATGTCTTACTTTTTGGTATAATTACGCAGTAAGTAATAAGGCTATATTACAGGCATACATCCTTATGAATCAGAAAGATGAGGACGCGGCGTCAATTTTGCTGGAAGGCAAAATCATACAAACTGCTATGAGGATCCAAAACTATCTATACAGGCTGATTGAAATTGAAGAACAAACGGGTAATCAAAATAAAGCGGAAGAAATAGCAGAGATCACAGTTAAGATGGTTGATCTTATGGGGCTATGGCATTATGGGACGGTTGTTCCTCATTTGCTTATTGCGTTGTTTGGAGATATAGCAAATAATATTACGCATGCGTTTATTTCTGAAATTGAAACAAAAGAAGAATATGAGTTTTTCAGAGATAACGAAGAAGTCAAAAAAACCTTGCGGAGTATCGACAAAGTTCAAAATAACCCATAGGCGGTGGAGAATTGCTATAGGCAGAATTCATTGCCGCCGTTAAATGAATAATTGGTGCGAGAACCACTTCGTCGGACCGAAGTATAACAAAAAGCGCGTACACTTTCAAGGAAAAATCTTCAGGTTTGCACCAACCAAATCGCAACCCAGCACAGCGGTTGCAATTTTGAAAGGAGGAGCAGCGGAATGAGCGCGCTCTGACTTTTGAAAAAAGTCGGAGCAAGCGAATATAGAGCTTGCTCCGACGTGGTACGCCCGACGGGATTCGAACCCACGACCTTCAGAGTCGGAGTCTGACACTCTATCCAACTGAGCTACGGGCGCATATTATAAAAATATTATAACAAATTACAGGTCTAAAGTAAAGCGAAATTTGTTTTTTGATGCGGGATTGACAGAATGATAGTTTGAAATTAATATATTGATTATATGCGAAAAACGAAAAGAGGATATATTAATGGCATTTTCTAAATTTAAGGGCAATACCGGCTATGTTGTATCTCCAGAACTGACAGATGCTGTCAATATTGCTATTGCGCTCAAAAAACCGCTGCTCATAAAGGGCGAGCCGGGAACGGGTAAGACCATGCTTGCTCAGGCGATCGCAGACTCATTGGGACTGGAACTCGTCATATGGAATATAAAATCAACCACTAAGGCGCAGGACGGGCTTTATGTTTATGACACTGTGCAGCGTCTGTATGACAGCCAGTTTGGCGGAAAGAACGTTGACGATATTTCACAGTATATAAAGCTTGGCAAATTAGGCGAGGCATTTTCCGCGGATGCTCAACGCGTATTGCTTATAGATGAGATAGATAAAGCGGATCTGGAGTTTCCTAACGATCTTCTCTGGGAGCTTGACCGCATGGAGTTCTATATTCCCGAGACTGGCGAGACGATAACCGCAAAGCACAGGCCCATCGTCATCATAACCTCCAATGCCGAGAAGGAGCTTCCGGATGCGTTCCTGCGACGCTGCATCTTTCACTATATCGAATTTCCCGGGGAAGAGCTTATGCGCGAAATAATAAAGGTTCATTTTCCTGATTACGAGGAACACCTGATCGACCATGTCCTGGAGGCGTTTTATTGGATACGTTCTCTGCCGGAAATACAGAAAAAGCCCAGCACCTCCGAGGTGATCGATTGGATAAGCGCGCTTTCTGCGGCCGGAGTCGATGTCGATCGGATAGGGAAGACGATACCGTTTGCAGGTGTTCTTCTCAAGAAAAATGAGGATATAGATGCCATGCGCTCGCGCAGACGCTGAGGCGATAAGGCGATGTTTGAACCATTTTTCTTTCTGCTGAGAGCAAAGGGCGTTCCGGTTTCCCTGAATGAGTGGATGACACTGACTGAAGCTTTGGATATGGGCCTTGGAAAATCCGGACTCACGGGGTTTTATTATCTGAGCCGCTCTATACTGGTCAAGACGGAATCGAATTTCGATAAGTTTGACGCAGCTTTTTTGGAATATTTTAAAGACATGCAGTATACCGGGGAGATACCGGATGAACTCATGGAGTGGCTCAGCCACCCCGAGGATGGGGACACTGAATATGATATGGGTCGCGCCGAATGGCTTGAGCATCTGTCGCTCGAGGATATGGAAAAGATGCTTGCCGAGCGTATTGACGAGCAGACAGAGGAACACAACGGCGGCGATCACTGGGTCGGGACGCGCGGCGTCAGCCCATTTGGGAACAATGGCGCTTCCAGACGTGGTATCAGAGTCGGCGGGCAGTCCCGCCACCACAGGGCCCTCGCCGTGGCAGGGGAGCGAAAGTTCCGAGACTGGAGCGACGACAACACACTCGATACGCGCCAGTTTTCAATGGCGTTCCGTACTCTGCGGCAATATTCGACCCATATAGATGCTCCAAAAACAGAACTCGATATTGATTCAACGATCGAGGAGACTAGTGATAACGCAGGCTTCCTCAGCCTCGTATACGGCAGACCGCGGCGCAATACGGTAAAGCTTCTGATGCTTATTGACTCCGGCGGCTCTATGGATTATTACAGCGCGCTATGCAGCAGGCTTTTTAAGGCCGCGATAAGCTCGAATCACTTCAAAGACCTGAAAGTCTATTACTTTCACAACTGTGTATATTCAAAGCTGTATACCAACCCGTCGCTGAGATACCGCGACCAGATCGACACGGAATTTGTGCTCAAAAGCGTGCCGGCAGACTATAAATTGATATTCGTCGGAGATGCCGCTATGGCTCCGGAGGAGCTTGTCTACCGCAGATATTTTGGCTATGGCTACGGTACGACGGAGGGGGTTTCCGGCATGCAGTGGCTTTGCCGGTTTAGGGACAGGTATAAGCACAACGTCTGGCTCAATCCCACGAGTTTCGATACGGACTATTATCTGGATTATACCTGCAAGCTGATAATGAAGGAATTTCCAATGTACCGTTTGACGGTGAATGGGCTTACAAGCGCCCTGAAGCATTTGTTGGGAAAATGAAAAAACGGAGTTTTCTTAAATGAAAACTCCGTTTTTTAACTATGCTTTCTCTACAAGCATACGCTTTTTCCACTTTCCGGAGAGGAAATATATCATTGCGACGAAGCCTGCTCCATAGGGGGCGAGCGTGAGACCTAGATATACGCCGTTGAGACCGAGTCCTGCAACTGTACCCAGAATATAAGCCAGGCCAAGTCTGAGCACAAAGCCATCCAGGATAGAGCCGACCATAACAAGCACGGCGTTTCCTACGGCGCGGGCAAGGCCGTTGAACGCGTTCATATATGAGTAGCCCAGAAAACCCCAGCCGACGATATGTATGTATCCAATGCCGAATTTAATTGTTTCGGGGTCATTGTCGAACAATCCAAATATCTGCGCGGGCCAAAGCATTACTATTACCATTCCGATTAGATTAAGCGCGCAGCCGAGAAGCAGACTGCTCCAAACAACCTTTGAAACGCGCTTTGGGTCTCCTGCACCCATTGTCTGGCCCTCTATCGTGCAGGCTGCGGTTCCGACTGCCGTAGCCATTATGCGCAGTATGCCGCATACCTTTTCTCCCACGCCGTAGGCGGCCGTAGCGGAGACACCGTATGCGTTTATGAGCTTCACAACAAACATAAAAGAAAGATTAACTATAACCATCTCTATAGCTGTTGGAACACCGATTTTCAGTATAGCCTTTAGCTTTCCCGGATCAGGCTTAAAGCTTTGCGGCTTAAAATCGAAGCCGAAGCTTTCCCGTCTGTGATAAAGATATACAGCAGCTATAACGCATGAAATGCCCTGCGATAGAATGGTTGCAAGCGCAGCGCCCATTGCGCCCATCTTCAGAGGTCCGACAAAAAGCAGGTCGAGGACGATGTTGCAGACGCTGGATACGCCGATGATAAGCATAGGCCGTTTTGAATCGCCCATTCCGCGAAGTACAGCGCAAATTGCATTATAGCCAAAGATGAAGAGAACACCGAGAATGGAAACAAAAGTATAATCCTGTGCGTCCTTCATCGCTTCTGCGGGGACATCCATCCAGACGAGCACCGTTTTATAAACCAGAAGCGTAAAAATGCCCATTATAACAGCACCAATCACGCACATTGTCATAAGCGTTCCTATGACCTGAGACTTGCCCTTTTCGTCATTTGCGCCAACATATTGCGCAATCAGCACCTGTCCGCCGAGTGAAAGTCCGGTACAGACAAATGTCAGGATAAAAGATACGTTCTGTCCGATTGTGACTGCGGAAAGACCGGTGCTGCCAACAAATTGACCGACGATCATCATATCGACCAGAGCGTAGAATTGCTGAAGAAAGTTCGCTACCAGGAGAGGAAGCGCAAATTTAATAAGCTGGGGTATGATGCGCCCCTCTGTCATTCTGTTTTGTATAGAGCCGGACAATAAAATTCCTCCCATATAATAATTATTACTAATATTATACACGGTATTTAAAAAGGTTTCAACAATATGCCGAATTGAATTTCACCGCAAATCTGGTAGAATCAAGAATATCTATGGAGATGATATTATGGATTATACAGAAAAAGCCCGAGAATGCTTTTCTGGAGATGTATTTGCGACGAAAACTACGGGAATAAAAATCGTGTTGGCGGAAAAGGATCACGCAATATGCTCCCTTGAGCCGAACAGGGCGCATATGAACGCAAATGGCAAGGTAATGGGCGGAGTTTTGTTTACGCTTGCAGACTTTACTTTTGCCGTTGCAGCCAATACGAACAACGCTCCGACAGTGACGCTCACAAGTCAGATAAGCTATATTACTCCTGCGTATGGAGATAAACTTTATGCTGAGGCGAAATGCCTCAGGTCCGGAAGGTCTTATGCCGCTTATCTTGTTGAGATAAAGGATGGATCAGGAAATCTTGTGGCGAGCGTTTCAGCAACGGGGGCGAGACAGACATGAAAAAGCTTTTCCCGGCGCTTAAAAAGAGCTTTTCCAAAACTATACCCGTTCTGACAGGGTATCTCATCTTAGGTATTGCCTACGGAGTGTTAATGAGCGATAAGGGTTATGGTGTTCTCTGGTCCGGTCTTATGAGTGTGTTTGCATTCTGCGGAAGTATGCAGTATGTTGCTATAACACTTTTGACCACGGTGTTTGATCCCCTGAGCGCGTTTTTTCTCAGCATCATGGTAAATGCGCGCCATATTTTTTACGGTATATCTATGCTGGAGAAGTACCGTGGTACAGGAAAACTGCGTCCGTTTCTGATATTCGCGCTGACAGATGAGACATATTCCATCGTGAGCTGCTGTGAGCCGCCGGAAGATGTTTCGGAAAAGCAGTTTTATTTCTGCGTCTCGCTTCTTGACTGGCTGTATTGGATCGGCGGAACAGTTATTGGTGCACTTTTGGGCGACGCGATTACGTTCAATACGGCTGGCATGGACTTTGCGCTCAATGCGCTTTTCATCGTTCTGTTCATTGACCAGTGGAAAAAGCCCGAAAACCGTGTTTCCTGCATAATAGGACTTCTTTGTACTGCACTGTGCCTTATTGTGTTCGGAGGAGATTCCTTCGTTATTCCCTCAATGATAGGCATCGCGCTAATTCTTGGCGTGGGGAGGAAAAGAATATGTATTTAACTCCCATTCAAACTCTTGTCATTATTCTCGTCGTGGTATTGGGAACACAGCTGACGCGCTGGATACCATTTTTGGTGTTTCCGGAAAACCGTAAGATACCGGAGTTTGTTTCCTATCTTGGCAAAATGCTTCCGGCGGCGATGATGGGGTTGCTGGTTGTATACTGCTTTAAGTCCGTTTCGTTTATCTCGGCTCCATATGGCCAGCCGGAGCTGATCGCCTCAGCCGTTGTTGTGGTAATGCACCTGTGGCGTGGTAATACGCTTTTGAGCATCGGATCAGGAACGATACTGTATATGCTGCTGGTGCAATTTGTTTTTTAATTTTATATATGATGGCAAAAAAGCTCTCCGCAGCGTCTGGCGCTGCGGAGAGCTTTTTTCGACTGCTAATGTTTTCAGGCAATTTGATATTTTATCATCCAGTCGTTTACTTGGAGCATGTATGCTATCATTTGCGGCCCGGCCATAAGCTGGCCAAACCAAGGACTGCCGTAATCCTTGGGGGATGAGAGAAAACGCTCAGCTTTTTTCATGTCGATAAAACGGTTTACCGGTGCTTTACTGTCGGCGAGCACATTCCTGAATCTAAGTGTGAGTATCCGTTCATATTCCGGATTATATGTTTTAGGGTAGGGACTCTTCTTGCGGAAAAGTATCTCATGAGGAAGCAAGCCTATACAGGCATCGCGAAGCAGAGCCTTTTCTGTGCCGTTTTGATATTTCATATCCCAGGGCACATTATAAAGATATTCCACGATTCTGTGGTCCGCAAATGGAACGCGCGCTTCAAGCCCATATGACATGCTTGCTCTGTCCATACGGTCCAGCAGTGTCTGCATAAACCAGCGAATGTTAAGACAGCTTATTTCCCGCCGTCGGCTTTCCTCTGCGTTTTCGCCATATAGCCGCGGAACGGCATCCAGGGCCTGATCGTAGCGGTATTTCGAATAACCGTCAAGATCAAGACTTTTGATAACATCATCCCGAAGCAGTGTGGTCCTCGCAGAGATATCGTGAGACCATGGGAAGCCATTTGCGTTAAACAGGTCTTCACGGTAAAACCATGGGTATCCGCCGAAAATTTCGTCAGCACACTCACCGGTCAGGGCGACCTTGTTGTGCTGTTTTACTAGGGAGCAGAAATACATGAGCGAGGCATCAACATCTGTCATTCCGGGCAAATCTTTTGCGCTCACAGCAGAGGGGAGAAGGTCAGCCAGATTTCTGTCGTCACACTCCAGATAAGTGTGCCGCACCGGTAGACGGGAGAGCATCATATCCACATATGGTCTGTCACGTGAGGGCTGAAAACTATTAGATTGAAAAAACTGGTTATTGCCAACGAAATCAAATGAAAAAGTGTTAAGAGTTTTTCCTTCTGTCTGCATATGATCGGAGGCAAGCGTCGTAATAACGCTGGAGTCAAGGCCTCCGGAAAGGAAGGTGCAAACCGGCACATCAGAGATCATCTGCCTGCGGACGGCGTCCCGAATGAGATAGGATACATTAGCCACCGTTTGTTGATAATTATCGCTGTGAGGCTTTGCTTCCAGCGTCCAATAGATTGATTCTGAGAAACCGGAAGGCGAAAACACCGCAAGGTTTCCGGGCCGTATTTCGTTTATTCCTTGGAATACGCCGTTTCCGGGAGTACGGGCAGGGCCTATCGCGAAGATCTCCCTAAAGCTGTCATCGTCAGCACGGGGTGTTATGTCCGGATGCCGGAACAGCGCTTTTATCTCTGAACCGAATACAAGTACCCCATGCTGAAGCGAGAAAAACAGCGGTTTGACTCCCAGCCGGTCACGGCATAGCACCAACTGTCTTTTGCGGCCGTCCCAAATTGCAAAAGCAAATATGCCGTTGAGCATCTCGGCGCATCTTACGCCATATTCCATATATGCGTATAGAATAACTTCTGTATCTCCGGTGGTCTCGAATACATAACCCTTTTTTCTGAGACCGGGAACGATTTCGTCGGTGTTGTATATTTCGCCATTATAAATAATAACGAAGTCTGAGCCATACGACTTGCGGCACATTGGCTGGATACCGCCAGCCACGTCCCGTATGGACAGTCTTGTGTGTGACAAGCCGACATTGGCGTCTAGATATTCACCTGTCTGATCGCTCCCGCGGTGGGCGATGGACTGCCGCATATCGACAAGAACACCGTTCCATTTCCCCTTGTCTGCCAAATAATTTTCCTTAAAGCAGCAGAAGCCTGAAATTCCGCACATAATTAATTCACCCCACAAAAAAAGCGCAGCTTCTTTCCGTCTGCGCCATTGCTTACAAAACATGATATGCAGGTATGGAATAGAAAATGTATTTTTTGATATTTTTTAAAGAAAAAGCCGCTGTGGATGAAAAATCCACAGCGGCTGGCTGCATATAGCCGATATTTTCAATAGGATTTTATGCAGCGGCCGTAAAGCGGCCGTATTCTGTGCCCATCAGGATATGGTTGTATTCTCCGCCGCTTCGCTCGGTAGGAGCTGTCATCTCAAAGCCGGAGTCGGCCTGGAAAATCATGATGAAGTCAGAGCCGCCGAAAAGGAAATACCCCAGCATGTCGCCCTTTTTGACTTCCTGTCCAACTTGGACTGAGTCCTCAAAATTCACAGAGGACACCTGTGACATGCCTACCGGCAGGAGTGCTACCAGTCCGTATTCCGCTGTATCAACAATGACACATCCGCGGGTTTCGATCATCTGCCAACCCGGAACATCTGCGTTCAGAACATAAAGTCCGCTTTCCTCATCCCAGGTGATCCATCCGCCCACTGCGTCATCTCCGGGAATGAGGTTGACTTCCTTTATGGTTCCGCTCACAGGGAAGTGGTAGCGGTGATAATCGTGCACATCAAGAAAAGTGTGCGTAAGGATACCGCCGGCAAATGCGTCGGCATACTCGCTGTTGGGACCCAGCAGGTCAGAAATTGAATTGAAGGTTTGAGATTTGATGTTTACGCCATCTTTTTGGACGATTTCGGAGTTTTCGTCTATTTCCCAAACGCCCTGCGGCGTGGAATCAGCGGGAGATATTATAACCGAGTTGTCATCTTCATCAGCAATTGGACGCTGGTCGGGAGAGCTCAGATAGCGTGAGAAAAACTCGTTGAAAGTCGTCCAGTTGTCAGGCGACTCATACCAGGTCTCCTGAAGTCCAAAGCTCTCATCAGCATAAATCATGTCGTAGTATTCCTGGTTCCACGAATCTGTTGTGCTGAGATATTCGCCCCATTGCTTAGTGAATTTAATAAGCCAGCTGCGATAAGGCTCGGCATATTGAAGAGAGTTGTTGTAAAGGTCTTGTCCGTCCAGCGCGTCAAGTGGCTGGTCGTTGATAAAATAGAAGTAGTTCAGGCTCTGGTCGATCTTTGTGTAAAGGCTGTCAGAGTCGACATTCTTGGAAATGTTCCACGGCATGGCCTTTGCTGCCCAGTCTATATAATCATAGTATTCTTCCAGAGTCTGAGCAGGATTGGTAGTCTTGTCGGGGTTGATCTCCTTTGCTTTTTCTATGGACTCTTCCAACATTTCTTTCGTTTCCGGTGAGTCTTCAAGTATGGCGATCAGTTCGTTTGTGATTTCCTCATGCTGCGCTGTAGGGGAGGCTGAAGCGGGCGTTTCAGCCGGTGTTTCAGCAGGCGTTACCGTAGGTGTTTCAACAGGCG
>CAZIHY010000005.1:38349-41996 GCA_964539115.1 uncultured Oscillospiraceae bacterium
CAGGCGTTACCGTAGGTGTTTCAACAGGCGCCTTCTGCCCACAGCCGGACAGAAGCATCACCAGTACCAATAGTATTGCTAACAGTTGGTTATTTTTTGTTGTTTTCATTTTGCTTCCTCCAAATCAGAACACTATGTCATAGTGTGTACAGAAGCAAAGAAAATTATGAGTCTGCCCGTTTTTTTGAATGTGGTATTAAATACAGCTGCAAACAATATGGAGAACTACTTGTTGTTTACAATTTGCTTTTTGCATAATTTTTGATTTCGTCGCCCGCGATTGAGTTTTTAAATCAAAGACTTTTACGGATATTCTTTGCGGCTTTTACCAGGTTTGTCAGGCTGGCGACAGTCTCTGCTTCACCTCTGGTTTTCAGCCCACAGTCAGGATTGACCCAAAGATTTTCTTGAGGAATCTTCTCCAACATGATTTGAAGCGCAACTTCTATTTCCTCAACGCTTGGTACTCGGGGAGAATGGATATCATAGACTCCCGGGCCGACCTCGGTCTCAAATCCACACTTCTGAAGTGCATCCAGAATAGTCAGCTTGGAGCGAGAAGCCTCAAATGTGATAACGTCTGCGTCCATAGCGTCGATCTCGGGAATGATATCCTCAAACTCGCTGTAGCACATATGGGTGTGGATCTGCGTTTCCGGTTTCACCTTTGCGTGGCACAGGCGGAAAGCCCTGATAGCAAAATCCAGATAATCGCTGTGCCAGTCAGCGCGGCGCAACGGCAGCTTTTCCCTAAGAGCAGCCTCATCGATTTGGATAATGCGGATACCGGCCTGCTCCAGCTCCAGTACTTCGTCACGGATCGCAAGACCGATCTGGTACATCATTTCCTTTGTAGAGATATCCTCTCTGGGGAAAGACCAGTTCAAAATTGTGACAGGCCCTGTCAGCATACCTTTAACGTCCTTGTCTGTCAGGGAGTTGGCGTACTGTATGTAATCAGTCGTGATGGATTTTTCACGCTTGATATCTCCGAATATGATTGGAGGCTTGAGACCTCTGGTGCCATAGGATTGCACCCAGGCGTTGCTTGTAAAAACATAGCCGCTTAAATTCTCACCAAAGAATTCAACCATATCATTTCGCTCAAATTCTCCATGCACGAGCACATCCAGGCCAATCTCTTCCTGGAGTTTGATGCAGTCTTTGATAAAAGCCTTTGCATTCTCACGATACTCCGATTCGCTGATTTCACCTTTACGGAATTTGGTGCGGTTTCTCATTACTTCTTTTGTCTGGGGGAAGGAACCTATAGTCGTTGTGGGAAGCGGGGGGAGATTTAAGAGCCTGCGCTGTAAAGCCTGGCGTTCTTTTCGAGGCGTCTGACGTTCAAAATCTGTATCTGTAAGAGAGCTGATTCTTGCACGCACTTCCGGATCCTCGCGCGGTCCGCCGCCCTGGAACAGCTCCTGATTGGCGCAATACGACGGATCCTGTTTGTAATCCGTAAGCTCCGCTAATCTGCAAAGCTCTTTCATCTCTTCAAGCTTTTCGTGCGCGAACGAAAAATGTCGGGTGATTTCTGGTGGAAGCTGAGTTTCATTCTTCACTGTGTATGGCACATGAAGCAGGGAGCAGGAGGTGTTAAGTATAACAGATGCGCACTGAGCTTTTAGCGCAGACAGCCGATCCAAAACAACTGAATAATTACATTTCCAGATGTTTTTTCCGTTTACCAAACCAGCAAACAGGGTTTTATCTTCAGGGAATCCATACTCCGCTACAAGGGAGGCTGTCTGTTTTCCCTCGACAAAGTCCAGGCCGATCCCGTCGAATGACAGCTGGCATAGCTGCTGATAACAGTCGCGTACATCGCCAAAATAGGTTTGGAGCAGAATCTTTACGTTCTGCTTTTTTGCCAGAAGTTTTTTGTAAAGATCGCAGAACAGAGCGATATCGGATGCGGTCAAATCCATCACCAGATAAGGCTCATCGATTTGTAGCCATTCAACGCTGTCTTCTGCACACTTGGCCAGGATGTCAATATAGGCAAGCCGAATATCATCCACAAAGTCTGCAGCAGTTTTATTGCCGGTGCAATGTGCCAGTTTCAGGAAAGTGAAAGGGCCGATTACAACAGGCTTAGTCAGAATCCCCAGAGAACGGGCCTGACGGAAACCGTCAAGGAAGGAGTCCGAGCGGAGACTGAGGTGCGTGTCGTCATCCAGCTCCGGCACCATGTAGTGGTAATTGGTGTTGAACCACTTTTTCATAGTGAACGCCTTAACATCACCATTTTGCCCCTGATAACCGCGCGCCATTGCAAAATAGGTGGCAATGGGGTCCTCACCCAAAGCAAGATAGCGTTCAGGAATAGCGTTCAGCATAAAGGCAGTATCCAGCATTCCGTCGTACAGGGAAAAGTCATTGGACGGAATAAGCGATACCCCGGCACTGCGCTGAGTTTTCCATTGCTCTGCCCTCAGCTCAGAAACCGTGTTTAACAGTTCCTCTTTGCTGATCTCATTTCGGAAATATTTTTCTGTAGCAAATTTTAATTCTCTGTGTATTCCGATACGCGGAAAACCTATAATTGAATACTGCATATTATCAACTCCAAATGGATATTTTTAGCTAAGTATATTCCTACTTGAATACTATGTAAAATATGAAAAAACTACGGTTTGCCATAGATAATTTCTATGGCAAACCGTCATTTTAATAGGTATATGACCAGGTTTGGTTTACTTTTCTGTTCTTTATAAGCCCTGTGTGTGCCGTTTCAGCGCGTCTATGTAGAGGGTCGCTAATCGGCCGGGTACAACTTTATTGTGTGTTATATATCCGATCTCCATATAATCGTCTACCAAAAGAGGAATGGATATAATGTTCTTTCCGTTCAGTTCTTCACTTATAACGCCGCTGCAGATGGTATAACCGTTTAAGCCGATAAGCAAATTGAACAATGTAGCCCGATCACACACCAGAATATCTTTTTTACATTCCAACGTACTTAAAATTTCCTCGGAAAAATAAAACGAGTTGTGCTCTCCCTGCTCATAAGAAAGACGGGGATATGGTGCAAGATCGTCCAATGAAATTAAGGGCTTACATGCAAGCGGACTGTTAGAGCTGACAAAAACATGCGGTTTTGCTATAAACAGAGTCTGAAATTTTAGATCGCTGGCACGAATTGTTTTGCGAAGGATCGTTTCATTGAATTTGTTGAGATACAGTACGCCTACCTCGCTGCGGAGCCTCGCTACATCCTCAATAATGTCATAAGTTTGTGTTTCGCGCAGCCGAAAATCGTATTCTTCGCCGCCGTATTCATGCAGTAGATCCACAAAAGCCTCCACTGCGAAGGAGTAATGCTGAGTAGACACACAGAATTGATGTTTTCTGCTGGCTTTTCCGGAATATTTCTCCTCAATCAAGCTGGTTTGCTCAATGACCTGGCGGGCATATCCCAGAAATTCTTCACCCTCAATTGAAAGGATTACACCTTTATTTGTGCGTTTAAAGATAATGATGCCCAGTTCGGATTCCAGCTCTTTGATTGCGGCCGTCAGACTTGGCTGGGCAATATATAATTCCTTTGCAGCTTCGCTTATCGTACCCTTTGCAGCTACTGTAACGATATATTTTAGTTGTTGTAATGTCATAGATTTTCTCCAAATCTGAATAGT